>CACZFN010000009.1 GCA_902780505.1 uncultured Ruminococcus sp. | reverse complement strand
GGTATTCCTATACCCGTATCCGTAACAGAAACGATCACGCTTTTTTCATTGTTTATAACTGAAACAGTGACCTCTCCGTTTTCCTTATTATACTTGATTGCATTGTCACAGAGATTAAATATGATCTCATCAAGAATCTTTCTTACGCCCATTATTTCAGCTTTTTTCCCGTTTACAGCAAAATGTACCTTCTTCTCATGTGCCTGTGCGGACAACCTTGCTGCTATCTCAAGAGATAATGTATACAGATCAACTTCTTCTTTTTCATATGATATCGTACCTTCATCAAGTTCCGATATTTTTATAATATCAGAAACAAGCGTGATAAGTCTCTGTGCTTCATCATATATAGAATTACTGAAATCTATAACAGTTGCTTCGTCCGTTCCGCCTGATCTCATAATCTCTGCAAATCCCGAAATAGATGTCAATGGAGTCTTTAGCTCATGTGAGACATTTGATGTAAATTCACGCCTTAACTGCTCACGTTTGCTGATTTCAGTAATATCAATTATGATGATTACTGCACCAATAATATTGCCGTCAGCATCATATACAGGATTTGAAATAATACTGTAACAACGATCTCCGGATGCCATTTCAGCCTGAGAATGTTCACCTTCAAGAGATTTGTGGATTGCTTCCCGAAAGACTTCGCTTCGGCTTAATTTCAATATATTATCGGGTGTTTCAACTTCAGCACCGAGAAGTTTGAGTGCAGACTGATTATATGTCAGTATTTTTAGCTGCTCGTTGATAACTATAAAGCCTTCGCTCATATTATCTGTAATGATTCTGAACTCTTCCTGTTTCTGCTGAGTTTCTTTCAACTGTTGCTCGATAGTTTTTTTCTGATATGATATTCTCCTCAGAAGTGGAGTCAATTCTTCGTAGGTATCGTTGTCCTGTGGATTATCAAGATCAAGTTTGTTTATCGGATCAACAATTCTTTTTGAAACTCTTAACGCCAGCACTAATGACAGGACTACTGTAACAATTATCAATATAGCTATCGGTTGACTCATTAACAGCAGTATGGTTAAAAGCGTATATTGTTCGGTTGACACTCTGATAATATCACCGTTTTCAAGCTTCTGAGCGTAATAAACGGTTTTTTCGGTCATGGTAGCAGAATATCTTACGCTGTGTCCGGTTCCTGATTCGGCTGCTTCTTTTATTTCCTCTCTGTCAGCATGATTTTCAAGTTCATTTATGTCAGCCTGAGTATCTGCAAGTACTGTTCCGTCGGCTGATATCAATGAAACACGATCGTTGTCCTTTGTTAGTTTTTCAAAATAACCTATTCCTTCTTTTTCTACCGCAGCAGCAACAAAAGATGCCTCCATCTTCAATTGTTTCTCAAGCTGTGCGGTAAACACTTCCTGTAATATCCCTAATATAATAATAAGACAGGTCAGTAATACTATCATGGCAGTTAGAATATTTGAGCGAAATATCTTTTTAACCAATATTGTCACCTCCAATTTTATATCCAACATTTTTTACGGTCTGGATATACTGTCCCGCCTTTCCGAGCTTTGCCCTGAGATTTCGGATATGCACATCAAGAGTTCTGGATTCACCGTAGTAATCCTGCCATACCTTTGCAAATAATTCTTCACGGCTGACTACATTTCCATTGGCACTTAGCAGAATGGAAAGTATGGAAAACTCCTTGAAGGAAAGCGTGACCTCACTGCCGTCAACAAAAACAGTATGTTTTTTTATGTTGACCGATAAACAGCCTATATTGAATTCTTCTTTGTCTTGATAATTCATTTGTCGGGTTCTTCTCAGTACAGCTTTAATTCTTGATATAAGTTCAGTCATACCGAACGGTTTTGAAATGTAATCATCTGCTCCCATATCAAGTCCAGTGACTTTGTCATACTCACTGTCTTTCGCAGTCAGCATGATTATGGGGAGCATTTCATTTGTTTTCCGCAAACTTTTCAGAATTGACAGACCGTCTTCCTCGGGCAGCATGATGTCCAAAAGAATAAGATCGGGCTGTTCAGTTGGTAAAGCCTTGCGGAATTCACTCGGACGTGAGAAATCCTTAACAGAGTAGCCTTCTTTTTTTAGGGCATAGCAGACAAGCTTTCTTATATTGTCATCATCTTCTACTATATATATTTTATCCATCTTTTTCGCCTCATCAGTATCGTTCATTATGCTTTCCTGTTACCGCAAAGATCACCCATTTGGCTATATTCTCGGAATGATCGCCTATCCTTTCAAAATACTTTGCGATCATGAGAAGATCGAGAAGACATTCGGCGTTATTGCTTTCGGCACTGACGATACTCATGATCTCAGATTTCACTTTATCGAAAAGAGCGTCAACGGTGTCGTCCATCCTGATGACCGAATCTGCAATTGAAATATCCTTCTTCACAAATGAATCAATGCTGTTTGTCACCATTCTTACCGTATTCTCTGCCATTTCTTTTATATCTGTCCTGAATGTCATATCTGCTGTTACATAATCGGCGATCTCAACAATATCAGATGCCTGATCTCCGATACGCTCCAAATCGGTTATCATTTTCAGCGCTGATGTTACCATACGGAAATCCGTAGCGACAGGCTGCTGATGAATGAGCAATCTCATACACATGGATTCAATTTCACGTTCCTTATTGTCTATCAGCTTCTCTGCCATGACCGAGTTTTCTTTCATCTGTTCATCTCTGTCCAGAAGATACTTGACAGCACAGCTTATGGCATCTTCACATAAAGCGCCCATTTCTACAAGAGCATTATTCAGCTTTACAAGCTCTGTTTCAAATTTTTCACGCATATTAACCAAACCTTCCTGAAATGTAATCCTCTGTCCTTTTATCATCGGGACTTGAAAACACTCTATCGGTCTCATTGAATTCCACGATCTCACCCATAAGGAAAAAGGCTGTCTTATCGGATATTCTTGCTGCTTGCTGCATATTATGTGTGACCATGATGATCGTGTATTTTTTTCTGAGTTCGACCGCAAGATCTTCTATCCTTGATGTGGAAATGGGGTCAAGTGCCGACGTGGGTTCGTCCATAAGAAGGATATCCGGTTCAACTGCAAGGGCTCTCGCAATACAAAGTCTCTGCTGCTGTCCGCCACTCATACCAAGCGCCGATTTTTTGAGCCTGTCCTTACATTCCTCCCAAAGAGCAGCTTTTTTCAGTGAATCTTCTACTATCTCATCAAGCCTGACTCTGGACTTTATTCCGTGTATCCTCGGACCGTAAGCGATATTATCATAAATACTCATCGGAAAAGGATTGGGCTTCTGAAAAACCATTCCCACCCGCTTGCGAAGGATACTAACGTCCATATCCTTGTAAATATCCGTACCGCCCAGCGTTATCACACCTTCGATACGGCAGCCTTCCACAAGATCGTTCATTCGGTTGAGGGAACGAAGAAATGTGGATTTACCGCACCCTGAAGGTCCAATCAATGCGGTAATCATCTTATCGGGCAGGGATATATTGATACCTTTCAGCGCATGGTTTTCACCATACCAAAGGTTCAGGTCATGAGCTTCAAGTTTTATTCCGTCATTGCTCATTTTTCCTCTCCTCTCTTATATTTATTCTTTGCTATTTTTACGGATACATTTATGATTACGGAAATAAACAGCAGGACTGCCGCAACAGCAAAAGCTGTTTCAAAATCTCCTCGTTCCTTTGCATACATATACAATGAAACCGTAAGCGTTGAGCCTGCGTTATCGGACTGTACCGCATCGAGCGGTGACAGCAATTCATTTGCCATTCCTGCCGTGAACAGCAATGCTGCGCTTTCGCCTGTGATCCTTCCGATCGCAAGTATACAGCCTGTTATGATACCGTCAACCGCCGAAGGAAGGACAACGGTACGTATCGTATACCATTTTCCCGCACCGAGAGCAAATGCACCTTCTCTGTAGCTCTGAGGTACGGTTTTCAGACTTTCCTGTGTTGTGCGTATCACGGTCGGTAATGTCATGATAACAAGCGTCAGCGCACCTGCGATCAGGCTCGTACCCAATGTGAAGAACTGCACAAAGATCAGCATACCTACGAGTCCGTAGATGATAGACGGTATGCCTGCAAGCGTTTCTGTTGCAAGCTCAATGACTTTCACAGCTTTCTTGTTGGAAGCGTATTCCTGTAAATAGACAGCGCCGCCTACACCAAGCGGAAGAACGATCATAATTGTTATGATGATGATATAAATCGTATTAAGGATATTTGGCAATATGCCGACTGTTTCTCTTACCATACTTGGCTTTGTTGTGAGAAATTCTCCTGTGATATGAGGAAGCCCTCTGAGCAGTATGTAGCCCGCCATAAGGATAACGAGAACGAAAATGATGAGAGCAGCAGAAAATACAAGCGAATTCATGATAGCATTTATGATCCTTCGCTTTGCAGATATTTTTTCACGCATGACCTCACTTCCTTTCCCTCTTGACCACAAAGTTCAGTATGATATTTATCAGCAGAATGAATATGAACAGAACAAGTGCGATCGAGAACAGTGCCTGACGCTGTAACCCCGAAGAATACGACATTTCACTTGCGACTGCTGTTGTAAGGAAACGCACGCTTTTGAACAGCGACGGCATATTCGCAACATTTCCTGCAACCATCATGACCGCCATTGCTTCACCCAATGCTCTGCCGATGCCAAGTACAATAGATGCGAGGATACCGCTTTTTGCTGCCGGCAGCGTCACTTTGAAGATCGTTTCGGTCTTTGTAGCACCAAGTGCAAGAGATGCTTCTTCATATTCATGCGGAACTGCTTGTATCGCCGTCTGCGATATGGAGATGACCGAGGGCAGTATCATGATCGCAAGCACGATGATCGCCGAAAAAAGATTTGCGCCGTCCGGAAGACCAAATAATGCTCTTACGTTAGGTACGATCACGATCATTCCTACAAGTCCGTAAACGACCGAAGGTATACCCGACATCAGCTCAATGACCGAAGAAAATACAGACGAAGCTTTTCTGCTTGACGATTTTGCAAGGAACACTGCACACAATACGCCAAAGGGAACGCCGATCAATATTGCCCCGAATGTTCCGTATACCGATGATAATATAAACGGCAGGATACCGTATTCGGGATTTTTAGCGGTCGATGCCCATGTTGTACCGAACAGAAATTCCCTAATACCGATCTCTCCGATGGCAGGCACTCCTGAACTTACAAGAAATGCAGTGATAACTATTACAAATATGATCGAAAGAAATCCGCAGACTGTAAACAGCCATCTCATTGCAATGTCCACTATCTTATTCTTTTTCATGCCGCTCTCTCATTTCTTTGCAGGAACTGCTCCTGCTTTACGGATATAATCAGCAGCTTTATCACTCATACAAAAATCATAGAAATCCTTTGCTGATTCAGAAAGTTCCTTATCCTTTTTAGTTACAAGAACGAAATTACGCTGAATGCTATAACTGCCATTGAGAACGGTATCCTCAGTAGGTAATACTCCGTCTACGGAAACGGTTTTGACCGAATCACCGACAGATGCGAGAGAAGCATAGCCGATAGCATTCGGGTTAGAAGATACCGTCTGGATAACATCACCCGTAGATGTCAGCTCTTGTGCATATTTGCAGTTATCGGCAGTACCGGTAACGGATTCAAAACCGTCTCTTGTTCCTGAAGCCGCTTCTCGTCCGATGCAGACAATAGGAGAATCGGAACCACCAAGCTCATTCCAGTTTGTAAACTCGCCGGTATAGATCTTTGCAATCTCAGCAACATCAAGGTCTTCTACGGGATTCGAGTTGTTGACGATAACTGCGATACCGTCTATCGCTACAACTTCCGCATTCAGTTCTGCCGTTTCATCATCTTTCAGATCACGGCTGGAAAGTCCGATATCACAGCGTCCTTCCTGTACTGCTTTGATGCCAGCACCAGAACCTGTCGGATTGTAAGTTACCTTTGTGTCGCTGTTTTCTTCCATATAAGCTTCACTTAGATAACCAATGACCTTTTCCATTGATGTTGAGCCGTCTGTCGAGACTGTCTGATCTTTTTTCTTTCCGCATCCGGTTGCATTCATTGCCATCAGCAACACCAATACACTTGCTAAAACCTTTTTCTTACTCACAATAATCACTCCTGTTGAATATTTCCTTTCGGTGATATAAGTATAACATTTTCAATGTAAATTCCGATACCTTTTCTATGTTAATTGTAGGTAAAGCAAGCATTTTTTTCGGAAGGAGTGTAAATGTGCAGTTTAAGCCTGAAACAGTAACATTTATATTATAATAATGCTCATATTAAATCTTCAATCACCTCTATGTTAATTCCAAGTAAAATATTCAAATTTGCAAATAATTCAAAAAGAGCAACGTTCCTGAATAAAACGCTGCTCTCTTCAATGAATTGATATGTTGTAATCGAATTTGATTCTGCCTATTGCGTGGGGTTACTTAGTGGCTCTTTGACATATGTTTAAGATAGAGGAGCAGCTTGAGCCAATCCTTAAAGACCTGATAAACCAAAAGGAATATGTCGAGTTCCTTGTCGGCAGGGACGGCGAGTTTGACCAGATCGTTTCCTCGGCAATAAAGAAGGCAAAGGAACGCTATGACTACGGGAATGTTTCGCATATTCTTGTGCTCCCCTATGAGCGGGCCGAGTACCGTGACAACAAGGAAAGCTTTGAGGATTATTATGACGAAGTTCAGATTAGCTCCTCTGCTGTCTCTGCTCACCCGAAGGCGGCTATCGGGGTCAGAAACAGGGAGATGTGCGACAGGGCGGATTTGATCATCTGCTATGTTGAGAAGGAGAAGGGCGGCGCTTATAATGCGATGAAATATGCTAAGAGTGTTGGGAAGCAAGTAATAAATCTGTTTGATATGTAAGAGAAAAGCCCTCGCAGGTGTAATGTCTGCGAGGGCTGGTTTATGTATTTTAATCATTGTCATTTGACGCAAGGGCTTTTGCCTCGCCTAAGATCACGCCTCGGTGCTTTTCACTGAGCTGGCGGTAATATGTAAGAAGGAGTTCTTCTTCATCATTAAGTAACATAGTGTGTTCTTCACTTAACTTATCAGCTAAGAGCTGATATGGTGTGATACCAATAAATTCGCAAATGCGTAAAATATACTTTGCCGGGGGATCGGTATTTCTATTTTTCCAAGTAGTGAATGTGCTTGTATTTATTTCTAAATAAGAGCATAAATCAGTTTGTTTTAGCCCTTTTTCGTTAAGTAATTCTATAATTCTGTTTATAATAGACAATTATTTTCACCTGCATTTGTGCAAAACAATAAAATTTGCAAATGCGAGCAAAAATCTCTTGACAAATTCGCATTTGCAAGTTATAATAACATCAGGATAAGCAAAACAGCAATCCTAATCTACAACTATTTTACCATAATAAAATCGGTTAGTCAAGGGGGATAGCAATAACTAAGCCGATCAAATACCAAAATCATATTTAAATACAAAGGAGAGATTAACTATGACCACTAACAACAACACACCCGACAACATCAACCTTGAAACTATGTCCAAAGAAGCCCTGCTGATCTACTTCAACAAAGAGTGCAAAATGAGATTCATCGGCGATAAGGCAGCCCTATTCGCAGAAGATCTGTATATCAAAGTATCTATCAAGCAGGGACTGTTTATGCTCGGCACAGCATACGGTCTGGATTTCAGCGATGACAGAGCAGCATATTTTCCACACATACTCGATTGTGAATTTGAGAACTTTTTGCTCAACTATTGCATCTCACAACACGTTCCCGGTCTTTATCTACTTCATAGCGGAGATGTGTTTATTGATATGAAATTCTCCACGCAGGACATAGAGCAGATAGTTAAAGATCATGTTGAGTTGCCCGACTATGGCAACGAAGAGCCAAAAGAAATAATCAATCTTACTGATGTATATTTTGAGTCAAGCGAATACAACAACAAAGATTACATTTTCAAGTCAACGGACTACGCCGTGGAGAAAACAGCAATAGATGGTATGCTCCATAAGCTCAAAGAAGGCAAGTCACCTGTTGCGACAGCACAGATCGATGCGCTTGCAAACTTATACAATGATTTGATTGAAACAGTTGCAAGATGTGAGTTCAGAAAAGCATTCCACCTCGCTACAATGCTTACCAGTTCCCTTGTCGCTACCCCTGCCGGAAAATGCAGAATAGATATTTCTGACGAGGAATATGCGAAAATGGAGCAATTAGAAGATTTTGGATTTGATGACGATGAATTCTAAATAATACTGATTTTTGACCTCTTCGGAGGTCTTTTTTTAACTCTAAATGTAAAACTTTTATGAACAAAATTACATCAAAACCACAATATATTGAATTAAAAGAAATTGATATACAATATATTGATTTTGGCTAAATGAATACTCTCTTTTTCTCGGTTTTCAGCTTTTATGAAAGTAAGTTTTCTAATATGATCTATACAGAGTTCAATAGTGATAACATGGAGATTACAATATTAAAGATCATCTGCGATGGAGTTATTGTGTTAATGGAGTTTATTTGATTGATGACAGCAGATGATCAGGCGGAGAGCAAAACGAAAAGGCTCGTTTAATATCTCCGCCGCTCATAGCAGTTTACCGTTTCAATTATGAAAGGTAAACAGCTATGTATGCCAAAATGTGATTATTAAGCATCAATAGCAATGTTAATATTCTTGCATTTTGGACGGTTGGGGCACGAACGCTCTATAACGTCAAAAAGACGCACTAAGCGTGAATCGGGTGACCGAGAATATGAAAGGAGATGTTTTTATGAGTAAAAACAAAAGCATTAAGAATCAAGTAAAGGGTGAGCTTATGAAAAAGCTTGCGATCGGAGAGTCTCATCATCAGGCAAAACTTGCGAGTACAGACGGAGTATCCGAAAAGATACATTCGTGGAGCACTTATGAAGATTATGTCAAGCACGCAGTTGCCTTCGGCAAGTGGGTCAAGCCGAGATTTGACATCAAGGATATTAAGGATATGAGACCTTATGTTGGGATGTATCTGAATTTTAGGATCGGTGACGGAGTATCACCGTGGACAGTTGCACTTGATGCGGCTGCACTCGCTAAACTTTATGGCTGCAAGTCAACAGATTTCGGAGTCGAGCTGCCAAAGAGAGAAAGATCAAACGTCAAAAGATCAAGAGGCGAAGTAAAAGGATTCAAGGAAGAAAAGTACAAAGATGTTGTTGATTTTTGCAAAGGCTCGGGTGTGAGAATACATGAGCTTAAGGCTTTAACAAAAGAGGATATTTATTACAAGGGAAAGGCACTTTATGTCCATGTAAAGCAGGGAAAGGGCGGCAAGGAGCGTGAAGTTCCTGTCAGAGAAGGATATGATAATGCAGTATTGAATGCAGCAGGAAAATGCAATGATGAAAAAGAAAAGATCTTTAAGGAGAAAGAAATACCTGTAAGATTTCCATGCCACAAGTATAGAGCAGAATATGCAAAGGCTCAATACGAAAGTATAGCAAGAGACATATCTGCGATACCCCAAAAAGAAAAGTACATCTGTCGTAAAGACAAGGCAGGACAGGTATATGACAAGGTAGCGCTGCACGCAGTATCAGTTATGCTTGGTCACAACAGGGAGTCTGTTGTGGTTGACAGCTATTTGTATTAAACAAACATTTATATATACAATATCCGGAATATGAGTTGGGTAATGCTAAGCTAATTGCAAAAAGTGATTTCATTCCCATTATTTCCTAAGTCTGCTGTGTCCGATAGGACACAGCAGGACGAGGGATATATATCAGAATATAGTGAAAAACGAAAGGAGAAAATACTATGTCTAAGTTAAAGATAATCCAAAACAATAATAATCTGGCAATAGCATATTATCGCTATTCGTCACACTCGCAGAATGAAGCGTCTATCGACCAGCAGCGTGAGCAGGCACAGAGATATGCGGAGGCTCACGGACTGAAAATCATTAAAGAATATGAGGACAAAGCACTTACCGGAACCAATGATAACAGACCTGCATTTCAAACAATGATGTCTGAGATAAAGAAAATCAAGCCGGCAGCCTTGATCCTTTGGAAGAATGATAGACTGGGCAGAAACAGATATGATCTTGCGATAGCAAAGAAAACTATTCGTGATGCGGGATGCACTGTACATTATGTTGCGGAAGCAATACCACAGAATACACCCGAAGGTGTTTTAATGGAGGGATTGCTTGAATCAATGGCGGAGTTTTATTCAAAGCAGCTCAGTCAAAATGTCATAAGAGGCATGACATACAATGCAGAAAACGCTTTGTATAACGGGCACAAAATGCTCGGATATAAAAAGGGCGAGGATAAAAAATACGTTATTGACGATACTACAGCACCGATAGTTCAAAGAATATTCAATGATTATGCAAACGGAAAGCCTATCAAGAAGATCGTAAGAGAATTGAACGAGCAGGGCGTAAAAACCTCCCGCGGTAAGGATTTTACCATAAACGGGTTGCGCAGTATACTTAAAAACAAATCATATACCGGACTTTATAAATATGGCGACATAGAAATACCCGAAGGAATGCCTGCGCTTATATCAGAGGAACTGTATGAAAAGGTTCAGGAACGTTTCAAGTTGAATATGTACAAAGCTAAGACGGATGATGAGGAAAAACCATTTTTCTGGCTGACGGGCAAGCTGTTATGCGGAGAATGCGGTTCAACATTTCATGGTGTGAGCGGGACTTCAAAGAAGGGCAAAAAGTACCATTACTACGCCTGCAAGGAATACAGAAAACACAAGTGCTCTGTAAAAGAAATTCCAAAAGACATATTAGAATTCCTTGTCACCAAAACATTGGAGGACTTTCTTCGAGATGATGAGCTGCTGACATATCTTGCGGTCGATCTTTCATATTATTATGAAGAAATGAGAGCCAATAACAGCTATATAGAAAGCCTGAACAATCAGCTAAAGGATACAGAGAAAGCATTATCCAATCTTGTAAAAGCAATAGAAATGGGAATATTCTCGGAATCTACGCAAACAAGATTACAGGAGCTTGAAACACAGAAAAAAGCTGTAAAGGATGCAATAGAAGCCGAAAAGGCAAAAAAGGCACTTATCGAAAATGATACCGGAATACAGCACTTCTTTGATATGTACAAGCACGCTGACATGAGCGATCCAAAGGTCAGAGATATGGTGCTTGAATTCTTTGTTGATAAGATATATGTTTATGACGGCTATATAGTTATCACCTGCTATATGAAGGATCATGGCTACATTGAAGATTACGGCGCCATACTTGAAGCTATAAAGAGTGATAATAAGAAGGGTAAAAAGAAAGGGGGGAAAGGTGTTCGACAAGGGTGTGCTCAGGCGCACCAATACTCCATGATCCGAACACTTTTGTAAACGAAAAGGTGTTCGGATTTGTTGTTTATTTAGAATAAATTGTGTATTCAGGGCGCTGTACTTAATTATGTGTACAGCGCCTATTTGTTGATTTTATGTAAACAAATATTGAACATTATTATAATTATATTGACTGTTACCCTACGTCACATGGTATTATTGGTATGTAACAGAGGTGAGTATATTGAAAATATCCGAAGTATGTGATAAAACCGGCCTTACCAAGCGCACGATCCGCTTCTACGAAGAAAAAGACCTTATAGCCCCAAAATGCGAGGACAAGGACGGGAAAAGCTTTAGAGAATACAGCAACGACGATGTCAGAACGCTTAATGCCGTTTCCACCCTTCGCAGGCTTGACTTTTCCATAGACGAGATATCTCAGATGATAGAAAAGCCCGAGAGTATCGGTAAAACTGTTTTGGCACATAGGTCAGCGCTTTGGGAGGATCTTTCGGGCAAACGTGAGATAATAGATATTTTAAGCCGTGTAAACGGTGCTGAGGATATATATGCGCTAAGCGATATGGCAAACGGTGAGGCTCTGTCACATCTGCCCCTAAAGGATATAGAGCCCGATTTTTCAAAGTTTGAAGCCCTTACTTATGAGGAAAAAAATCAGGCCTATGAAAAATTCCATAATGAACAGCTTGGCAGGCTCTTTGTTTCAAAAAAGCTTGGCCTTGCAAAAAGCTTATACTTTAAATGGCTTAAACGTGCGCTTTTGCTTGGGGTAGTCGTTTTGCTTGCGGCTGTAGGTATTTCCTTTATTCCCGAAAGGGTAGATATTACAAAAAACGGCAGTATGGGGCTGTCACATCTGCCCGAGGAAAGCTATTTTGCCGAAACAATTACAATCAGTGGCTACGTCTTTACCCCGCTTCTCTTTGAAGATTTCTTTGTTGGTGATGTCACCTTTGAAAACCATAGCGAGCTCAATATCCACGCCGAGCCCCTTATACAGCCTGAAATACCCATTCTCAATATGCTATGTGAGGTGCTTATAAACGCAGACAATACAGTGGGCGATATAAACCATTCCATTTATTATACCTATAATGAGGACGAAATATTAGATATCAGTATTAGCGTCAACAGGCGTGGCTCTCCCCAAACAGGTGACAGACAGGTGCAGATCAAGTATGATAAGGAAAAAGACAGCCTTACAGCGTTTAGCGCAGAGGTGCTGTCTGACAAAAGATTCCCTTATGATTATGAGTTTTATGATTTTTATTCGAGGTAAATAATGAAGATACAAGAAGTATGTGAAAAAACCGGCCTTACCAAGCGCACGATCCGCTTTTACGAAGAAAAAGGCCTTATAGCCCCAAAGACCGAGGACAAAAACGGCAAGGCTTTCCGTGAATATGATGATAATGATGTTAAGCGGCTCAATGCAATTGCCGATCTAAGAAAGCTTGAGTTTTCTGTTGACGAGATAAATGAAATGATAGACACCCCCGCAAGTATAGGCAGACTTGTCAAAGACAGAAAAGCCGCCCTTGCAAAGGAACTTAGCAGTAAAAAAGAAATACTCTCTGTTCTTGAACAGCTTGATGAGGATACTTCGCCCGATATTTTTATTCTTACTCAGCGTGCAGGCCGCAGCCTTAATAAGCTTCCGGTCAGGGACATAGAGCCCGATTTTTCAAAGTTTGAAACATTGACCGGTGATGAAAAGCAGCGTGCCGTAAAGCGCTTTTATGATACTCAGCATAAGACAAGCCTTAAACACCGCCGGATAAAGCTCATAGTACAGGGGTTGATACTGCCGCTGCTATTAATGTTTGCCGTGGCTTTCGCCGGATCATTTATCCCAAAAAGCATTGATATTACCACAAGCGGAAGCTATACCGGCGAATATGGCCCGATCAACGAGACTATCACCGTAAAGGGCAAGATCTTCACTCCTCTTTTGCTTAAGCCCTTCTTTGTGGGCGATGTCACATTCAGTAAAAATGACAGCTATAACACCCACTGCGAGGCCTATATCTATCCCGACTTTTTTGATACATACACTAGCGACGGTTTTTTCTATAACATCAATAAGAATAAAACTACCGGCCACATTATGTATATGGGGGATAATAGTATGTCTGTTTATATAAGTTCTGAACTAAAGAGTATAACTATATACCTTGATAAAGATAAAAAAGAGATAAGAGATGCATATATTGCCACTTATAAATTAGATTGGGACGGCGTACTTTATGAAGCGGAGGAGTTTAACTTTGATGCGGCAAAGCCCTCCTACGATGAATTCGGCTATGATGTCTATGAAGATATCTCAAAGCCTATAGAGGATATGACGGTAAACGGCCGCACATTCCGTTTTGTTCAGTACGGCAATGCAAAAGGTATGAATATAGCAGCCGCCGATAAGTACATAGGGGAATATGCCGATTCATACAATATCCCCGAGGATAACCTCCTGTCGGAATACGTTGGTTTAAGCGGCATAAGCATATCAAAAAGTGATAAGCTAACCGGGCTTTTTAAATATGCTGATGAATGGAGAATTCAGATCGATTATGAAGACGAAGCAATGACACAGCCGCTTTGTCAGCAAATTAGCTCATACAACGGAGGAATGTTTATCCTGTCATTCAGCGATGATCAGACCTTTAAGGAATATTACGGAGACTTCCCCATAGGAGAAAAGGGTAAAGTGTTCTATTCCTACAAGCAGTACCGCCCGAATGATGAATATAAAAAATTCAACGTAGGCGAAGACACCCCCACAGCCCGAGAGGAGCTTACATATCACTATATAACGGAAAATAACGGCAGGGTAATAGTTTTTTCCTTTTATTCGGGCAGGGATAATTATACCGCACAGCAGGAAAGAAACTATTTTCTAAGTATGGCAACTCTCTTGACTGAATAAATAAAACAAATATCTATAAATAATACATGGCGGTATCCAAAAAAACTTGGTACCGCTTTTTTGTGGATAATTTTATCTTTCCCTTATGGTATGGCTTATTTTTTAGAAATATACTATTGACGCACGAGGTTAAACCTCACTCCTTCCTCCTATTCCTAAAGCTCCCATACAGCCACTCCTCAAATTCAGTAGGCGTTATCTTCCCACTCTGGCACCTGTCCCGCATCTCGCAAGCCTTGTAATTCCACTTCCTGAACTTGTCGGGCTTAATTTGATTGACCTTCGTGCGAGCATAATATCTCTTGTAATACTTTCGGAACAGCGCAACAGCTTCATCGGTTTTCAGCCGCTCGTCATATTTCCTCTGCGCTCCTATCTGCTGACAGGTTCTTGTCTGCCCTTCACGAATTCTGTTGCAGTAATCGGAAACATAATTGCCCTTGACGATAAAATACCTACCGCAAATTTTGCACTTGTGCAGTCTTGTTCCAAGTTCTAACATCTTCGTAAATTCAAGCTCCAGCATATCGTGAATTGTGCTGACACGATACTCCACCGCCATAAACCTCGGAGCATGATAAAAAAGTTTAACCCTGTCCGCTTCAAGCCCCAGCGCTTTTTCAAGTGGGCTCTTTTTGTTTGTGGGCTCATAGCTTGTGAGCCTTTGAGCGATCTCGGACGTATCAATATTGCCCCGTTTCAAGTACCTCGGATCAAGATTGCCGTTCATGGTAAAACGCTCTTCTCTTATGAAATCTGTCGGAGTTCCATAGACCTCAGAGTAAAGCGAATACCGTTCGCATGGCAAAAACTTTGACAGCTCGTCGGGGTAGAATTCTTCATCAAATACAAACTCAATTCGCCGTAGTTTTTCTTTTTGGATCTCGGCGATGTAGTGAATATACATCGGTATCGAATCTCTTGTAAAATTCTCAATGTACGGCGGAAAAATACTGCTGTAAACCGACTGATAAAGGTATCTGTCCAGACTTGAAAGCGTGCGTTCCATATTGCTGCTCTCGGCTTCAAGTGCCTCGTCTTGATTACGGACTATGGCCTCTCGCTTTTTGGCGCTGCTGAATAACGCCCCTAAAAGCAAAATACTGTCCTGCTCCTTTGTAAAGTCGGTGTAGCAAAAGTCAAGTATCCCCTCTCCGATAGAAAACGAAACATCAAGCCCCGTGAAAGCATACATTTTCCACGAGGGCGCTCTGCTGCTTCTTGAACTGAGAATAAAAGCGTCACGGTAAACAAAATCTCCCTCGGCATTTATGATGTCTCGTTCATCAACAGGCACTATTGGCTCACGGTTTTCATGCGGCGATCGCCGAGCTTGCAAGGCGTGAGGAAATGAGAATTGATACGCTGAAAGGTACGCTTTGGGAGGCGGCTGTGCCATTTTTCGGTATCAACATTTCTCCCAAGGAGCTGAAAGTTAAGTTTGAGCTGATAATGAACGACAGCCGCAACGCAGGCATTGTCCGTCAGCTCAGAGAGCGTGAGGAGGAGCGTGTCCGAGCGCTTTAAGTCGAGGACATTAACCGAGTCGATGAACTTATGTCAAAGCACGCAAAGCTGATAGATGATCTGAACGCTGCAAGAGAAAAGGGTGAAAAAATCTCCGATAAAGAATTGACGGATTTGGAGGAAGATGTAACTGATAAGCCTAAGGTTTCCGAAACATAACAAAAATCGCAGTATCGCCAACTGCATTTCTAATTGATGCGTCATCACCATGCAAAAAATTCGCCATTACAGTAAGCGATTAGTTTTAGGACGGGCTGATCTTTCGCAGCATTTCGCCACGCTGTGTATTCGCCTGTTTTATGATAGTCATAAATAGATCAGATCAGCCAAAGTCCGCAGTTTCGGAAGATGATAAAGGACAGCGGCAAGGGATTGTTTGATGCAATAATCGTATGGAAGCTTGACAGGTTTGCAAGAAACAGATATGACTCTGCACATTACAAAGCACAGCTAAGGAAGAATGGTGTCAAGGTGGTATCGGCAACAGAAGTCATTTCCGAAGGTGCAGAGGGGATAATACTTGAATCTGTTCTGGAGGGCTTTGCGGAATACTATTCGGACGAGCTTTCGGAAAAGGTCATAAGGGGAATGAAAGAAAATGCTTACAAGTGCAAGTACAACGGGAGCTTTGTTCCTATAGGATATGTAATAGATGATGACAAGCATTATCAGATAGACTCCTTGACAGCACCTTATGTAAAGGACGCATTTGAGATGTATGCAAACGGCATGATGATCAAGGATATTGTGGAATATCTTAATTCAAAAGGAATAAGATCACAGCACGGCAAGCCTATCATTAAAACTAAGGTTACTGCTATGTTCAATAACTCAAAGTACAGGGGGCAGTACAAATACCGTGATGTAGTCATAGAGGACGGTGTTCCGAGGATAGTGTCTGACGAGCTTTTTCATAAGGTACAGCAAAGGCTTGAAAAGAACAAGCAGTCACGTTCGAGGTTCAAGGCAAAGGAAGAATATTCTTTATCGACAAAGCTTGTATGCTCGCATTGCGGAGCTTTTATGGTAGGTGAAAGCGGAACGGGCAAAAGCGGTACGATCTACAACTATTACAAATGCAGCAATGTAAAAAAGCACAAGGGCTGTCACAAGTCGTCCATCAGAAAGAGCGTTGCCGAAAAACTTGTATTTGAAAAGGTAATGACAGAGATGTTTACCGATGATATGATAGAGGATATTGCAGAAAGTCTTTTAAAGCTTCAGCAGCGTGAGAATACAGCCGTACCTTTATTGCAAAGGCAGCTTGCTGATATAGAGAAGGGTATCGAAAATATGCTCAATGCTATGCAGGCAGGTATACTTACAAAATCAACAAAAAAGCGCCTTGATGAATTAGAGGCACAAAAGGGAAAGTTAGAGCTTGACATTATGCGTGAGCAGATACAAACCGAGATACTTACCAAAGACCAGATCATATTCTGGCTGAGAAAAAGCAAGGAGCTTGACCTTACAAATGATGACAACAAGCGGATACTTATTGATACTTTTATTAGCTCTATCAATGCTTATGATGATAAGCTGGTGGTGTGCTTTAATACCCGTGAAAAAACGAGTGCGAGCGTTCTTTTGACGGGTGGGTGTTCGGATAGTGGAGGGGTGGGCGCACCAGTTCAAACTTCGCAAACCACTGAAAATACGGGGTTTGCGGAGTTTTATTTTTGCCTGAAAATAGGTTTGTCCGCTGTTTGTCCGCTATTTTGAAATGCGCTCAGATAAAGCCGAAAGCCTTGTCCATGGCTGATGCCACTCTTGCCCGGGCGTCCTGAAACATATGGCTGTAGGTGCCCAGCGTCTGGTTAGAATTGCAATGCCCTGGCGTGCCTGAAACGGTCGTCACGTCTATTCCTGCTGCGATCATTGAAGATGCCGCGTAATGACGGAAACTGTGGATACCATAAAACGGCAGCTCATTTTTCTTGCAGAATTTTTTCAGAAAATGATACGGTGTTTGCGGATTCATGTCATGACCGTCCCATGTGGTAAACAATCGGTCTGTTTTGTTCTATTTGCTGCCGAGGCGCTTTTCTTCACTTTGCTGCTCGGATTTCAGATCATTTAGTATTTCTAATATCTGATGAGCGACCTTTAATGTCCTTTGCGACTTTTTTGTTTTGGTTGTGTCGGTGTAAACTCCGAACTCTGCAGGGGGGCTGGCGGTCTTATCCCAAAAACAGTAAAACAAAAGCTCTCACCTATACATAGGATTTTAGGGTTAGAGTTAAGGCAAAACTGGAGATCATCATACAAATTCTCCTTTTTATATAATTCAATAAATATCTGCCGTCGGGCATTTGGACAATGTGTCAACAAGCCTTCGGCATATGCTGTATGGTATTTTAACATTTTATTCCTGACATAAAAAAGCAGGGCGCAGACTTTTTGAAGATCTGCGTCCTGCTTATATTATTTTTCGGGCTGTATATTTACTGTTTGCCATGCGTTCAGTGTTTCTGCTGATATGATAAAAGTTTAGCATTACTAATGATCTATTCTTAATTATTCCGGTATGATTTATTGATCATAAATCTTTTTAAAATCGACCACATATCCTATTATCCACTCAAATATCCCATTCAAAGAGCCTTGTTATATCCGTCTTCCCTGCCCTGACGGTGAACCCATTCGCATTCTTCGCACTCGGCAGCTCGCACCGCAGATGAATATTTGCAAGCCTCAGCGCTGCATTTCCGGGAGTGCGGATAAGCCGCTCAGAGACTATCTCCTGCACCGGCGAACCGGGAATAAGACCGCCGAATTCCACCTCTCGCCTGTCACCGATGACATTGATCTTGTTCCATTCATCAAGAGTCCCCTCGTAATAGATGTCGCACAGACTGACGCAGTCCTTGAAGGTGTCCGCACCGATGCTTTTGATTGCCTTTGGTATGGTTATCCTTTCCAGCGATGTGCAGCCGCTGAATGCCGCTCTGCCTATCTTCTGTATACCCGAGGGGAGTATTATGTCGGTGACGTCGGTGTTTCCCGCAAAAGCCTCCTGCGCCACACCGATGACAGGCACTCTGTTTCTGCCGCCGCTATGAGGGTTGATCTCTTCAGGCGGCACTCTGATGATCTTATCCTTGCAGCCGTTCAGCGACACTACGCCTATAGGCAGCCGCCCGGGGTTCAGCCACATAAAGACGATCTCGTATCCAAGCCCCTGTGTTTCGGGTGTCGCACGGATAATATTTTTGTATTCGGTGTAGTTCATAGAAACATCCTTATTCTTTGTCGAAAATAGCCGTCGTATCTTTGTTCATTCCGGCAACAATATTATGCTCTGAATCCAAAACATAACAGGAAAGCGTTTCTATACCGTGTTTATTTTCAACGGGCTCCAGCTTATCTCCATATCGATCTTTCATAGCCTTAATGGCAGCTTCCAGGCTGTCAAATTCCATTTCGGGCAGTCCTTCACCGCATATTATATCTTGATTCCTTATGAGACTTTGCTCCGGAGTTGATCCATTCTCAATAGCTTTATATTTATCTATGTGTTTATGCAGTATTAAGATGTTTAATGTGAAGAGCCCGTACCTGACTCTTTTCTGCATTGTTTATTTCTCCCGTTCCATATTGTTATCATCACTGTTTTACCTTCTGATATTATTGTAACACATCGCCTGCGCAATTTTCTGCGCACAAAAAATGCCGCCCGAAGGACGACTTTTTGCACCAGCTCATTTTATTGTCTTCCTAAACTTCTCCCTCAGATACTCCTCGGCATCAAAGTACACCTTCCTGTCCTTGAAATCGCCGTGAGAATAGTCAAGCATAAGGTCCCACATATCATATCCGCTGTTCTCATCAAGTGCGGCGGCAAAATATTTAGTTCCGTATTCGATCCTGTCAAGGTCGCTCTCATCGCAGGAATCAAGGAGGAGAGCATCGAAGTGATCGTACCAGAACGCACCGCCGCAGGTGTGGCTTCTGTCGGGTATGAAATAAGTCAGGGGGATACACATATCCGAATAGTCGCCGTTCCGACGGTGACGGGCAAGTATTCTTATAAACCTATCATCGGTTTCATCATCGGGAAATGTGAATACGGCATAGTCATCACCAAAGCTGTAACTTCCCCTTTTTTTGATCTTCACTATCTCACCCTTTTTGAACGGCAGCGGAACATACACATAATACTCGCTTATATCAAGTATCGGCAGTTCATCATCATTTGGAAGCACTGTGTCGGCATAAATAAGGCGGAGATCATTGTCGTAGATATGATACAGCTCTCCGTCCTCTCCAAACGGTTGTATGGTTATCCTGTATTCATATTTGCAGTTATTCTCCGAGTTTTCTTTTTTACGCTCACGCAGATATTTATGTGCGTCTGCATACCTTTTATAACACCTTGTGTCATGCTCGCAATGGTCATAGCCTTTTTCACACTCAGATGTAAAAAAACAATAGCCATCTTCTATACCAGCCTGCCCCAATACAACAGATGCTCTTACTCCTTCAATGTACGCCCTCAGCCTTTTACGAAAAGGCATTCTTTCACGCTCATCAAAATCGAACATTCCCACCTTCTCACTGCCAAGCTCTTTTTCTGAGTATGTTTTGAGTATATATTCCAGTGCCTCGAGCTTTTCCTTGACAGAGTGTTCATAGCTTCGTGAAATAAGCACTGCCTGCTCCGCAGGGGTGAACACATAGCCTGTGCTTTTGATATGCTCCCTTATTGCTTTTGAATCTATAAATGATAAAACCGTGCTATCCATTGTCTGCTCCTTTCATAGGTTTTTTACTATCCATGATCTCCTAAGACTCCAAAGCAGCAAAATAGCCTTCAAGGTCGGTAATATCTTCTGTGTCTTCGGTATCATTTTCAATGTCTGATATTGCTGCCTCATTTTCTTTATTTGTAAAGCCGAACCATGTCATTTCCCATAACACCCAAACGGCATAATTCAGCCTGCCGCAGAGAGCGATGCTTTCCTCATCTGCCGAATACCCGAGGATCTCCTCCCATTTTATAAACAGCAGAGAGTAATTTTCATCATCACCGGGCTCTTTTACGAAAACGTCATAGGTGTCATCGTCACAGGGACGTGTGCATATCACGCCTTGTGAGAGTATGGGCTTAGTCGCTTTTATCTCTTTGATAAACCTGTAAAACTGCGTCCGCCCTGCTGTTACTGTCTGACCGCAGTTTTCAAACACCTTGAAAAGCTCATCGTAAAGCTCAATAATATCAAAGGTCAGAAGGTATTCTCTGATGTTCATTTATGTTCTCTCCATTCTTTGTATGCTGCGAGTTTGGCAGAGGCGCCCGCATAGACTTTTACAGACTCAGAGTATTCTTCACTCATTCTCTTCCCCGAGCTTTGCGACCTCGGAGAACTGGTTTTCCTTTGCTTTAAATTAACATAATTATCACCCTGCCATAAACCCTATCCTTCTTCGGTCGGGTACATTCTCTTTTATTGCGTTCGTACTTATCTCTGCAAAGTCCTCTCCGGTAAGTGTCAAAAGGTCATCACCTGAAAGTCTTCCGAGATCACGTTTTGAGAGCCTCATAGCTTGTGCAAGCTGTGCCTGCTCAACAAGGTTTCTTGCGTATCTTCCGTTGCCGAAATCGCCGGACTGAGCAGCTTTTTCAAACATCGGGATAAGCACATCTGATGCATTCTCTGATAATTTGCAGCCGTTGTTTTTGACGATCAGCTTTGTTATGTCAAAAAGCTCGGCAGCACTGTAATCCGGAAAATCAACATAGAAGGTTATGCGTGAACGCAGTCCGGGATTGCGCTCTATAAATTCGTTCATTTCCTTTGGGTAGCCCGCAAAGATCACCACCGTGTCCTCACGGGTATTCTCCATTTCCTGAACGATAGTGTTTATAGCCTCGTCACCGAAGCTGCCTTTTTTGTCATCAAGCAGTGAATATGCCTCGTCGATGAAAAGCACAGAGCCTTTGGCTTTGCGAAACATATTTTTTACCTGAACCGCCGTCCAGCCGACATACTGACCTACAAGATCCTTTCTTCCGCACTCGATCAGATCACCCACAGACAGCACCTCGTTGTCCTTGAGTATCTGTGCGAAAAGTCTTGCAACGGTGGTTTTCGCAGTGCCTGGTGCGCCCGAAAAAACCATGTGCATAGCACGCTTTGAATTGGACATACCTCTCTCTGCGAGTGTTTTCTGTATCTTTGAATAGGTCACTGCCTGCTCAATTAGTTTCTTGACTTCTTTAAGCCCGATCATTTCCGAGAGCTTTGAGTAGGCATCACCCACGGGAGTGACAGTCTTGTCAAGCTCCACATTCTTCTTAAACTCTGAATACTGCGGATAGATCTTGGTTTTCAAAGTGTTTGTGTACCACACGTCGTAAAGCTGACGCAGATCGTTTGCATAGTACCCCGTGTCTTTCGCCACGGCAGACAGCAATTCTTTGTCGGTCTTGACTTTATCAGCTTTTGCAAAGGCACGCAGCAGCTTTTTTGCATCGTTATTCATCGCAAGACGCTCACTTATCTCTACAAAGGTAAGCTCCGGCAGGGCGATCTTTATCTTTTCTGCCTGAGTTTCAAGGCAGTTTGGCAGTGCAAAAATGATCAGCGTTGTGTGCTTATGCTCTTTTATCAGATCATAGAGTTCATTCGGCAGCATATTTGAAGTCGCTGTGTTATTCTGCTGCTCCTCCATATTTGAAAGGTCAAAAACCACCGTTCCGCCCTTGGCTATCCTGAAGATCCCCTCTGCTTGAAAGCCGTTTATAAACTGATGCAGACCTATAACGGTATAACGCCGGGATCTGAGCCTTCCAAATCTGTAAAGTGTATCTATCAGCCCGTCGCATACCTTCAGGGGACTGCCGGAACGTATTATATAATGTACGGGGTGTCCCTTTGCATTCTCGACAGCAGCCGGATAAACAATACGGTCCACCTCCTGCTCAAAGCTCTCATCGTAAAGACCAAGCTCGGCAGATCTTTTTAGCTGATCGTATGTATACTCCCGGGCAATTTTTTCCTCAGGTGGGCAATGTGTGTTAGTAAGGCATCTTATGCCCAGAGCATAGAGGTCATCGCTGTCAAATTCAAATTCATTCCTGAATCTCATGTTTGCCAGTCTGTCAAGCGCCCTGACAGTGATCTCCTCCTGCTCTGTTTTGCCGGATATACCTGCCATATACATAAGCTCACCGAGAGCGTCACTAAGAGCTGTTGTGTCGGAGAGAACAAAGCCGAGCGACAGCTTGTTTTTGGTGTTCTGATAAATAAATGCACATCTTCTGCCGCAGTATTTTCTATTGTATTCGGCAAGTGCATTATTGATGCCGCTTACGATCTCGTCATCATACTCTTTTCTGCCACGGTCGTTTTTAACAGTCGGGATAGGTTTGTCAAGCTCAATGATTATCCTGTAGCAGATCATGTTTGTTTCCTCCTTTGGATCTCCGTTACGTTTTATTGCTTTGCCGGCAGTGATAAAGCTTTCTAACGTTGTACTTTTTGTTTCTGTATATATAATAGCAAAGGTGATGCACAAAAAACTGCGCATTGCCTAAATGGAGCTTAAAATGTTAAAGGCGATACAACTAAATGCACCGCCTTTTTTATCAACCGATAATGAACCTCTGAGCTAAACTAATTACTCTTTCGATCTCTCCTTTACCCTTGAATCTATGATCGGCTTTTTCTATCAATTCAAGCCTTGCTTTAGGATTAGCCTTACAGAACCTACTGATATGCTCAGGAAGGACGATATTATCTCTGCTGCCATGAATGATAAGAAGCTCTCTTTGCATATCTGTCTGAGAAATGTCATTTTCACAAAGCGTCGCATAAAACTGATAAGGCACATTTAGTTTCCGCTCAAACCCCATTTGAACAAAGCCGATGCGCTTGTATTCTTCAATGGTCACAGGCAGCATTCTTTCAAATGCCGAGCGCATATCTACAGCAGGCGCACGCAGAACTATACTTACATCTTCAGGCAAAGTATCAAGCGAAAGCAGCGTGATATATCCGCCGAAGCTGGTCGCAAACACAGCCTTTTTATCTGTATCCGGGTATAGATCGCAAGAGTGTGTAAATACTTTTGCAAGATCAAGGCAGCAGTTTGCCGTGCAGAAATACTCGTCTGCACGGCTCTCACCGTGACCGGGAAGATCAAAGGCTATTACTGCATGACCTCTTTTCGTCATACGCTCCGCCAGCGCCTTGATCGCCGAGCTTTCCTTGTCACCGCCGAAGCCGTGGACTGCAACTATAAAGCCTTTCACCTCGCTGTCCGGCTCATAGCGTTTTATCGGTATGTCATATATCCCGGAAAGTGTGTATTTTTTCTCAGTCATAAATATCCTTTTCCTTAACACCAAACTTATCGTCGATGATGCAGTAATATGTATAGAGGTGTTCGGCTGTGAAAGAGTCACCGCATTCCGAGTCGGTGTATTTTACACCGTAGTCATTGTTTTCATGCCAAAACTCTACCCCGAAATACTCAATATCATCCTTTGTATATTTTTTTAAGAATTCTCCAAGCAGTTCGGAACACAGAAATCCGCAGTAGTAGTGCGACACCTTATCCTTAGTGACACAGCTGAAAGCAAATACCTCGTTATGTTCTTCGACCGAACGGGCACCGCTGCGTGCAGACAGATACAATCCGTCCGTTTCTCCTATTTCTTCAACAATGCCCTCGCCCTCTGCTTCACAGGCTTTGAGTATCTGATATTCCTTCTGCATTATGCCATAGATCTTTAAGATCATCTCCTGCCTGTTTACAGCAGCTCTTCCTGTCCTGAGCCTGTCAAAGTCGATGTCGTCATGCAACAGCTTTATACAGCACAGCGTTGTGTAGAGCTTTTCGTATACCTCCACATTCATGCCGTAATCATTCTGTCTGCATTGCCCTTTGTTATAGATCTGCATACCGCCGCCTGTAAAAAATTCAAGTATCGCCGCTGCGCAGGACGCACCGAGTGTGCTTTCCTCGAAGATGATCTCATTACCTTCCGCAACAGCCTTAATTGCTGCTCCTGCGATAATGTCAGCTTCCTCAAAAAACTCATTGCTGCTATTATAGCGCCTGCGGATCTCCTCGCAGCCTATATCCTCGAGCTTTGCACACAGCCCCTTTGCCCTGGTCTTGCCAAAGTCTATCTGTTCTTCACCGTCTTTGTAAAAGCAGAACACGACACTGTTTTTGCCAAAGCTGTCTTTTTCGACACGCTCTCTTATCTTCTCTCTGTTCATCAAAGTAATCTCTACCATAATGATCTCTCCTTTCATTCTCAGCTGTCTGTATTATATCACTTTGTATGCACGATTTTTGCGCATCTTTTATCATTATAAGTACATTTTGATATTTACGTTATCGGGTATAAGCTGCTAATACAACTCATTCCAATAATCATATACCTTTTTATAGATTCCGCCGCTTCCCGCATTTTTGGAATGGCGCACCTTGCGGTTGGCAATCATCCGCAGATAGCCCTTGCGAAACTCACAGACATTAGTTTTTATATATCTGCCTTTGTCGGTGTCATACCACGCACCAACGGACTTGTGCTTGGTCGCACAGCTCAGCCTTTTCAGGCGTCTTCTTGTTTCACGACTTCTTTGCCAGCTCATTACAGCACCTCTCACACAGAGTTTTATAATAGTTTTTCTGCAGCCTGCAAAGTGAGCCGTCTTCTCCGCAGAGCTCGCAGACTGTTGCGCTCTTTTCCTCGTATTTTGAGACGATGCTCTTTATCTCTGAACGCAGGTTTTTAATATCTTCGGAGATGCCGTCATCAGCCGATCCAATACGAAGCGTCCCCGAACCGAGAAAGTCGATCACAAGTCCGTCCTTCTCACCCTCAAAGGTGTAATAAAACCTCAGCCTGCCGAACTTCTGCTTTACCTGCAATACTCTTATATCGGGCGTAAGACTGCGCTGTTTATATGCGCTTTCTAACTCACCACACAGCGAATTGATAAGCTCAAACCACTCGTCACCGCACTCACAGCCCCAGTGCTGATAGGGCAAAGTCCTGTCACCGAGTCTGCGCTTCATAAAGGTGAACCCGTCACCAAGAACTGCTTCAAGAGCTTTGTTCTTCATATAATCACCTCTGCATATATCCGCCGGTTATCAGGCAGCCGCCTGAAATACCAGCCGACATGATATGTTATCGCCTTTTCTTGTTTTTATGATAACATACATCGTGCGCAGAAAATTGGGCAAAAAAGCCGCCCGAGTCTTATACGCTCTTTTAGTCTCCGAGCGTTAGCTTTTAACTCCCTGCACAAAATTCTGTGCATAAAGTATGATATTATAACAGTACGGTTGACATTCATTTTAAATATGAAATAATGAGTAAAAGAACGGAGGTTTCATTATGGCAGTAAGACCTGTTTATTACATCTCAGGCGGAAAAATTTGCGAGCGTGATGTTGAGTTTGAATGGTTTGCGGGGTTTTCATCAAGTCAGAAGCAGAAGTCTGTGGGCAGTCTGCACAGTGCAATAAGGGCACTCGTTTCAGATGCACGTCCGCTGGAAGTAAGCACCAAAAGCACCGAGCCGCTCGGTGTAAAGCTGAGTGCCTTCAACCTGACGCTTGACGGCTATCCGCTGGAGTGCGTGTTCCAGTCATCTAAGGTATTTGATGACGGTTCGGGAAAGCCCCACACCGAATGGCTCTCGCTCCACCCGAAGGAGGCAAAGGCTGCGGCAGGCGCACTTCATTCCGCAGGCTTTAAGCTGACAAAATTTGAGTATAAAGGCATCAGATTTCCTCTGCTGCCTAAGACTGTATTCTATGACTACATCTACCTGAATGCCGTCATGGAATCGCTGATTGCTGATGAGATCTCCCGTCTTGCAGACTTTGACCATTTTACCGACATTGAATTCAACCCGAAACGGAGCCTTAACACACAAGCAAGAACAGCAGCGCTGCTCAAACTGATGCACTCCGATTTCGGCGAGCTGCGGCATTTTGAACCGGGTGAGTTTATAGAGTATCACAAAAAGCATATCACATATATTTGAGAAAGGCTTGCCCTCTGCACTTTTAAACGCAGAGGGCATTACTTTTATTTCCATTACCTCTTTTACAGCTTGTTGTCAGATCGTTCTCCGCTGGAGGTCGATACTGTACGTTTTTCCATTTCATCCTTTATCCGTGTGGCTTTTGTAAGACGCAGTTTTTTGAGCATACCTGTCTATGCTTATCCTTGCCGCCTTACCCCACGGTGGCTCGATGCTGTCATTGTTTAACAGCCACAGCACGGCTATGCCCATAGTCAGATTTTCTTCCGGGAAAGGCGCATAGCCGTCGGTCAGGATAATAATGCTTGCCGGCAGCCTGTCCTGCATATTCTCCCGTACATACTCAAAGATGATCTGAAAATCCGTTCCTCCTCCACCCTCGGGCTTGATTATTCTAAATTCATCTTCCGTTTCAAATGGCTTCGGTTCGATGACCGCTGCATCAAAGAATCCGAGCCAGCCTTTGAGCTTTCCGTCAAACTGGTCTGTCGCCCCTTGACCTCGGAGTATGCCGCAGTTATCATATCGTCAGATATACTTCCCGAGGTGTTGATCATGAATAGTATATGCCTGATGCAGGATCGGGATCAGGCAACAATCTCCTTAGGTCAAGCATATCAGATAGTATGCTCAGAATTTCGTGCATAAACAGCAGTATAATAGTGTCATAACAAAGGAACGTGATAATATGACTGAAAAAATATTCATAGGCGGTTCAAAGACGATCAGGGAGCTGTCGCCTGCTATGAAAAGTGCGTTGATAAGGGTACACAATGAAAAGATGAGCGTTCTGGTAGGCGACTGCTTCGGGGCGGACAGGCTGATACAGGAGTATCTGTTAAAGCTATGCCACAAGGACGTGACCGTTTTTGCAAGCGGCGAAAGGGTGAGAAACAACGTCGGCAGCTTTGATGTCAGGCACATTGAAACCGGCGGCAAAACAGGATTTGAGTTTTACAGGCAAAAGGATATTGCCATGGCAGACGAGGCTGACATAGCATTGATGTTCTGGGACGGAAGGACGAGAGGGACGCTTTGCAATATCAGAGATATGGAGGAGAGGGGGAAGTTGGTGGGGGTGATAGTGCGGGTGTGATCGCAGCAAAAATGCCGCAGGGGGCGAACGTGCGGCATTTTTTTGCAAATTAATTATTCTTTTTGCTTTTGATCCTCAACATCATTTGTTTTTCCACATCATTGTCATTATCTTTGGTATGGGGTACTAATGATAATAGGAATTCTTTAAAAACATCATCTTTTATACTATCTTTATAATTGATATAGTGGTCGTATATACTTTTATAAGAAATCATTGTATAGTCTTTACCATTTTTCAAATCCTGTTTTTCAATGAATGAAGACAATGTTGTGATTTCATATTCAGGTGCGAAAATATAGAATCTTTTAGCTTTATAATTGCTAAAATTGATACCAATATCTATTTCTTTAGAATCGTTTTTGCTACCGCTATTGTGGTGTGCTTTTTTCTTTCCACTATTGATTATATTGTAGTATTTACTTAATTGAGATTCTTTAGTTGAGTAATCAATTCCGTTTATTGAAGAATGAATTTTGTTTTCTATTACTATTACATTTTCCTCATCATAAATAAGTATATCAATGTTTTCATATTCTCTTTTAACACTATAGCTGTCTTTTATTTCAGTTTTCAATACTTTCTCACAAAATTCCTTAAATTCATTTGAATAGCTTGTAAATACATTGGCAAATAGATTTGAATATGCGATTTCATTATACTGCTGACCAATATAACTCATAAAGCACTGTCTGTTGTCTGATAAATTGATGTCATCAAGTTTGAGCAGATTATATTCTTCCCATAGATCTTCGCTATTAACAATTTCACATAGCTTATCATAGTTATTCTTTTCTGAACTTTCCTCAACATATAATTTCATAGATTGATTGTTGATTTTTCCGGCTTTAGTGTAAGAACTATTTTTTCCTATGTAAGAAATACATATCTTATCATTATCCATTTTTATATTGGTGTCAGTAGTTAAATATAATCTCTTTTTTGGAGAATAAATATTATCGGCTCTGAAACTGATGCAAATGGGGTTGTCCTCTCTAACACCATTGTAGGTATTATCACTAAAAATTTCAGAAAGTTTTTTCCCACCATAAGTGATACCGTCACGATTGCATTTATCCACTCTCTGATTATAAACTTCTAAGCCTTCAGCCTTAGCTATTATTTCAACAGTGAACTTAAACTGTGACTGTCTTGCAAGAAGGACACAGCCTATATTCCTATTATAATTGACTTTTCCATCCCGAACGATATAAAGGTAGTTATTTCCGTTATCTGCCTTTATAAGATTTATCACCTCATGCACGATATTGTTCCCCTCTTGGGAATAAGCACCACGATTACCATTATACATTGTATTGATTAGAATGGTTTTTTCTTTATCCATCTATAAACGCCTCCTAATAAAAACGCATTTAGTGATTTTATTATAGCATATTTGACCAATATCGTCAAGATTATGGGGAGAATCTGTCAAATATAGCCAAATCGTCCAAAATTTCCCCCTCTCCCACATTGTTCACAATTTGTTGACGAAATTCATTTTCCAATATGCTATCATATAAAAAACGACACACGGCGCAAATGATGATGCGCAAAATTTTGTGCATAACACACGTTATAATGACCATAGTGAAATCTAAGGAGGACAAATTTATGAATGATCTCAGACACGCTGAATTTTTGTACAAGGAAGGGGCTCTGCTCATCGTTCTTGATTATCTCAGGCGCTTTACTTCGGAGAGTCGCACTCTGACACAGGAGGAGATGTGTGAGGAGATAGAGCGTGAATACGGCTTGAAGATCTCACGAAATACACTCAGAAAGCATCTCAATACTCTGAACGAGGCGGGCTTTTACGCCGATCCTAAGAAAAACTATGTGCTTGATGAAAAGGAATTTGAAGACAGTGAGATAGCCGTGCTTATCGACAGCCTTATATACACAAATGCTATCTCGGCAGACAATGCTGAGGAGATAATCGACAAGCTGTTATATTTCGGGACGGAAAAGATAAAAAAGGATAAAAAGTATTTCATTTCAAGAATGAATAATTATTCGGGTAAAAAGGGCAAAGATCTTATCTTTAACTATGAGGAGATCAAGACTGCGATAGCGGAAAACAAAAAGGTAAGGCTCAATTACAAGATACTTAAAGAGGATCTTGCATGGTATCGCAAATACCCGACAGCAGGAGTGCTTGCAAGTCCTTACGAGCTTGTAATCTCAAACAACAGGTATGTGATGATCTGCGCTGTTGACGGCGAGGACACTCTGTCTGAAATGTCACTTGACAGGACCACTAATGTGACTGTGACAGATGAAAAACGACGTCCTCTCTCGACTATACCGGGGTTTAAGGAAAGAGGGACTTTGGAGGAATATATTAAGCTTTCACCGACTCTCGGCGGCGGGCTGCCCGAAACGTTCACGGTGAGAGTGGACAATGATGTTCTTTCCGAGTTTGTCGAAAGAGTCGGCGGTGAGATAAGAAAGGATACTGTAAACCCCGAGAATGATGATTTCCGCACGGTAATAAAGGTCAAGACTACGCCCAACAACCTGCGCCTTGCAATGCTGCCGATGCTTGATATGGTGACGGTGCTTGGAAATGAAAGCTTTAACAAGCAGCTTGAAGAAATGCTGCGCAAGGGTATACAGCACAGCCATATCATGAAGATACCTAAAGAGAGAAGAATTATGCTTATTGATTTTGATGAGCTGTTCAAGCTTGCAATCTCACAAAAGCGCAGACGGTTCGATCTCAGAAACGGCACTCCCGGGCAGATAAAAAGGCTCAGGGAGATAGACACACTTTCGCATCTGACGTTTTTTGACACCGACCTGCGTGGGATAGATTACCTTGACGGTCTTGAAAATGTAACATCATTAAGGCTTGCAAGGTGCAAATTCGACACAGCCTATCTTACAGACAAGCAGAATATAGATGCCTTATCCATAACAGGTGCAGACAATGACGGGCTTAAAGACATCAACAAAATGAAAGGCCTTGAAAGCATTGAGGTGTTTTTCGGTGAATTTGGCCGCCGCCCTTCAGAATTCATAAAAGGCAAGGAGCTTGGCAGCATAGAGTTTTTAAAGGATATGCAACATCTTCAAAGAATAACTCTTGAAGGCTTTGACCTTGAAGGAGATCTGAGCTTTTTAAAAGAATTTAAAGACCTTAAAGTATTCAGAGCAGGCAATTGCAGGATAAGTGATGAAAAGAAAGAGGAGCTTTGTGCAATGCTGCCCGAGTGCAGGGTATCGGTAAATGAAAGGTACGGAAAAACAAAGAATAAGAAGTGAGGTGATATTTTTTTCAGCCGCCTGCGGGCGGCTGTTTCTATGCACAGAATTTTGCGCATAGCCTTTGCTATACTGTATATGTAAGGAAAAGAGAAGGATAAAAAGCTCTATACTTCAGAGGTGGAAAATGGATATAGAAATACTTTCAAGGAAACAGATAGAAAAGCTGCTCTACCACGGCGGTATAGATACGGATACTGCCATTATCAGCTTTTGTGATGAGGAGAGAAAGCCTGTAAATCTTACCCTTACAAAGGCAAGCTCTTTCAAGGTCATAGCAGACGATCTTGATATGGACGAGCTTTTGCAAAACGGTGGATATGATAACTTTTTCAGCACGGCAAAGGCAGCGGCAAGGTTTGTTTTTACTGCCGTATCAATGGGCAAAAAAATCATCTGCCAGTGCGAATACGGGCAGAGCAGAAGTGCAGGCTGCGCCGCCGCGATACTCGAATATTTTGAGGGCTTTGGTGCTAAGATCTTTTCAGATCCGAGGTTTTATCCGAGTCAGGCAGTCTACAACAAGCTGTATAAAGCGCTGTGTGTTATCGGGGCACAGAGAGATGATGAACTGCGCCTGTGGCGTGCTATCCCCGATAAAGAGCAGATAGTAAGCATCATCAAGGACAGCATCGTACAAAAAAGCGCCGAAAGCATCTATATAATATCGGGTGACAAGAAATTGCATTTTTTTGATGTTCTTACCGATGATGACAGCAAAACTGCACTTGCCTTGCTTGGTGATATGCCATTGTATGCAGGGGCAAGGCTGAAATGCGGCGGCTCGCTTTTACAGGAGCTTGACACGCAGACGGGACTTTTCAGCGCAGGCGGTGAAAGGCTGTTTAGTGAGGAATACCTGAATGTGATAAAGGAAAGAAATGCAAATTAGTGTTATTGCCATAAAAAAATATCTCCTATGGGTATTAGTTCCCATAGGAGATATTTGCTTTTATAATCTCGGATCAACAGGCTCGCTTTCAAGGGCAAGCACGCCGAATGAGCATTCGTGTACTCTGTAAAGCGGCTCGTTTTTTACAAACCTGTGCAGCGATTCCATTCCGAGTGAGAATTCCTTGAGCGCAAGTGAGCGCTTGCGTGTAAGTGAGCGAACCTTCAGCCTTTTAAGATGCCCGGGGGCAAGGTACTCTGCGCCGTAGATTATCCTTAGATACTCCCGCCCTCTGCACTTGACGGCAGGCTGCAACAGCTTGTAGCCCTGCTTTGCGGTGTATGTTTCGGGCTTTACTACCATTCCCTCGCCGCCGTCCGAGGTAAGTGTCAGCCACCAGTTGACACCGTTCTGAACGCTCTCCTCGTTCTCGGTGTCAACACAGATAAACGGCGTTTCCATAAAGACTGCGTCAATGCCCGTGATGTATTTTCTGATGTTTTCCATATGCCATATGTGCTTCTCCCCGGAAAAGACCTTCCCCTCGACAGCAAGTATGTGAAACGGTGCTATGCGGAAGTCATCGGTGCTTTTCACCGTCCAGCAGTATTCACGGTATGCCTTGATGTAGCGGTCTATATCCTCCTGCTTTATCTTATAGGCGCTCAGCACAGCCTGAAAGTCAACATTCTGCCCCGAGGTGGTCTTGTCCACCTCAAAGGCATTATTCTGCCTCTGACAAGCCTTTTCAAGCGCTGCGACTGCTGCCGATAAGCTGCCCCTTGCGGCATTTCCAGTAGGCGCATACTGCGACCTTATAAGCCCCTGCGCTTTTTCCGACCACGGCATAAGCTCGGTATCAAGGCATACCCAGTCAGTCTGAAAATCATTCCAGAAGCCCGTCTGTGTCAGCACATTATCAAGCCTGTCAAGCAGCTCTTTTTCGGTATCAGGCTTATCAAAAAATCCTCTGCCCGTTCGGGTGTAGATAATGCCCCTTGTGCCGTCTGCTATACCAAAGCGTTTAACTGCTGTTTCGGGCGTTTTGCATAGGATTATGACTGCCCTTGAACCCATATGCTTTTTCTCGCAGACAACGTTTTTTACACCACGGCTGCGGTAATATTCAAACGCCTGCAAGGGGTGCTCTAAAAACCCGTCAAGCTCGCTTGTTTCGCAGGGCGACATTGTCGGCGGAAGATAGATGAGCCAGTGCGGATCAGCCGCAAAGCGTGACATTGTTTCAAGTGCCGCTGCCGAGTTGTTCTCGTGAATGTCGATAGAATTCATAAGCGCAGTTTCAATGTGCAGCTTTTTGTCAATGTCACCTATCGTGAGCATATCGCCGATAGACTCATCTATCTGCACATCAGGCTCATCAAGCGGCTTTATCGGTGTAAAATATTCCTGCAAGGCATCAACCTCGACTATCTCCCTTTCGGGGCAGCGAAAAGCCGTCAGCTTGCCGCCGAACACACAGCCCGTATCTATGCAGAAGGTGTTGTTTTTCTCCCTTACCTCTCTGCCTGCGATATGGCCGTAAACGACAGCCGCACGCCCTCTGTAATCAGCCGTCCAGTCAAGGCGCACGGGCAGGCCGTAGGAATCATTTTCACCTGTAGTTTCACCGTACAGACAAAAATCCCTTACTCTTGCAGAGCCTCTGCCGATATATTCCTCTTTAATCCCTGCGTGGGCGATAACGAGCTTGCCGTCATCAAGCACATAATGGCTTATAAGCCCATCGATAAACTCGGCCGCCTGCTGTTTGAACTCCTCACCTCTGTCTTCGATCTCGGCTATCGTTTTGTCAATGCCGTGCGACATGGAAAACTTTTTGCCGCGCAGGTATTTGAGCAGCTTTACATCATGGTTGCCGGGAACGGCTATTGCTCCGCCCGACTTTACCATATCCATTACAAGCTGTAAAACATCGGCATTTCTGTTTCCTCTGTCGCACAAGTCACCGAGGAATGCCGCCTTTCTGCCCTCGGGGTGAGAATATACACCGTTTGTTTTTACATAGCCGAGCTTTTCAAGCAGCATCTCCAGCTCATCACAGCAGCCGTGGATGTCACCGATAATATCAAAAGGTCCATGCTCGTCACGCTTGTCATTCCAGAGCCTGGTGCGCACTATCTCGGTATTTTCAAGCTGCTCGGGAGAGTTTATAACATACACGAATCTAAAGCCCTCACGCTTTAGATTTCTTATGCTGCGCTTTACCTCACGGCAATGCTGACGTATCACACGCTCGGGCAGATCTCTGTCGGGGCGTGCTTTGTTTCTTAGCTGCAAAAGCTCCTCGGGCATATTTAAAACTATCGCTGCTGTGTGGACATTCTGCTCCTTTGCAATGTCTAATATTTTCTTCCTTGCGGCAGGCTGCAAATTCGTAGCATCAATTACTGTCAGCTTCATATTGTCAAGGCGCTTGTTTGCCGCATAGTAAAGCAGTTCAAACGCATCAGCAGATGCGCTCTGGCTGTTTTCGTCGTCGCAGACCATTCCTCTGAAAAAGTCAGACGACAGCACCTCGGTGGATCTGAAATGCTTATGCGCAAATGTACTCTTCCCCGAAGATGTTGCCCCGACAAGCGCTACCAAGCAGAACTCGGGCAGCTCTATTTTATACTTATCCATTTCTTATAAACACCCCCATCTGTGTCGGTGTGCCGAGGCTTTCGTCCTCATCGCCAATTCCGCTTATCTCGCAGGTGTAGCCGAAATTTTTGCAGATATGCTCTGTCCATTCCTTAAACTCCGCCCTTGTCCACTCAAAGCGGTGGTCGCCGTGGCGGAGGGCATTTTCCTGCATAAACTTGTAATTTTTGTTGTATTCTCTGTTTGGTGTTGTGAGTATTACTGTTTTAGGTGATGCAAATTCAAACACCGCACGCTCAAACGCAGGTATCCTCGCAGGCTCAATATGCTCGATGACTTCGATAACACAGGCGCAGTCAAAGCCCTCAAAGCGTTTATCTTTATATGTAAGTGATGCCTGCATAAGCGTGAGCTTGTTTTTGCGGTGAGTGTTCATAGTGTTAAGGTGCAGACGCTTTGCCGCCTTTTCAAGCTCGGTGACTGATACGTCGCAGGCAGTGACTTTTTTTATCTGCGGCTCGCTCAAAAGCATTGATGTGAGCCTGCACTCGCCGCACCCGAGGTCTATAACGCTTGCGATGACCTCGTTTTTAACTGCCTCTAAACGCTGAGTGTTAAGTGGTGTTCGTATCTCTTTTTCTTCCTTTGCCTTCTCGTTCTCGTTCTCATTATTATCTTCGTCAGCGAGCAGAATGTCAAGCGCCTTTCTTGCATAGCTTTTTCTTGCTGTAAAATATCTGCGTACTATCTTCTCTCTGCTCGGGTGGTCTGCAAGCCAGCCCTCGCCGTGATTAAGCAGCTTTTTTATCTCGTCCTCGGTAAAGTAGTAATGCTTTTGCTTATCAAAAACAGGTATCAGTACATACAGATGACCAAGCAGTTCCGACAGCCGTACTTTTCCGCTTATCGTCAGGTCGATATAAGGTGAGATGCCCCACATCGGGAAGTTCTCATCAAGCCTTGTACGCCCGGTAGTCACAGTATATCCAAGCGGCTCAAAAAGCTCGTTTGCAAGAGTTATATCGCCGTTGTCTTTAAGTGAGTAAAGCGTTGCAGTAAGCTTTAGCGGCGTGCCGGCAAGTGTTTGACGCTTTTCGCATTTTCCACTCATCGCCGTTCCGAAAACTCTTGCGATAGCCGTACTCATAAATGACGTTGACGCATAGGGGCGGTCATTTACATAATCAAAAAGTCCGCCGTCCTTGCTGCCGACCTTGCCCCTTGCAAGATCAAGCGTGTCAATGTCAAGCAGCAGTGCCGCAGTTGTTTTATTATCACTCACCTCGGGATAGAAAACATATGCCTTGCCGAAATTCAGCTCAAACTGCTGCGCCCTCGCAGGATTTTTATGTAAAAGGAAACCAAGCTCTGGTGTGTTAGTTCCTTCATAGGTTATTGTTAAAAGCAAGATCATCTCTCCCTTCATTTTTCTTAACTTTGCACTGTATCATATTTTGTATATGCTGTTAAGTAGTCTGTAAGTATATTATAGCGGCTGTGATGTGCAGAATTCTGAGCAATGTATATGGTAAAATGAATGTATCCACAAAAAGGAGGTCATTTTTATGAATAACAACAATAACCGATCGCTAAACTTGTCAAAAAGTTTGGACAATCGTGAAGCACAGATCATTGCACGAAACCTTGACAGGAACGAGGCGCTGCGAAATAATTCCTCACAAAACAGACAAAGAGAGCGTGAGGAGGAAAGGCTTGCAAAACAGCGTGAGCTTTCGGAAAAACGCATAAACGAGGCAAGAGAGCGATCACTCAGGCGTGAGAACGAGGAGAGGGAAGCACATTCAAGGCGAATGCTAAGGCAGGAGCAGGAGCACTCAAGAATGCTTCAGCAGCAGGAGGAAGACCACGCAAGAGCCATGAACTTAATTGCGGCGCAGCAGTATGAGAATGAGCTTGATTTCCAGCAGGAGATGCAGCGCAAAAAGTCTGCGCCGCCATACTCTGAATACGATCCGAATGACGAATACTACTATTATTATGACGAGTATGGCGATTATCTCACCGGGGAAGAAGCCCGTGACCGCTGGCAAAGAGAAAACTGCAAAAGCTACAAGTATTACGATCCTGATGATAGATTCTGGCAGTATTTTACCGATACAGAGGGGCAGCTTATCGACAGGCAGACGGCGTTTGGGCTTTGGGAGAGGGAGAACTGCCCCTCGTATGAAGACTACGATGAGTTTGGTGTATGGACTATATACCGTGACGGTGAAGATTTTATCCCGAAGGTACAGGCTCGTCAGAAATGGATAGAGAAAAACCCCGATAATGCTATTGCTAAGATACTTATCAGCAATGATGTGACGGAAAAGATAAAGGAGGTGTATGAAAACGGCGTTGTATCACTGCCGGATATAGCAGAAAATATCAATAGTATTCCTGTCCCGTACCCGGAGTCGATGACAAGGCCACACCCTGATGAATACTACATTGAGCACAAAGGGAAGGTATTGAAAACTTTTTCTTTTATACTTAAATTGATAGGGTATCCTGCGCTTATATTGAGTGGTATTGCTTTAGCGCTTGATCAGGAGACGTTGAAAATTGATGAGATATTTTACACGATACTTTTGTGTGCAGTATGCTCGCTCGTGCCGCTGGGACTTTTGTTTTTATATTATATGTCCTTAAAGCGCAGCTATAATGAAAAAGACGTTGTATATAGAAAATTCGTGAAGGAAAGGATTGAGGAAAAGCGTAAATTCAAAGAAAAATACATTTCTGTTCTGACAAAGCTCAAAGAGTATAAAAAAGAGCTTGATGAAGTGAAAAACGGACAATGGGGCAAAAATGTACCTAATAAAGTGCAATTTAACAAATACTACTCTTGTATTATGAAAGCACACAACTGCATCTTTGAAACGATCAGGCTGATCAACATCAATAAAAAAGAATTCCCCGAGTATGACAAGGAATATTTCACATATTATGATGTAGAGTTCAAAGCGCCTTTCGACGGCGGCGAGCTGGGTGCATTTACCGCTGAGATCAATAATATACAGTCAAACAACTATGATACCGGTTCCATCTTCATATTAGAAACAGAACGCCTTAATATCGCATTAGAATACAGCAAGGTCACTCAACAGATGTTATCAAACGGAGAAGGGTACTTAATACTATCCGCCCGTCTTGAACATCTGACAAAGGACGCCGCAGAAAAAATAGCTGAGCTTTTGAGATCAATAGATATAGACACGGCTATAACAAAGAAAACTGTCAGGTTTTGCTTATAAGTAAAAAACAGGTATCGCGGGGCAGAATAACTAAAAAACTGTTTACAAACAAGGGAATAGAGTGTATAATAAAAATAAGCACAGATCTGACAGAAAGCATGGTGATAATATGAAAGAAAGAATACTTCTTGCCCCATATGTCAGCGGTACAGAGCTTATGCGCACACTTGCAGCATACGGGCAGCCGACCTTCGGGCTTAGGATAATGGGTGAGGCGGAGCTTGCGCAGTGGGCGCTTATGAAGTGCGGTAAGGCTTATGACAGAGAAATTGTCGATACAGGCAAGGCGCAGGCGCTGCTTTACAGGATAATAAAGGATACGCCGTATTTTGAAAATGCGTCATTTTCTGATGCGGTGAATATGCTTGGCACGCTTACAAAACTGCGTGAGATGATAACCCAAAATGAGCAGCAAATAATGCAAAGCTATCTTTCGGGCGGTGAGTTTCCCGGTGCAAATAAAGCACTTTTCAGTGTCTATAAAAAATATTTATCATCTCTTGATACGCAGGGGCTGAGCGATACTGTCGGCTTTTTAAGGTATGCTTATGAGAATGCAGAGCCCATTGATACCGAGATAATGCTTTTGGAGCAATACCCTGCATCTGCGCTTGCAAATTCGCTTGCTGATAAGCTCTCGGGCGGCAGGGCTGAAACTGTCACGCTGCAAGGCTTATTTGGGCTTGAAGATGATAAAAAGGCTGAGTGCAGGGTGGTCCGTTCGTTTGGCACAATGAACGAGGCAAGGGATATTCTTGATGAAATTGTCAAAAGCGGTCTGCCTTTTGACAAATGCCTTGTCGCCTGCGCTGACACATCATCTCTCCCGCTTATGATGCGTGAGCTGTCAGAAGAATATAAGATACCTATGACCTTCGGTTGTGGTATGCCCATAAATATCACCTCGCCTGCAAGACTTCTTTCGCTTACAGCAAGCTGGCTGACAGATGGCAAGTGCGGTGTTGACGGGCTTGATTCGGTCATCTTTGCAAATGAGTTTGATACCAACAAGCTTATAGAGGATCTTTCCTGCACACGCAAGGAATTACATAAAGCTGTCAGCGTGGCAGGCAACCTTCGTCTGTCGCTTGACAGTGAAGAAAACGCAGAAAAGATATCAGCGCTCAAAGAAACTCTTGATACCGACAGCGACAACTACAAAGCCCTTTTACTTGCAAAAAAGCTGTTTGATAGGCTTGAAAAGGGAATTGCTGCGATAATAGACAGCTATGCTTTTATCCGCCCTGCCTGCAAGGTGCTTGATAAGGCGGCGGTAAGCAGCATTTGCAGCTCGCTTTCTGCGTGCCGTGATACTGATGAATGCCTTGAAATGCTTCCTGCTGTAATGAACTCAAGAGTATGCAGTGAGCTTAGCCGTGAGGGCTGCCTGCATATAACAGATATAAGCAGAGCCTCTGTCAGCCTGCGTGAAAGCATCTTTGCCGCAGGGCTTACGGCAGCAGCATTTCCCGGGGCGGCAAAAGAGAATTATCTTATTTGTGATAAGGATATGCTGCGCTTTGATGATAATGCAGACACCTCGGAAAAGCAGATAAGTGATAAAAGGAAAGCTTTTTTTGAGCTGCTTGCACTTGCAGGTGCGGCAGGGTGCAGGGTACGCCTTTCCTATAGCGGATATGATACGGCGCAGCTAAAGGAAAACAACCCCTCCTCAGTTTTGTTTGAGGTGCTGCGTGAGCAGATGGGCGAACACTCAAAGCCTGAGGACTTTGAAAAAACAATAGAGTCAAAGGGCTATTTTGCTGCCTGGTTTTCAGTGACAGATAAAGCCGCCAAAGCCTACAGCGAGGGCGTTGACCTTGAAAAAACCACGGCTGTAAAACCCGATATTCCTAAAGAGCGCAAAACAGATATTACTATAAATGTATCTGATGTCGGCACGTTCTGTGCCTGCCAAAAAGAGTTTTACTATTCAAGCATTCTCGGGCTTAAAACGCCTGAAAGTGACGATCCTATGAGTGTAATAGCCGCAAACACATTAGGCAGCCTTTTTCACGATGAGCTTATGGAGCCTTACGGCAAAAGGAGAATTGCAGATGAAGCATACAACATCACCGAGGAGGAGTTTATTGATGAGGCTTACAGGGTATGGGACAGATTTATCCTTTCAAGACCGCCGATAGACAAAAACAAGGCGATCAGGCAGCGAAATGAATTTGCAAATATGGCACTTAACGCATATCGCTTTGAAAGTAAAAATAAAGTTATGAAGGCAGAGGAAAAGCATGATTTTGAGCATAGCAAGGGCTTTACCGTAAGCGGAAGATTTGACAGACTTGAAAAGCTGCCAAGCGGTGCCGTTGTTGTGGCAGATTATAAAACGGGGAAATCAGACGGATACAAGGATAATGACACTGCAAGCTGCATACAAGTGCTTTTATATGCCTTTTTGCTTGAAAACGATGGTGAGAAGGTGAGTATGGGCGAATACCGCTTTGTAAAGGGTGATGCTAAAAAAGTAAGCTGCAGCTACAGTAATGACAGCAGAGATTTTGTGATCAAGCTGCTTGATGAAATTGGCGGCTGTATCGAAAACGACAGCTTTGCAGCCGCAAAGCGCAAGGGTGACTGCAAATACTGCGAGTATAAGGACATCTGCACAAAGGAGGGTGACAAGAAATGAGCGATATGGACAAGCAGGCAAGAGAAAGAATTACAACTGCGACAGATAAGAATATATTCGTTGAGGCAGGTGCAGGCTCGGGCAAGACCACACAGCTTGTCGAGCGAATGGCGGCCCTTATAGGCAAGGGTGCCGATATAAGCACAATATGTGCGATAACATTTACAAAGGCGGCTGCAAGGGAGTTTTACGGAAGATTTCAGGTAAGGCTCGCAGAGCTTGAGGAGACCGCAAATGATGAGAATGTCAAGGCGAATTACCGCAAAGCGCTTGATAACATAGACCTTTGCTTTATGGGAACGATCGATGCTTTCTCCGAGCTTATCCTGCGTGAGCATCCGATAACAGCAGGTATTCCCTCCGACTTTTCGACCGGTGCCGAGAATGACCTTGACCACATCTATAATGATGCATGGAACAAGATAGTTTCATATCGTTGCAGCGATGAGGTGTATGATAAATACATTCGCTTTATAAATGTATGTGAAAAACCAAAGTATTATTTTGTCACCGTTGCAAAAAACCTCTCGGGAAGAAAGGATTCGGATATCAGGATACCCGATTATGAGAAGGACATAAACAAAGCCTTTGCAGGGATAAAAAAACAGCTCACAGAGCTTTTGGAATGCCTTATCAGCCACCCCGAATATGCATATGTAGGAAATGGCAGGAACAAAACAGCAAATCTTCAGATACTTGATGATTATACAGCCGCATTACCAAAGCTTAAAGGCAGCTGGAGCGAAACCCTGAACGATATAGAGAATATCGTTAGTTCCTTTAAGAACTATGTTCTGACCTGCGAGCCGTCAACGATAGGGATAAAACGCAGTGATCTGTTTAAGATGAGTGACCGGCCAAAGGGCGCTTACAGACTTGATCTTTCAGGGTTAGGCCTTCACGAAATGATAAGAGAGTATACCTACTGCCTGACACTCGATCTTGTAGTGCCTGCACTTAAAATGATAACAGAGGACTGCATAAGCACGGGCGAGCTGAGCTTTCTTGATGCAAAGATATTACTCCGTGATATGCTTAAAAATGATGCAGCAAACGGCGGCAGGCTTATACGCCATATCCGTGAGCGTCACGGAATTTTCCTTGCAGACGAGTTTCAGGATACCGATCCTGTTCAGACTCAGATACTTTTTTACCTTACCGCAAAGGAGCCCGATCCCGATGTATCAAAGTGTGAGCCTGCCCCCGGAACGCTCTTTATCGTAGGCGATCCGAAACAGTCTATATACCGTTTCCGAGGGGCGGATATAGCATCATTTATAAGGACAAGAACACGCTTTGAAAACGGAATCGGTGAGGTGCTTAAACTCACACGCAATTTCCGATCGACCAATAAGCTCAAGGGTGAATTCAACAGGCTGTTTACCGAGCTGCTTGATAAGGATACCGATATTCAGACCAGGTTTGAGGAAATACCCACCGAGGGCAGTGATGACTCAAAGGTGATGACAGGCTTTTATTCCTACAGCACCTCAAAGGAAACTGACTGCATAAAGGTAGCTGAAATTATCCATTCTCTTATAAATGATAGCAGACGCTTTGTTAAAGACACAGAGACCAATGAGATACGCCGCATAAAATACAAGGATATAATGGTAATAACCCCCGGCAAAAAAATAATAGGAGATCTTCTTACAGAGCTAAAAATGCAGGGCATTCCCTGCTATGCCGAGGGCGGCTCGGTGCTTGAAAAATGCCCGTCCTTTCTTGAGATCTGCAAGGTATTCAAGGCACTTGCATGCCCTGATGATACGGTAGCTCTTGCAGCAGCCCTGAAGGGTGAGTGCTTTGGCATAGATGAGCGTGAGCTGTCGGCGTTTTTGCCTGATATCTCACTTGTAAGATTTAAGCCTACGGGGTACAGGCGAATTGATGATGCCTTTGATACATTATGCAGGCTTTACAAAGCATCAAATAACGTTCTGCCGTCGGTGCTGTATGGAATGATAACCGAAGAATTAAAGCTGCTTACACACATAAGTGCCGATGATCTTGAAAGCCTTTATTACGCAAGGGAGCTTTTGCGCTCGGGCGAGACTGACGGAAGTGTATGCAGCATCAAGGCAGCGTGTGAACTGCTTTACAGCTTTTCTAATAATGACAAAAAGGAGCGCAGCCTGCGCTTTGAGCCTGCACAAAACAGCGTAAAAATAGCAAATCTTCACAAGGTAAAGGGGCTGGAGGCAAATATAGTTATCCTTGCCGCCCCCGATATGTCAGAGCATTCCCCCGAGGTGACAACGATAAGAACCGACACCTCGGCACAAACCTTTGTGTTTGACTGCAAAAAATGTGCTGTTACAAATACATATTTCCGTGATGAATATAATGATGAGGTTCGTGCAGGCGTGGCAGAAAAGGAACGCCTTATCTACGTTGCTGCTACCCGTGCAAGAAGTGTTCTGCTCGTTGCAAAGCCTTATCAGGGCAGCAATTACTGGAGTTTTCTTTCAAACCGTGCTGAGGAGGAATATGAATATGAAACCCCCGATCATTCAGACACAGATAAGCCGTCGTTAAATGTCAGCAATATATATGATACACATACCGACCTGTTTGCAAAATGCGTGTCAAAGCAAAGCTCATACACTCTTATTCTTCCGAGCAAGCTGTCGCACGATACAAAGATAAGCGCAAATGCAAAGGCTGAAAACGGTGAGGATATCAGGGCTCAGGATCAGCCGCCGATAAAGCGAAATGCGGCACTTATCGGCACGCTTGTTCACAGGCTTATGGAGCGGCTGGTGACAGTGAGGTTTAATGCCGAAAGGAGCAGTACGGTAAACGCTGTACTTAGTGACATAGGCGCTGACGAAAGCTATGCTTTGATACTTGAAAATGTATTTGACACTGTGATGAATGGCGGATATGTGCAGAAAAACAACGCCCCTGCCGACATAAAAACAGAGCTTTCAGATGCGCAGACTATGTGCGAGGTGCCATTTTGCTACAAGCGCAAAAGCGGTGAAAGTGAGGAGCTTTGCAACGGTGTGATAGACCTTATCTACCAAAAAAACGGAAAGCTCTGCATTGTCGATTATAAAACGACCGCCGAAACCGAGAACCTTGAAGAAAGCTACAGCAGTCAGCTTGATGAATACAAGGCGGCTGTTAAAACTATTCTCGGGGAGAGTGCCGACGCATATATTTATCATATAGATGTATAAATCGGTATGAAACAGCACTTTCAAAGCGTTTGATCTGCAAAAGAAGGAGGGATAAAAATGATATACATTACAGGCGACACCCACGGCGGTGTCGATATGCTGAAGCTAAGCGATGACTGGCTCAAAGACTCTGGAATTACGCTTACAGAAAACGATCATCTTATCATCACGGGTGATTTTGGTTTTCCGTTCACGCCCGATGATATATTTGAGTATGAACACCCTGACAGCACAGCAAGCGACTACCGTTTCTGGATAAAATGGCTTGCCTAAAGACCTTACAAGATATTATTTATCGACGGCAATCATGACAATCACGATTGGTGGAGCGCTCAGCCTGTAACGCAGATGTTCAGCGGCTCGGTACAAATACACCCGCACGCTGAAAATGTTATCCACCTTATGCGTGGTGAGGTGTATGAAATAGAGGGGGAGAGCTTTTTTGCCTTTGGCGGTGCGGCAAGTGTAGACAAAGCCTACCGCAGGGAGGGCTACAGCTGGTGGAGCGGCGAGGAGGCAACTGATGATGAAATGAATCGTGCGCTTGAAAATCTTGAACGTGTCGGCTTTAAGGTCGATAACATAGTCACCCACACGCTCCCCGAAAAGGTCATAGCCGAGGTGCCGTCATTTCGATACAAGATAAAGCCCTGCAAAACGGCAAGCTTTCTTGACACGGTTCTTGAACAGGCACAGTATAAACGCTGGTTTTGCGGACATTTCCACCTTGATACGGTGATAGAGCAGAGAAAAGTGTTCGTGCTGTATAACACCGTCAACGAGCTTTATACGTTTGATAAAATTCTTTCGGGCGATAGGACGCTCTATACAGTTTACAACAGATAATGACAAAAAGCGTATGCGCAAAATTTTGTGCATACGCTTTGTTATACTATCCTTACAGAAAAAGAAATGATCGTTAAGGAGAGTGTGATCATGAGCATTTATAAAGGACTTTTCTGGGTGCGTTCGCTTAAAGAAATGGATATTATCGCGATCAGATTTGAGTCGGACAAAAACGGAATTCTGCATGACACTGCACTCACACCAAAGGACATAAATCACAAGCGGCAGTGGGCTAAACTCAGTCACATAGTGACAGGCACAGTGCCGTATAACTACTATCCCCGCGGGCGTGTCGAGCTGCGGCGAGGCAAAGCGCTTATTTTCTGCTCGCCGTATATCTGCACGGATATACTCAAAGAGTACGTTATAGAGCATTTCGGGCTGACGGAGGAAAACGGCATTACTGATGTCACCCTGAAAGCGGACGGATCGGGGCACTACAGGTTTTTTGGAACAGACTGACCTATGCTCAAAATTCTGCGCAAAGCCCGTGCTATAATATTATCACAGTAAAACACTTGACCAAGACTGCAAAGGAGAACGCTATGGACATTTACAGCTATTTCAATTCAAAAACAGTCGGCGAATACTGCCGCAGTATCGGGCATCAGTTCAATGCGATGGAGTCTGCCTTTATCATCAATGACTGCAAGAGCATAAGCATGGATAAAAAGACAGACCTTTTCTTTGAGATAATGAACACCATGCCCGATATGCATGATAAGCGCATTACCCGTGAGTTCGGGGATGTCAGCTTTTTCTACGCTCTTAGAGAAAAGCACATACACGATGACTATCTTCACGCCCTGAGCTATTTCAAAAAGGGCGGTGATCTTGTGTACAGCTATGGCTTTTTAAGCGATCGTTTTGATGTCCCGTATGATGATACCATTATTTATTCATCATACGAAAAGGCACTTGATGCACTTAAAGCGGACATTTGCAAGCGTGATGATGAAGTGATACTTAAAATGTATATCACCGCAAGAAAGCCGGATACAAACAAATACATCAAAGCATATCTGACACCCGAATTTGAGATAAGCGAGCTTGACCATAATTATAGCGAGCACGTTCCGCTGTTTGATCTTTACTGGGTTTATATCCCCACACCATTCAAAAAGGGCGATATACTTATCCCGACCAAAACTTATTACACCGACTCACCGATGGTTTTGAATGATCTGTGCTATCAGGGCAAGGACGACAAGTGGTTTGAAGAACAGGCGTCAAGGCTCGATTCATCGGATATGACCGCATACGGCTATATGCTTGATGACAAGGGCTATCTTTATGAGGACTGCGTTCATGATTATCATAACCTTGAATATTTCACAGGTGAGCTTTGCATAAGAGATATGTGCTACAAGGATAAACGCCTTTTGAAGGCTGTGAGTGAGAGCCTTAAAGGTAATCTCTCGCCCGATATGCTTATCCTTGCAAGTGATTATTTAAGGAATGAGAGAGAGTTTAACGATCTCTCCCCACGCTGGGATTATACAGATGAATACTATGAGCAGGCAGGCATTTCCGATATTTTGAAAAAGCGCAGAATGTGGCATGAATATGATAACGAAAGATACGGCGGAAGATGACACACAAAAGGAGATGATACTATGGAAAACAAGAATAACAAAAAAGTATCAGAGAGTGTAAAGAAAATTGCAGACGAACTGCGTGACGTGCTTGAAGAGCTTGCATGGGGCGGCTCAAAAGGCTCAGCCTGCTTTACAGGTCACAGAAAAATGAAAGATGATGAGCGTGAAATAACCGATAAGCTATACACGCTGCTTGAAAGGCTTTATGATGAAGAAAGCATATCAGATTTCTATGCAGGCGGCGCAGTCGGGTTTGATACTGTTGCTGCAAAGTGCGTGCTAAGGCTCAAAGAAAAGCATAAATATGTAAAGCTGCACCTTATCCTGCCCTGCTCGAATGAGGAGCAGACAAGAAACCTGACTGCATCGCAAAAGAATGAGTTTAATGATATTTTAAAGCGTGCCGACAGTGTGGAGTATACATCACCGCATTATTTTAAAGGCTGTATGAGCAGGAGAAATAAAAGGCTTGTGGAATGTGCAGAGGACTGCTGTATCTGCTATTATGACAGTACGGTAAAAAGCGGCACCGCCCAGACTGTAGAGCTTGCAAAGAAAAAAGGGCTTAAAATATATGATCTCTTTGAGAGGAAAGGATAAACTAATGCAGGACATGTTTTTGAAATTCATAGATTCCAAAGCTATACGCACACATTGCCGTTCATATCAGTTCGCCCCGTCCGAGCAGGCGGTGCTTATAGCGCAAAGCCGCAAACGTCCGGTAGAAGAAAAGCTCGAAGTTCTTGAATACCTTCGTGACAACTTTTCCGAAAAGGACTTTGAAGCGGAGAAGGTAGGAATGTTTGGCGAAGACGAGCTGATGACATTTCGTGAAAGACTTGCTTACTATATCGACGGCTTGAAAAAGTCGCTTGCTCTTAAAAACGCATCTGAAGGGTATGTCTTTATTGCTGACGAGCGTGAGGAGGGAGATGAATACATTGATGAAAAGTATTACAAATCTTACGCTGACGCTTATGAGGACATAGTAAGCCGATATAAAGATAATTCTTATTTCTATCCCGAACTCAGGCATGAATACCGTTTAAGGATAATGCCCGAGGGCTCGTGGGAAGGTGTCTGCCATTGCTTTGATAATGACTTGAACCTTGTCATCGCCGATCCTGTACTGCCGAATGATGAACCGCCTTGCCTTGATATTTCACAGTATTATGTCTGGCTGCCGCTGCTATTTAAAAAGGGCGACATTGTCAAGGCGAGAGATGATCGCTCAGGCTGGATCGATAATGTTACATACGGGGTATTCTACTACCCCGATGACGGATCGGACGATCATTCAGTATATTTGCGCCGTCTTCGCAGGGAAAGTGGTGACTGTAATGATATGAGCACGATACTTGAGATCTTCACGCCAAGTTATGACTCGGCGCTCGGCGGCAGCTTTAACTTTTGTCATAAAAATGTTTTAGACCTTGACTATCCCGATGAGAGCGATATAGACAAGATAGACTACGGCACCAAGCTGCTTGCTGCGGCACTTGATGATGAGTATAAGAGTTTCCGTCTTATAGATCTGCTAAAAGACTATTCGCATGGATATATTGCTAACCATAAATACTATTTTGATCCGGATAAGTATCTGAAAGCGAAAATAAAAAGACTACATACCGACACCCCCCGCTGCCGGATACCGTTACAAGATTAATATACAAATAGCAAAGCAGGCTCTCAGTGTGTTTCCTGGAGCCTGCTTTATTAATATAGTACACAAGCGCTGATATTAGCCGTGCGTTTTATTCCTTGTCCTGCAATGCGTCAAAGCCTTCCTCGCCTGTACGGACCTTTATCACGTTTTCAACGTCATAGATAAATATTTTTCCGTCGCCGTAATGACCTGTGTACAGGGCTTTCTTGGCAGTTTCAACGACACGCCTTACGGGTATCTTGCTCACTACTATATCTACTTGTACCTTTGGCATAAAGTTTATCTCAACAGCAACGCCGCGGTAATATTCGGGCTTGCTTTTCTGGTTGCCGAAGCCCATAACGTGTGATACCGTCATGCCTGTTATGCCAAGCTTAGTCATGGCGTTTTTGAGTTTGTCAAGCTTTGCTTCCTTGCATATTATTTCGATCTTTGTCAGCTTTGGTGCACCCTCTCTTACAAGATCGGGGAGTTTCTGAACAGGTACAGCTTCCGCTTCGGGGGTGTCGCCTGTGACAACAGTCGCGTCGTTGTATTCTTCGTAAGTCGTGTATTTGTGTACCGACGGCATAAAGTCAGGGTAAGCACTCGGCAGGCCGTGTTCGGTGATGTCAAGACCTAAGATCTCCTCCTCGGCGGTTGTGCGAAGGCCGTGTGTTTTCTTGATTATCGCAAATGTTATGCACATCATTACTGCGGCATAAGCGGCAACACTTGCAAAGCCTGTAAACTGTAAGCCTAACTGCCTGAACGAACCTGTGTAGAAAAGTCCCTTTAAGCCTGCGGGGGCATCAGGGTTTGCAAGCAGACCTACTGCGATAGTCCCCCATATCCCGTTTGCCATGTGAACGCCTACAGCACCTACGGGATCATCAATGTGAAGTCTGAGATCGATAAACTCAACTACCCATACAACAAGCAGCCCTGATACAAGCCCGACTACAGCAGCGCCTATCGCATCAAAGGCATCAGTTCCCGCCGTAACACCTACAAGGCCTGCAAGGGAAGCGTTTAAGCACATAGAAACATCAGGCTTGCCGTTTCTTACCCAGGTGAAGATCATAGTTACAACTGTTGCAACTGATGGCGCTATCGTCGTTGTGACGAAGATAGAAGAAAGCTCGGAAACGTTTGTTGCGGCAGCACCGTTAAAGCCGTACCAGCCAAGCCACAGGATAAATACACCGAGTGCACCAAGTGTGATGGAATGTCCGGGAATAGCATTTACCTTTATGACCTTGCCGTTTTCATCACGTTCATATTTTCCAAGACGCGGCCCTACGAATATCGCACCGATAAGCGCTGCTATGCCGCCTACCATATGTATAGCACAGGAACCGGCGTAATCGTGGAAGCCGAGCTGTGATAGCCAGCCGCCGCCCCATATCCAGTGCGCCTCTATCGGGTAAATTATAAGCGAGATTATCCCCGAATATAAGCAGTAGCTTGAAAATTTGGTTCTGCCCGCCATAGCGCCCGATACGATAGTCGCCGTAGTGGCACAGAAAACAAGATTGAATACAAAAGTTGATGCACCTGTGAACGAACCGTCAGCAGGGCTCTTGATAAATTCCGCGAAGTTTGTGAACATATCAAGGTTTGGTATACCGATAAGCCCGAAAAGCGTATCTTCACCCATCATAAGCGTATAGCCTAAAACTGAAAATACTACTGTGCCGATACAGAAATCCATCAGGTTTTTCATAATGATGTTGCCGGCGTTTTTAGCTCTTGTAAAGCCTGTTTCCACCATTGCAAAGCCTGCCTGCATCCAGAAAACCAGCGCTGCACCTATCAGAAACCAGAATTCGACTGTCATAAAAATTCCTTCTTTCAATTATTTTGCTGAGTCTGACCGGGAATATCGCAGATCATAAAGCATCCCTCCATAATTAAAAGATGCCGCAGATGCACCATTGCACCGGGCGACGTCTTTGTCGGTCAAGTAAAAAGGGACAAGGCTGTCATTTCTGACCAGACGCCCTTGTCCCTATGCGTTTATTATACACAAGCCTTGCGGTTTTGTCAAGTGGTTTTTGCAAAATTTTTGCATTTTAACAGATAAAATCCTGCATTTTTAATCTTTTGTAGGCAAATTTAACAAGAATTATGAATAATCCGTGTTTCTAACTTGCAAAAAGATAAACGAGCCTTCCTTTTGGGGCTGTTTTTGAGGTTATCCTGTTTTTTTAATATAAAATACCCTAAATTTCCTACTTCTTTCGGCTGTTAATAAAATTTTCATTGACATTTTTTAATTCCCGGTGCTATAATAAAGAACAAGCAAAGGTGCTGTAAGTTTTTACAGTGCCTTTTTATTTTTTTACGGGGGGCGGCACTGTGACTGGTCTGCATAAAATAGTTATGATAAATAACGACAATTCAGCTTTTGCAAAATATAAACGTCTCCCCGTATGGCGTGAAAACGGCTTTGAACTTTTCGCCGTTTCACACGATACAGATGAAGCTGTAAAACTGATGAATAAGGATAATATCGCCTTTGCACTTGTGTTCAACAAGCCGCCGCAGCTCGAAGCGGCAGCGATAGTTGAAAGGATATCAAAAAAGACAGACAAGTGCGAGATACTTGTGATAAGCCCATACGGCGACAGCGAAAATATGCGTGAATGTTTTCTTGCAGGGGCGACGGATTATCTTTGTGAACCTGTTTCGGAAGTCCGGATAAAAGAAGCCCTTGTGCGTGCAAAGCAAAAGTATGATAAAGCTATGGAGGGGCACGAATACCGCCTTGCCGCAGGTGAATACTTTGACACCTTAGCCGAAAGCGAACAGGGGGATAAGTTTACAGAAAACCTGCGTGAATTTATCATAGCAAGCGAGGGCGTGACTGTCAGCACAGAAACCGCTGCCGATTACTTCGGGTTCAATAAGGATTATTTCGGGCGTATGTTCAAGGCAAGGGTAGGCATGACCTTCGGGGATTTTTATAAGCGTTTCCGTATTCTTTACGCCGAAAAGCTTCTGCTTTCGGGAAGGTATAAGGTCTACGAGGTAAGCGAACTTCTGGGGTTTTCATCAGTTGACTATTTCACGGCAGTTTTCAAAAAAGTGACAGGCAAGCGCCCGTCCGAACTAAAAAAATACTGACAATGTGTAAAAGCCATCATATATTTTTAGTGTAAGTGCTCCGGGAAAACCCGGGGCGCTTGCATTTTGTCGTGAAAACAGGGATAAATGTATGAATTTTAATGTAGTAAAAATTTTAAGGCGGTATTATAATAAAATGTAAAGAATTATCAAAATTAATATCAGGCACCGCTTAATAATAAGTTAGCATCACTTTTGGCACAATGGCGTGACAAAGGTGTTCATGGTATGACTCATCATATATAAGCTATGGAATACGGAGCAGGGATCACCCTGCCCCGCTATTTCCGTTTGCCTGCAAAACTGCGCCTCGGCAATAAGTCTGAAAAAGACGGGGAAATGTCTGATTTTTAATGCACACAGCAAATTGACATAAGATGAAAAGTAAGGTAAAATAGATACTGTTAAGGCAAAGGCGCCGCGAGCTTGATAAAAGCTTTGCGGCGTTTGTTTTTTATCAGGAGGTAATCAGTATGTCATATGTTGACGAGATCATTTCACAGGTGACGGAGAAAAACCCTGCCGAGCCCGAGTTCCATCAGGCGGTCAGGGAGGTACTTGATTCTATCAGGCCTGTGATTGAGAAAAACGAGGAAAAATTCAGAAAAGACGCACTTTTAGAGCGCCTTACAAACCCCGAAAGACAGATAAAGTTCCGTGTTCCGTGGGTTGATGATAACGGCAATGTACAGGTAAATACAGGCTACAGGGTACAGTTCAATTCTGCTATCGGCCCGTATAAGGGCGGGTTAAGACTTCACCCGTCTGTAAACCTCGGTATAATAAAGTTCCTGGGCTTTGAGCAGATCTTCAAAAACAGCCTTACAGGGCTTCCTATCGGCGGCGGCAAGGGCGGCTCCGACTTTGATCCCAAAGGTAAATCCGACAGAGAGGTAATGGCATTCTGCCAGAGCTTTATGACAGAGCTTAGCAAGTATATCGGCGCAGATACCGACGTTCCCGCCGGCGATATCGGCACCGGTGCAAGAGAGATAGGCTATATGTTCGGCCAGTACAAAAGGCTCAGGGGCGTGTTTGAGGGCGTGCTGACAGGCAAGGGCTTATCCTACGGCGGCTCGCTTGCAAGAACAGAAGCAACAGGCTATGGGCTTCTTTATATAGTAGATGAACTTCTCAGAAGCCACGGCAACGACATAAAGGGCAAGACTGCGGTTGTATCGGGCGCAGGAAATGTAGCTATCTATGCTATCGAAAAGGCAACACAGCTCGGCGCTAAGGTAGTTACCTGCTCTGATTCAACAGGCTGGGTATATGATCCCGACGGCATTGACGTTGCGGCACTTAAAGAAATAAAAGAAGTTAAGCGTGCAAGGCTTACAGAATATAAAAACTACCGCCCGAACAGCGAGTACCACGAGGGCAGGGGCGTATGGCAGATAAAGGCTGATATCGCACTTCCCTGCGCTACACAAAACGAACTCGGCATTGAAGATGCAAAGGCACTTGTTGCAAACAAGGTAACAGTTGTCGCAGAGGGCGCTAATATGCCTACAACAGAAGAAGCTACAAAGTATTTACAGGATAACGGCGTGTTCTTTATCCCCGGCAAGGCTGCAAATGCAGGCGGCGTTGCTACTTCGGCACTTGAAATGTCGCAGAATTCAGAGCGCCTCAGCTGGAGCTTTGAAGAAGTCGACAGACAGCTCAAGGGCATTATGGAGGGCATCTATCATAATATCGACGACGCTGCAAAGCGCTATGGTTTTGAGGATAATTTCGTAGTCGGCGCAAATATCGCAGGCTTTGAAAAGGTGCTTGACGCTATGAACGCACAGGGCATAGTATAAAGGAGAGATCATTTCATGAAAAGTATTGATACCACGGCAAAACAGTTTGTTCCATTCACTGTATTTGAAGGGCATCACCCGAAAATGCAGATAGACAGAGTGGAAAGGGATAAACGGCTTGACGTTCCCGACAGCTGTGAGTATGCAGTGAACGACGAAACGTTTGACTGACTTCCAATATAAGCGTGGCAGTATCGCTTGCAAACGGTACTGCCGTTTGCTGTTTTAACAAGAGTTTGAAGGTGAATACCTTTGAGCATAATATATGATGGTTTGAAAGGAGTATGGTAATGAAAAAAATTCTCCTCTGCAAAGAGAGTGACACACGGGAAACAAGGACGGCGCTGATCCCTGCGGATATCAAAAAGCTGATACAAATGGGCTATG
>CACZFN010000008.1 GCA_902780505.1 uncultured Ruminococcus sp. | reverse complement strand
CTGTTAAGAAATACTCTGACAAAGGAAACAGCAGAACTTACACAAAGCGAATGGAAAGCGTTTGAACAGGTAAAAAATAACGGGGCTGAGCGGGAGATTTATCATCAAAAGTCGATTTGAAAAAGTATACTCTTCGTAACCGCCAACCACAAAACGCCTGTTTTTTCAAGGAAAAAAGCGCATTTTACAGCGTGCCGCGCAGAGAATTATTGTCAACATTTATGTGCAGTTTTTCTGTTGACAATTCAGCAAATATCCACGCCGCCGTCGATTTTTTTCATCGCTTTTGGCTGGTCGATCGAAAGTCCCTGCATCAGCCATACGAACTGCTCACGGGTGAGATCTCTGACCTCCTGCTCGTTGCGGAGCCAGCTGAACCGTCCGCAGAAAGAGTAATTGTATCATTTTTTTATTCTTTGGTCGAGGGCAGGGGAGTGGTTGGCGGTTACTTTTATTCTTGCTGTATTGACGATAATGATTAATTATGGTATAATAATAGGTGTATTATTATTGAAAGGACATTCTATGAACAATAAAAAAGCACTTCTGAAAGCCGCTTATAAAGATTTGAAAATACACTACTTTCTTAATGTTATAGTTGTGTTTATAGCAGCTGTGATAATTAACGGAGGTTACATTTTTGCTACCGACTGGGGGACAACAGTCGGTGAGCGCTATGTGCTCAATGACGGCAGTAAATCAAACGCTGAAATTATCGAAGAATTTGTAAACGGGCAGGATATCGTAGATATTGACCTGAGCACTGAAACGGCTCAGGAAAAATACACAAAGGGCTATTTTTCAGTGTTTGTCAATGAAATAACATCATCAGGCTCGCTTGGCTTCGGAATACTAAACGGCATAAATAAGATACTGTTCAAGGGCAAAATAGCACAGTCGGTCACGATATTTGCTATGACGGTCATCTCGGCGTTTATTTGGATATTTATCAAAAATATATTAATAGTCGGACGTGCAAGATATTTTATTGAACGGCGTACATACAAAGAAACCAAAGCTGACAGACTGCTTTTTATTTACCGTACAGGCGTTACTAAAAACGTTGCCAAGATCATGCTGATACGCTCTGTCAGGCAAGCTTTATGGAATCTGACTATAATCGGCGGTTTTATAAAAAGCTATGAATACAGCATGATACCTTATATACTTGCTGAAAACCCTTATATGTCTGCAAAGGAAGCATTCGGTCTTTCTAAACAGCTTACAATGAACGATAAAAAGGATATTTTCATACTTGACATCATACTATTACCGTTAAAACTGCTTGACGGTGCTACATTTGCACTGTCCTCACTGTTTTTCTTTAACCCATTCAAAGAATGTCTGTATTCGGAGATCTACTGTGAATTAAGGCGCAGCAAAAAGCCGACACTCTGTAATCAATCACTGCTTTTTGACCTGTATATTGAAGAAAACCCAAAGGGACTAACAATATATCCCGATGAACTTTGCCCGGTAAAGCTTATGGAAAAACGCCGTTGGCTCAATACCGATTGGGACAGAGAGTATAAAGGCGATACCGTGGTTTTGTTTTTCTTTTTCTTTTCATTTATCGGCTGGGCTTGGGAGGTTTTCTTCTACCTTGTAAACGAGGGTGCTTTTATAAACCGCGGTACAATGCTCGGTCCGTGGCTCCCGATATACGGTGTAGGCGGCTGGATAATCATCTATGGTTTAAAACCCTTGAGAAAGAAACCCGCATTAATGTTTTTAGGAACAATTATAGTGTGCGGCGGAGTTGAGTATTTTACATCTTGGCTTTTAGAAAAACTTTTTAACCAAAAGTGGTGGGATTATACAGGTTACTTTATGAACTTAAATGGCAGGATATGTCTTGAGGGATTACTCGTATTTGGCCTTGCAGGCGTTGCAATGACATACTTTATTGCACCGCTTGCAGAAAATCTGCTGCTGAACATCGATCCAAAAATAAGAAAACGTATCTGCATTTTACTCATTATACTATTTATATCAGACCTTGGATATTCGGCAATAAATCCAAATACCGGTGATGGTGTAACTGAAGGACTGATTTAAAAGGAATACTGTAAACAGCTTTATACAATTGCCAGACAAAGAAGGCGAGCAGAGGTTATCATACCTATAATACATAAGCAGACATATATCCAAAAAGTTGCACTAAATATGACAGGTTTAGCGAAACTTTTGCGAGAACCAGAGTAGTAAGTACCCACCTCTTGATGCGCCTGTGGCGCATAAAAAGGTACTTACTACCCAAATACTCGCAATACACGGAGTTGCGAACAGCAACGAAGACGTAAGTTTTGCTAAACAGTGATTTAGTGACAGTTTGCGGCTAACTATAGCAGTAAACGCACATTCGCTTGAATAAAGCGAATAGCCATTGCAGACCAAACAAAACAAAACCACATCGGGTGGTAAAACACACGCACTCGCTGCAAACACCACAGACTGTAACCGTCAGCAGACGAGAGCAGCGCGAGTGGCTTTGCCACCGCGGGCTCGCTGTCTGATGACCATTGTTTGCGGCAACATTTGTGCAAGTTGCACAAATTGTGTATAATATATAGCAAAGTTGTGCAAACATACAAACTTAAAGTAAAAGTGTTGACAAAACAACATTAAAGCTATATAATTAAGGTAGTAAAGGTAGTAAAAGTAGTAAATCAAAATACAAAAATATCATAAAACAACGTAAATAAGGCATAAACGCTACGTTCCTTGGGCTTGTCTAAGGAACGTAGTAAAAGGTAGTAAAAGTAGTAAAAAAGGCGGTAATAAGCTCAAAAAAGTAGTAAATACAGAAAGGAGAGAGCCCGATGGCGGACAAATCATGGAAAACCTGCGAGATAACACAAGACTGCTCTTACGGCTGGACAGAGGATAAAGTAAAAGAATTCCTTGACGGCTGGTCATCAGTCAAAGACTATGCGTACATAGTGCATGACAAAGACAAAAAGGACGATAATGTAACTCCGAGAGAACCGCACATACACCTTATGCTCAGGTTTAACTGCGCAGTACACACCTCTGCGATACTTGCAAGAGCAAAGCGCGTAGGACTATCAGAGGACTGCATAACAGACAACCGCATACAGAAGATGAAGTCATGGTCAGGCGCACTGAACTACCTCACGCACAGGGACGAGCACAAGCCGTGGAAACACGTCTACGAAAACAGCGAAGTACAAAGCAACTTCGACTGGGAGCTCGAATCCGAAAGCGCACATCAGGCAAAGCTCCTGACAAAAAACAAAGCCCGTGAGAAAGAAATAGTAGACGCCATAGCAAGCGGAGAGATAAGGCAGTACAATCTGAGTGAAAAGCTCACGCCCTACGAAGAAACACAGTACGCATCTGCTGTCAAAACTGCATTTGCAAGGCGCACAAGAGAGCTTAAGCTTGAATCCGAGCGCCGAATGGAAGTAATCTTCATATCAGGCGAAAGCGGAGTAGGAAAGGACAGCTTTGCACGCTCGTGGTGCGAAGACAAAGGACTGTCGTACTTTACAACTGGCAACAACGACAAATCACCCTTTGATGACTACATGGGCCAGGACGTCATAATCTGGTCAGATGCAAGAGATGACGTGTTCAAGCCTGCACAGATACACACCATGCTTGACAATCACTGGGCAAGCACACAGAAAGCACGCTTTGTTGACCAGGTGCTCAACTGTCAGTATTTCATCATAACGTCGGTCAAGCCGCTGAACGAATGGTACAAGAACTTCTACTCCAAAGAGGGCGAGGACATCAAACAGCTCTACCGCAGGATAAAGACGTGGTACGATATGGACAGCGAAGACATCACTTGCAGGATATATGACCAGTCACTGAACGAATACATATACACTGACAGCTATATAAACATATATGGTCACACAGAGGACTACCTCGACTGCGCCGACAAGAGAGTGGAGTTCGCAAATGCTATGCGCTCTGATAGTATGTTTTCAAATAATCTTGAAAAGTCAAATATTATCCGTGCTATAAAGCTCGTACTTGAATATATCTAAAAGGCAAGTACGGAAAACCGTAGACATAGCAAAGCCTGTCCCGAAGCGAAGGCAAGGAGCGAAGCGACGCGCAGTGAGCCGAAGGCTCACGGAGAGCAAGCGTTAGCGCGCAGAGGGCAACGCCAGTTACTCTTGTAGGCAAAAAGGGAGACAACGAGCGAAGCGACTGGCTCACTTTTTAGCAATGGAACGCCGAAGCGAAGCGGAGGTGGTCGCTTGCGGCCTCACTGCACGTTAGTGCAGTGTTAACAAGAGTAACCCCTGCCTTGACGATACCCTCGGGATAGTTACAAACACCCCTTAAAACAAACAGGGAAGTCCCTCCCGCAACGGCTGCCAGAGATAGACACAAACTTGCACTAAATCAAAATTTAGTGCAACTCGGGGGATTATATTTCAACCTTTACAGAGCCTTTTGGACATCTGCGTTTTACTCATTATACTATTTATATCAGACCTTACTTTTTTGGGGTTGTCTTAGCCCGTTGTTCGGCGTGCACGCTCGCCGCCCAACTGCTTTCTCCCTTCGTTTGACACTTGTGTTTTTCCTCTGTCTGCTCTGTTTTCCTACTCACTTGGGGACTTCGCTTATTATTTATTTTTATACAATCGCTTTAGGCATTTTATAAATTATCTGTCAAACAATTATCTGAAAGGAATTAAAATGAAACAAAAATACAAAAAAGATTGTCCTGATTATCTTGATGCTTTTTTAGTTAATTTGAAAGTTATTAAGGACAGATCGGACAGAACAGAAGAAGCATATTATATAGATATCCGGACTTTTTTGAGATATCTGCGCCTGATTCATGACGATGTGCCAGAAGATGCTGAATTTGAAAGCTTGGAAATAAAAGATGTTCCGATCGACTGGCTCAAAACTTTCACGCTCACGGATGCATATTCGTACCTAAAATATCTTAAAGACGAACGTAAGAATTCGGTAAAGACAAGAGCTCGGAAAGCAACTGCCATTAAACAGCTTTTCCATTTTTTGTGTAAAAAATCAGGCGTTATAGAGGAAGATCCGCTCAACGATCTTGAACTTCCGCATATTAATCAGTCGTTACCAAAATATCTTACACTTGATGAAAGCTTGGAACTTCTGCAAAATATGAACAAGGATTCTAAGAACTACACAAGAGATTACTGTATTCTTGTACTTTTTTTAAACTGCGGTATGCGATTAAGTGAACTTGTGGGGCTTAATCTGAATGATTACAGCGAAGAAAACGGAACATTAAGACTTTTGGGCAAAGGCAATAAAGAACGTATCGTCTATTTGAACAATGCCTGTATTAATTCGCTGAATGATTATTTGCAGGTGCGTCGGCAGATAGTTCCGCGTTCGGCAGAGCACAAGAACGCTATGTTTTTTTCTGCAAACCGAACAAGGATCGCAAGGCGGCGTGTTCAGCAGATCGTTGAAGAAAACATAAATCTTGCCGGGCTTGGAAACAAAGGTATAACCACACATAAGCTGCGCCATACAGCCGCTACTCTTATGTATCAGCACGGGAATGTTGACACTCTCGTGCTAAAGGATATTTTAGGCCACAAGAGCATAGCAACTACCGAGATCTACACGCATCTATCAAATCAAAACCTTAAAGATGCCGCTGATGCTAACCCTCTGGCAAATGTTAAAAAAATAACAAACAAGCAAAAAAAGCCTTCTGATAATGAAGATGATGAAGAATAAAACAGCACCCGTTGTAAACTTATATTACAACGGGTGCTGTTTTTACTGTGCCTGCATTCTTATAATAGAATTCCCGGGTACTGTAACATCACTTTTTATAGATAATTTCATCATAGCATGATTTGCTGTATCAATTTCATTATCATATTCATCAAAAAGCGTATCTGCCTTGATTTTTACAGGTTCTTTATACGGTGCAAGTATTTCAAGTTCGTCGCCTTTATTGAATTTATTGCGCTGTGTTGCATATATACGCCCATTTTCACATTTATCGACAATTGCCACAACATCATAGCTTCTTATATATCCGCTGTTTTCGTAATACTGACTGTCTTTTGGGTGCCCGAAGAAAAAACCTGTGCAGTAAGCGCGGTGACTTACCTTGAAAACTTCATCATGAATCCACTGCGGAAGCTTATAATTATCAGGTTCTTTTTTATAGATATCCATAGCCATTCTATATGCATTTGTAACTACTGAAACATAGTAAGACGATTTTGCCCTGCCCTCTATCTTGAAGCTGTCTATACCTGCTTTAGCAAGCTTATCAATATGGTCAATGAGGCACATATCTTTAGCATTTAATATGTAACTCCCCTTTTCGTCCTCAAATATAGGGTAATACTCCCCTGCCCTTTTTTCTTCCATAAGGTGATAGCCCCACCTGCAAGGCTGAGCACATTCACCCCTGTTGGCATCACGATTTATAAGGTATTGTGAAAGTAGGCATCTTCCCGAAAAGCTTACGCACATAGCACCGTGAACAAAGCATTCTATTTCAAGTTCTTTCGGAGTTTTAGCTCGTATTTCGGCTATTTCATCAAGTGAAAGCTCTCTTGCGAGCACAACACGCTTGGCCCCCATATTATAGAATTCATTTGCTGTTACATAGTTTACTATACCAGCCTGAGTTGAAATATGTATTTCCATATCGGGCGCATATTTTTTTATAAGCGAGAAAACACCTATATCATTTGCAATAAGTGCATCAACGCCTGCCGCCTGAGCGTCCTTTATAAAGCCTTCAAGCAGCGGCATTTCGTTATTATGCGGAAGCGTATTGCAGGTAAGGTATACCCTTTTTCCGCGTGAATGTGCTTCTTCACAGGCGGTTTTAAGGCTTTGTGCATCAAATTTGGCAGATGCTGCACGCATACCAAAAGCAGTACCGCCAAGATAAACGGCATCAGCCCCAAAATCGAGTGCTGCATATAATCTTTCCATATCACCGACCGGTGAAAGAATTTCAAGTAATCCCATAAATACTCCTTTTAATAAATACTATCGCAAAATGCGTATATTTTCTTCAAGCAGCAAAACATCTTAAAATATATGCCCCCCGCATTTACGGGGGACACAAATAAGCATTAATCTTCGGTTATGTCCACAAGTCCTGCCTTTACAAGGTTCTTCTCGTGTTCTTCATTAGTCTTAGCATAGTATGCCTTACCTGTATCAAGGTTATTACAGAAGAAGAAATACTCTGTCTTTTCAGGGTTAAGCACAGCATTTATGGCATCTAACCCAGGGTTGCATATAGGTCCTGCGGGAAGTCCCTTACACTTATATGTATCATAGCTTTCTGTAAAGTGCTTGATAGACACATTTGTATCAGCAGCAACCTTAATGACCTGATCAATATAATTTGATGTCGCATCAGATTCAAGCGAAGGGAAAAGATCCTGGTTATCAAGTCTGTTCAGGAAAACACTTGCAACGATAGGCATATCCTTTACAGTACCCGCTTCACGCTGAACCATTGAAGCAAGTGTGATAAGCTCGTTAAGCGTCAGACCGTTCTGCTGCATTTTCGACTGCATCTGTGATGTAAACTTATCCTGAAAATGCTGTCTTATTATCTTTGTTACATTATAAGCATCATCATTAACATAGAATTCATATGTATCTGGGTAGAAATAACCCTCCATTTTATAAAAGGTCTGGTCTGTTTCTTCTATAAGACTTTCAAAGGGGAAGTCCTGCTTTTTATTGAACTGGAAAAGGAAATCCTTCTTATCGCAGACTTTATTAGCCTCGATCATTTTAGCGGCTTCAAGCAGAGTTATTCCTTCAGGGAAAGTTATTGTAACTGTTTCCCTGACACCCCTGTTTTCGGCAAGTGCAGAAATAATACCTGTATAACTCGTAGCAGGCTTTAAGGTTATATCGCCCGGATAGAAGGGTTTATCCTGCATTTTCATGATTATGCTGAAAAGTTTTGGTTCGGTTATTATTCCGTTTTTTTCAAGAAGCTCGACTACCTGCTCTGAAGTCGCCCCTTCCGGGATATTAAAGGTGATCTCATTCTGATTTTTGCCAATGCCAAGATATTCCATGCCAAGCTTTATACCACCGTAAGCAAGTACGATAGATACAGTCAGAATAAGCGATATAATTATAAGCCCGCCGAATACAGAATTGTTGACTTTGGTGCCTTTAGCCTTCTTTTTCTTCTTCTTTTTCTTTGCTGATGCAGGCCTGTCAGATCTGATGATATGAATATCATCCTCCGTTTCTCTGCTTTGCGCAACACTTGCACGCCTTACTGCTTTAAGATTTTTGGCCGTCTGTGTCTTTTCGACATTTTCGCTTTCAGGTATAATAATATCACTGTCGCTTTCGGGCTCAGGTTTTTCAAGCGGGATAGCAGGTGCAGGGGCTTTTTCCTCCTCCTTTTCGGGCTCAAGAGAAAAATCATCGACCGGATGCCCGTCTTCATTATTAAGCTTATTTTCAGAAACAGCACTTGCTATATCCTCACTTAGCTTTTCTATTGCGCTTTCCTGATCAGCTTCTTTCTTTTCACTGTCGGCATCTTTAGCTTTATTAATAATATCATCAAGCTTAAAGTCTTTTTCTTCCATTCTTGTGAAACTTCCTTTCCTAATCAAAGGTCATGATCCTCTTATCAGTTATAACCTTTTGTGCTCTTACATCATATTCATCATTATCTATTTTCTCGGTGATACAACACTCATAGCAAATGCCGATCTTCTCACCATTAAACCCCGACAGAAACCTGTCATAGAAACCCTTGCCAAAGCCTGTGCGATAGCCGCGATTATCATAACTCAGTGCGGGAATGATACAACAGGCATTACCGCCAAAGTCTGTGATCCTTTTACAGTTTATCTTTGGCTCATCGATCCCGAAACTGCCCTGCTCAATATCAGATAAGCTTTCAATGTGATAAAAATTCATCACATTATTACCCTTTTCACACCTCGGAACAAGCACACGTTTATCGGTATTATTAAGCAAAAAGCTTAAAAACCGTCTTGTATCGACTTCTATTTGAGAAGACACATAGCAAAGCACTGTATCAAAGCATTCAGTCTGCTTGACAAGTTTATTAAAAATATCCTTATCCATATCAGCGCGCTGCTCTTTTTCAAGGGATAGACGCAGGGCTTTCATTTTATTTCTGATCAGCTGCTTGTTCATTCTCTGCACTGCATATTTGATTCGACCGCGAGGGACTTTTCCTTACCGCATAAAAGTTCAGCGAGCTTAAAGCCGAACTTGAACGCAGCACCCGGGCCCTTACCTGTTATAAAAATACCGTCCTTTATAACAAGCTTTGGCATATAAGCTGAACCCTCAAGGGCGTTTTCACACCCCGGAAAACAGGTGGCTTTAATGCCTTTAAGAAGCCCCTTATGTCCGAGAATAGTCGGCGCTGCACAGATGGCAGCTATATAGCGCTTGTTTTCATAGCAGTAATCAATAGCCGCCTGCACCTCGCTGCTGTTTTCAAGATTTGTCGTACCCGGCATACCACCCGGGAGAACTATCATATCAAGCTCGTCCCCAAGCCTGATCTCATCAACGGTGATGTCAGCAGTTATCGGAATGTTATGTGAGGTATTCACGATCTTACCCGTAACACCAACGGTAATGACCTTAACGCCTGCACGTCTGAGAATATCTATAGGCGCAACAGCTTCAACATCTTCAAATCCATCAGCAAGAAAAACATATACCATAACAAAACGATCCTTTCTAAAAGCTTAAAGAATACTGCTTAATTTATCCATTAGTTTTTTATTGATATCTTCTATCGGCAGCGGACTATGACCGTCAGAACATTCTATTATATCAAAGCCAAGTTTTTGTGCGCTGAAATACGCAGCCTCTCTGCACCTTGCCATATACTTCAGATTTGCTTCGTGGATATCCTTTTTGCTTTCATCGCCTTTATATCTTGAACTAAGAAGCCTTTGAGAAACTTCAAGCGGCATATCAAGGAATATAACCATATCAGGCTTTGGCAGCCCCAGCTTATTATACTCGTAATCAAACAGCCAGTCGATATACCCGTCCCACATTGATTTATCAAGCTTGGACATCTGGTAAATAAGATTGGATGTAACATATCTTGCGGCAAGTATAAATCCGCCTTTTTTGTAATTATCCTCCCAGAACTGCTTATAGCTGGCATACCTGTCAACAGCATAGAAACTTGCCGCAGCGTAAGCGTTTATATCATCTGCCGACTCTGAAAGCTTTCCATCAAGGTAAAGCTTAACAAGTGCCGATGAAGGCTGATCATAATCAGGAAATGTTATAGCCTTTACAGCTGCACCTTTTTCTTCAAGTCTTTTTGCGCAAAGCTCAAACTGTGTTGATTTGCCACAGCCGTCAAGCCCCTCAATAACTGCAAGTTTACCTTTTTCCATTATTATACTTCCTTTAGCTTTTTATACTTTGATATGACATCTTTATATTTGCCGCAGGCCATTTTACCTTCGGGACATCTGCCCTCTCTGACGCACGACGGACCTGCATTGGCAAAAAGTGTTGGTGCAGCTTCAACACAAAGCCTGAGCATCTTATCAGCAAGCTCGTGGATCTCCCACTGCGCCCTGTTGCAGCAGCGAAGCGAAAAGAAATTCATAAGGCTTCTTGCGTTCATAGTCACAAGCATTTTAGTTGCACAAGCATTCGGAAGAACAAATCTTGCATCCTCTATCGCTTTTTTCTGTGCTTTTCTTTTGGCAGTTTTTTCATCATCGCCAAGTTCTGTAAAAGTTTTAAAATGTTTTTCTTTAAGTATATCTGCAAGTTTATTATATGTATCAATCGATGACTGCATCTGCTCGTTATATATCTTTACAGCCTCTTTATTGTCAGCAATTTCCGGCGGGGTAACAAATTCAAAATGGCTTTCTTCCACATATCTCTGGCTCTGAACAGAAAAGGAAGCTATCCTGTGCCTTGTGATCTGTGCGAGCAGTGAGCGTGAAACTCCTTCTATACCAAATGTAAAGGTAACGTGCTCGACAGGGCTTTCGTGGCCTATATCGGTAAGCATTTTCAAAAACCCGTCAACTTTTTCAGGTGTAAGCCCTTCCATAAGTGTATCAATATCAGCACTTGCGTAGCAAAGCTTTGCGGCTGTTGCTATCGTCTTTTCAGGCTCGGGTGTATGTGTGATAAGCGTTACCTTCATATTCAAAGATCCTTTCTAACAAAAACTATCATATTATTATAACATTTTTTTCGGCTTTAGTCAATACAAATTATTTACAATTTTTAACTTCCGCTATAAGTTTTAAGCAGGTTGCCGGCATTTTCAAGCATAAGTTCGTCGATATTCTCGCCGCCCATTATTCTGGCTATTTCAAGCTTTCTGCCTTCAAGGTCAAGCTTATTAACTGATGTAACAGTTCTGCCGCCCACGATATTCTTTTCGATAAGCAGGTGGTCATCAGCCATTACAGCTATCTGTGAAAGGTGTGTTACACATATTACCTGTCTTAGTCTGCTTATCTCTTTAAGTTTAAGACCGATCTTCTGGGCCGCGCGTCCGCTGACACCTGTATCTATTTCGTCGAATATCAGGGTGTCGATGCTATCCTTTTCAGCTATCACGTTTTTTAAAGCAAGCATTATTCTTGAAAGCTCACCGCCCGAAGCTATTTTAGCAATGGGGCGAGGATCCTCACCGAGGTTTGCCGATATAAGGAATTCTATCGTATCAAGACCGTTTACTGTTAGTTTGCCAGTGCTCTGGCTTACTACGAGCCTGACATTCGGCATATTAAGAAATTCAAGTTCTGATGTAACTTCGCTTACAAACCTTTCTCCTGCCGATTTTCTTTTTGCAGATAGTTCCTTTGCCTTACCTGTTACAATGGACAGCATTTCTTTCATCTGTGCTTCAAGACGGCTCAGATCCTCGTCGGCAGAAAGCAATATGTCAAGCTCTTTCCTTGAATTATCAAGAAGTGCAAGCACATCTGACAGTTCAGGTCCGTATTTTTTCTTTATACGTCTTAAAGCTGCAAATCTTTCGTTCAGGTAATCATATCTTTTAGGATCTACATCAAGTTTATCCGCTACTGATGAAAGCTCCATAGCTATATCGTCAAGCTCGATCGCTGCTGATGCAAGCCTGTCGTTAAGCGGTTCAAGTGCTTCGAGGATATCCGTATATCCGCTTATTTCATCAGATGCCTCCCCCACCATAGCGGTAACGCCGGTTATATCGTCGTTGCCTTTAAGCAAAAGGTTTGCTTTATATATAGCTTCGGACAGGATCACGGAATTTTTTGATATATCAAGTTCACGCTCTATTTCTGCATCTTCATTTTCTTTAATATCGAGTGCATCGATCTCAGCTATGATATCCTGAAGTTCGTTTATGCGGAACGCTTTTTTATTTGCGTCTATTTTAAGTGCACTGATCCTCTTGGCCATTGCCTGCAGCTCGTGGAAGGATAGTCTGTAAACTTCAAGCTCACCGCCGAGGTCTGCATAATCATCAAGAATAGCAATATGCTTTTCAGGTGACATAAGTATCTGGTTATCGTGCTGACCGTGGATATTAACAAGCGTCTGCCCTATTTCACGCAGAAGTGTTATACTTACAGGCCGTGAGTTTATCCTTGCAGAGCTGCCGCCGTCAGCACGTATCTCACGGGTTATAATAAGCTCATCTTCATCGGCATCAAGGCCGCCCTCGGCAAGCTTTGCAAGTGTCTGCTCACCAATATCATAAAAGCAGGCTGTTACAGTCGCCTTTGATGCCCCTGTTCTGACTATATCCTTACCGACTCTTTGCCCAAGTATTGCGTTTATGCCGCCGATAAGAATAGATTTACCCGCACCTGTTTCGCCTGTAAAGACATTCATGTTTTCTCCAAAGCTGATGCTTGCTTTTTCGATAACGGCAAGGTTTTCTATATAAAGCTCTCTAAGCATTGCTATTCCCCGCTTTGTTCATATATAGTGAATTAAGTTCAGCGCAAAGCTGAGATGCGTCATTTTCGGTTTTCATAAGTATAAATATTGTATCTTCCCCCGCAAGTGTACCTACGCAGTTTATAGGCGATATATCGTCTATCCTTGCACAGAAGGCCTGTGCCATACCGCTTCTGCATTTAATACACACTGTATTGACAGCATAATCTATTTTGACAACCGATGACACAAACAGGTCATCAAAAAGCTTGTCGGTATTCTTCAGAAGCTTGCCCTCTTTTTTAGGCAGAGAATACCGAAAGCCGTTTTCAGTCGGTACTTTTACAAGTTCAAGGGTATTGATATCCCTCGAAACGGTAGCCTGTGTTACATTAAAGCCTCGTTCTTTGAGAAAGACGATCATATTCTCCTGAGTATCAACTTTATTAGTCGTGATTATATCAATAATTGCATCAAGTCTTTTGTTCTTCATTACTTCTCACTTCGTTAAATAATAGTTTCGTTACTGCCTTTAAGCGGCTGCATAAGCTTCATATTTATAGAATTAAAGAAGCTGCCGCCGATAATATCTATAAGTTCGACAGAATTTTCCGATTTTTTTACCGTTACCCTGTCGTTTACACCGATATCAAAAACATGATTGCCGTCAATAGTAAGATCAGCCTTTGCATCACTGTTTGCGTGGCACCTGATATTGAGCAGGCTGTCAGGAGAGAATACCATACTTCTTGCAAACAGTGAATGCGGACAAATCTGTGTGAACTCGATACATTCAAGTTCAGGCTCGATGATAGGCCCGCCCGCCGACATTGAATATGCCGTTGCACCCGTAGGAGTAGAAAAAATAATACCGTCCGCCCTTAAAGAAGATATCAGCCGTTTTTCTTTTGAAACCTCAAAATCAGCTATCTTACTGCCGCTGCACTTTGAAAGGACTATATCGTTCAATGCGTTGAATGTCCCTTTGAGCTTGCCGTTTTTATACACAAGCGCTGTAAGCATCATACGCTTGCTTTTTGTATACCTGCCCTCTTTTAAAAGCGAAAGCTTTTCAAGCTCGGTATGTTCAAGTGCTGCCATAAAGCCGAGCCTCCCGCAGTTGATACCGAGAATAGGCTTATCAAATGCCGTGCAAAGCCCTGCACATCTGATTATCGTACCGTCGCCGCCTATAGCCAATACCATATCACAGCCTGCGATAAGCTCACTTTCTTCGCCGTATTCCGCAGTAAACGAGAGGTCAAACTTTCCGCTGTAATCATTGTCGATACTGACATCGATCCCGTTTCTATGAAGTATCTCACAGGTTTCAACTGTAATATCAAGGCTGTTCTTTTTATCAAGATTTGGGAAAATATATGCTTTCATAATATCCACCTTAGTTTTACTTTTTATGAAGCGAAAATGCTTTATCTACGAGTGATACGGCATCAAGCACAAACGGTTTTGCACAGAGCGATTTTTTTAAATACGCAAGGTATTCTATATTGCCGTCGCCGCCTGTTATACTTGAAACTGAAACCCCTTTGACTTCAAGCCCGACACTTAAAAAGTATACGAGCATATCATCAAGAAGTCTGATGTGTGCCTTTTTATCCTTTACGATACCGTTTTTTCCTATACTTGCCTTACCGACTTCAAACTGCGGTTTTATAAGCACTGCAAGCTCAGCATCGGCGTCAATAAGCGGGTATAGCACACCGAGGATCAGTTTAAGCGATATAAACGAGAGGTCAACACTGACAAACTGCGGCGGATCTGCAAAGAAATCATCACTTAAATACCTTACATTGACACCCTCACGGTTAATGACACGGCTGTCGTTTACAAGGCTTTTATCAAGCTGACCGTGGCCGACATCCACAGCATATACCTGTTTTGCACCATGCCTGAGCAAACAATCGGTAAAACCACCGGCAGATGCACCGATATCGGCACAAAGCTTACCTTTTATATCTATCCCGAATTCGTTTATAGCGCCTTCAAGTTTAAGACCGCCGCGGCTTACAAACGGGCATATATCGCCGATAATACTTATACTGTCGGCTTCGCTGACATCATAAGCTGGTTTTGTAACAGCATTGCCGTTTACAGTTACACCGCCTGATAGGATAAGAGATTTAGCCTGCTCTCGGCTGATGTTAACAAACTGTTCCGATACCGTTTTATCAAGTCGCATTGTAGATATCCTCGATTTTTTCAGCCATTTTCTCAGCACTTAACCCGTTTTCATCAAGCAGTGTGCTTACAGGTGCGTGCCTGATAAAACCACTTAAAGCGACAGGTATCACATTTGGACAGACAGCAGAGTATTTTTCGCCGATACTGCCGCAGATATAGCTTTCTTCAAAGAAAACCACAGCTTTATAGTGCTTGAAAATATCTATTATTTCATCACTTATCGGGAATATCCTGACAAGCTTGAGTATATCAGCCTTGATATCCTTATTCTTTAAGACAGCACAAGCCCTTGAAGCATTGCCTGCAATTCTGCCATAGGTACAGACAAGGATATCGGCGCTGTTATTTTCGTAATAATAATCAGTTGTGGGTTTGCCGAAGATATAGCCCTGACTTCCGCGCGGATAGCGAACAGCGCATATACCACCATCTTCATTTACTGCCCTGTCAAGGCAAAGTTTAAGTTCGGCATAACATGACGGTGAATAAATAATCGTATTAGGGATTGAAGTCAGCAGCCCGACATCAAAAATACCCTGATGTGTTTCACCGTCTTCACCAACAAGCCCGGCCCTGTCAACACCAAGTACAACATGGCTGTGCTCTATAGAAAGGTCATGGATAAGCTGGTCATAGCTTCTTTGCAGGAACGTTGAATAAACAGCGAACACAGGTGTATACCCCATAGACGCAAGTCCGCCGCAGAAAGTTACGGCGTGCTGTTCAGCAATACCGACATCATAAAACCTGTCAGGAAAGCTTTTTGCAAAGGTATGAAGGCCTGTGGCGTATTTCATTGCAGCAGTAACCGCAAATACCTTTTTATTGGACTTGGCAAGTGAGCAAAGCTCCATACCAAAAACTGAAGAAAAGCTGTCAGAAGTTACAACGTCAGGGTTGCCGGTCTTTATCTCAAAGGAACCAATTCCGTGATATTCTCCCGGATTTTTTTCTGCGGGCGGGTAGCCCTTGCCTTTAACTGTGCTTACCTGAACAAAAACAGGCCCGTTTATATTCTTTGCCGCCAAAAGTCCTCGTTCAAGTTCGGAAAGGTTATGTCCGTCGATCGGGCCTATAAATTCAAATCCGAAATCCTCAAACATTGTACTGTGCAAAAGAATATCCTTAAATGCATTTTTTGAACTTCTTATAGTTTTTTTAAGAGGCTTTCCCACAACAGGTGTTCTGTCAAGGGCACGTTCTACGACAGATTTGGTCTTATGGTAAGAATCCTTGGTACGCATCTGTGAAAGATACTTAGCAAAAGCGCCGACGTTTTTAGAAATGGACATCTCGTTATAGTTCATAATAACAATTATATTGGTATCGCTTTTGCCCGCATTGTTAAGTCCTTCAAAGAACTCACCGCCCGTAGCGGCACCGTCGCCGACCACTGCGATTGCGTGGTGGTTATCGCCGCTTGCCTTCATAGCGCAGGCTATACCAAGTGCCGCCGAAACAGCTATCGAACTATGGCCGCTTATAAAAGCATCATGAACAGATTCATCAGGTCTGCAAAAGCCACTCAGTCCGCCGTCCTGTCTAAGTGTCTGAAAATCACCAAGTCTGCCTGTAAGGATCTTATGTGTATACGCCTGATGACCTACATCCCAGACTATTCTGTCTTTTGGTGAATCGAACACCCTGTGTATAGCCATAGTAAGTTCAACTGTACCAAGGTTTGAAGCAAGATGACCGCCTGTTTTTGATACAGTTGAGATAAGTATTTCACGTATCTCACCGCAAAGTTCATTTGCTTCATTTATGGAAAGCTTTTTCAGATCCCGCGGGAGCGAGAGAGAAGAAAGCTTATATTTACTTGTTTCGGACATATTATCCTGCCCTTTCATAAGGTTAATTTTTTCTTGTGAGCATTTCCATTGTAAGTTCTGCAAGGAAGCCGGTGTCATCAAAGCATGACAGGAAGGAAAGCGCTTCATTTGTCAGCCTTTCGGCTTCCTGCTGAGCCTTTTCAAGCCCCAATGCAGTTACAAAAGTGGATTTACCCTGCTGCTTATCGCTTCCGATAGGCTTGCCGAGTTCTTCAAAGGTTCCCGTTACATCAAGGATATCGTCAACTATCTGGAAAGCTTTGCCAAGACATTCAGCATAACTGCCCGCGGCAGATAGTTTTTCATTATCGCCGGTACCGCAGCCGCCGAGGACACACCCCATAAGGCAGGCCGCTTTTATAAGTGCGCCTGTTTTCTTTTCCTGAAGGTCATTGAGAGTTTCAAGGGTTATCTCCCTTCCCTCACTTTCAAGGTCAATGACCTGACCGCCTATCATACCGTTTACGCCGATATTTGAAGAAAGCATATGTATAAGTCTTATACCTGTTTCACAGGAAATATTACCGCACTCTGCTTCTGAAGAAATAAGTTCAAATGCAGCGCTGTTAAGAGCATCACCCGCTAAAAGGGCAATATCCTCGCCAAACTTCTTATGGCAGGATTCGCGTCCGCGCCTGTAATCATCATCATCCATACAAGGAAGATCGTCATGTATAAGCGAATACGTATGCACAAGCTCAATAGCACACGCGCTCTGTAAGGCTTTTTCAATATCTCCGCCGCATAATCTGCAAAATTCAAGCGCAAGCACAGGTCTTATGCGCTTACCGCCCGCATTAAGAGAATATGCCATAGCTTCGCATACACTCTCACTTCCTGACGGTCTGTATGTGCTTATCTGTTCTAACCTGACATTTATCATATTTACATACTGCTGTAATCTTTTTTTATACACATCACGCATTATTCAGAAGCCTCCGAGCTGTCAAGTATTTTTACCTGCTGTTTAGCATTCTCAAGTTCTTTTTTACATTCCGCACTAAGGGTAATACCCTCTTTATATAATTCAAGTGCATCATCAAGCGGGAGTTTCTGATTATCAAGTGATGATACTATCTCGCTTAATCTTTCAAGTTTTTGTTCATATGTCATATTATCATTCCTTTACCTTGTCTGTGCTTTGTATCTGTGCTTTTGCGCAGGTGTCTTTAAACCTTATCATCACAGTATCGCCCTTAGTAAGCTCTGATGCATCATCAATTGTCCTGCCGTCCTTAGAAACTATCGAATAGCCCCTTTCAAGCACGCCAAACGGACTCAGCGCCTGAAGTTTTGAAAACACAAGTTCAAAATCGCCCCGGCTTTTCACAAGCCTTGAATTGATCAGAAGCGTAAGTTTTTCGGTGTTATATGAAAGCTTATCAGAAGCCGCTTCAAGCCGCTTAACGGGAGAAGAAGCCCTGAGTCTTGCCGAGTATTCATCAAGACGTGACTGTTTATCGGCAATAAGTATTTCAAGCTTTTCCCGAAGTCTGTTGTCAAAAAGTGAAAGTGATGAGATGATCTCCTGCCTGTCGGGCGTACACAGCTCTGCCGCGGCAGACGGCGTGGGGGCACGCATATCGGCTGTCAAATCGGCAATAGTCGTATCAGTTTCGTGACCAACAGCAGACACAACAGGCGTTTTACACTTATGGATAGCAAAAGCAACTTCCTCGGTATTGAAAGAGGAAAGATCCTCTGCCGAGCCGCCGCCTCGGGCAAGTATTATCGTATCGGCACCGCTTTTATCAGCCGCTTCAAGCGCCCTGCTTATCGACAAAGGTGACTTTTCACCCTGCACAAGCGCAGTATAGACCTCTATTTTGCACAGCGGGTATCTTCGCCCGGTAATATTAAGAATATCCCTGAGCGCCGCCGCCCCGGCTGAGGTAACAACTGCTATCATCTTAGGTACAAGCGGTATAGGTTTTTTATTGTTTTCGTTTATAACGCCGCTTTCAACAAGCTTTCTTTTTAGTTCTTCAAGTGAAACAGCCGCTTTGCCCTGTCCCATAGGAACAAGCTCGTTTACTATTATCTGGTACTGTCCGCCTTTTTCATATAGTTCGACATTCCCGACAGCAAGGACACTGAGCCCGTCATCAGGCTCAAATCTTAGCTTTGATGCGGCAGACGCAAACATGACCGCCTTTACCTGAGCACAAGCATCATTCAGGGTAAAATACAGATGCCCTGTTTTATAGTGGCAGGTAAAATTAGATATTTCGCCCTTTACCGCAACGCCTTTAAGCTTTATATCCTGTGAAAGCTTAAAACCTACATATTTATTAAGCTGAGATACCGTCAGGACTGAGCCCATAGATCAATATATCCTTTCTTTATAGCAGAGCAGACAGCCACACCGCAGGCATTATCCTTTGAAAATTCGGGGGCACAAAAGAACCTGTCTTTGTTTTCAAGTTCGCCCCTTATAAACTTATTTGACATAACGCCGCCCGCATAGATAATTTTCATACTTCCGTATTTTTCATAAAAAGCCTGAGTGAGCCCCTTTACAGCAGCACAAACATATGTAAGACAGAAACGTGCAATATCTTCATATGGTTCACCTTTTTCGAGCATTTGCCTGCATTTGTTTTCGACACCCGAAAGTGAACATTCCATATCCTTTAAAGGCACCTTCACATTGAAATCCCTGCTGCTTTTTTCAGCAAGTGCTTCAAGTTCACCGCCGCATGGGAATCTAAGCCCCAGCATCACGCCGCACCTGTCGATCGCCTGACCGGCTTTAAGGTCATTTGATCCGCCTATGCGTGTGATATCAAGGACAGTTTCCTTATCAGGCCTGCACAAAAGCAGTTCCGTAGTGCCGCCGCTAACGTGAAAAGCTGCAAAATCATTACTTCCGCAGGCAAGGGACAGCTTACCTGCACTGTAAAGTGCCGCAAGCACATGACCTATCTGGTGGGAAGTTTTATCTGGGACGATACCAAGCACCGAACCAAGACTGTCGGCAAGACCTTCACCTGCAAGAAAGCAAGGCATATAAGAATCCGAAGCCCAGCGTGGTTTTACAGAAACCCCGATAGCATCAGGCGTTACAGCATCACCCGAAAACAACTTTTCCATAACTGCAGGCAGCTGTTTTGTGTGATGAAAAAGAGCGTCAGACTGTCTTAGCCCACGTTCACCCTCTTTCACAGGGAGCATAAGCTTTTGCTGCAATACAGTCATATCTGATGTATCAAGAAGTGCAGCTGATGTAGTATAATTGCTTGTGTCAAGCCCTAAGACCTTACACACTTACTTTTCATCTCCGCTTCTTGAATATGCCCCGAGAACGCCGTTTACAAACGCAACATCAGGTTCCTGTGCATACTTGCCTGCAAGTGCAACAGCTTCACTTATAGCGACATTTACAGGCACCTTGTCATCATATTTAGCTTCATACAGTGCAAGGCGCAGTATTGCAAGGTTTATCTTAGGTATCCTGTCGATAGAACGCTTATCACTGTAGCGTGAAATGATGCTGTCAAGTTCAGCCGATTTTTCAAAGATGCCCTTGAAATTACGTTCTACCTCGCCATTTATTCTGAAGTCGCCTATTTCCTTTGCAACAGCGATAATATCATCTTCGCTGTCGTCCCTGAAAAGTTTTTCAAAGGAAAGGATAAAAACTGCTTCTCTTACTTCTCTTCTGTTAAGTGACAAATAAAAACACTCCTTAAATCAATCATCAAACACTACATTGACGATATTCACGTTTATTTTGGCAATAGTCAGCCCGAGCATTGATGCCACGGCGTTTTTAACACTTTCCTGAACCGTTTCGGCAGTCTTTACAGCATTATAACCGCTTTTCAGCACTATACCGAACGAAACGCTCAACACATCACCGATCGTAGTGATCTTTATATTATCCTCATTTGTGTTGCCTGCAAGTCTGTCGGCGATCCCGCCTTTTGAGGCAACGTACGCTACACCCTCGGTTTCCTTGATGCAGCTCGAGATGATATCCGCTATAACCTTTTTGCTGACCTTCAGGCTGCCGCCTGCACTGATCTCAACATCATTCATAAATAAAACCTCCTGTACGAAAGAATTGTTATTTACATATATAGATTATTATAGCACATTTTTTTTGAAGATACAACTGTTTTATACAATTTTTTTGAATATTTTCATAAAAAAACAGCTGTAGGTCAAAATACAGCTGTTTTATGTATTCAATTCGCTTCAACTATCCTGATATTTTCGTTTGCGACATTTACTTCACTAAGCAGGATATCTTTGATCTGCGCTGCTTGCGAAGCATCTAAGCCCGCAGATTTGACAACAATATTTGCCGTCTTACCGTCAAGGTATACGACACAGTCATCAAATCCCTGTGCCTTGATAAGATCCTCGACCTTGCTTTCGGTTTCGATAAGGCTCGTGACACTTGCTGCTGTTTCGGAAGCTACGCTCTTTTCTTCTTCGGTGGCATCTCCGCCGTTCATAATAGCCTTGAGCGTTTCTACTGCTTCTCCGCGGGATTTCATTCTGTCTATTCTTGCCTGTGCAAAATAGTCATTGCCTGTATTCTGTGAGTTTACAAGTTCAGCTTCACCGTAATTCACGGTTTTACTGTCAATGACTTTTGTGGTCTTTATTCCGCCGCCTGATGCTGTGGCATAATTCAGGTACACAGCTGCCCCGAGCAGCAAAGTCATTCCCGCAAGAACAAGTTGTTTTTTACCAATGATTAGTGTTGGTTTTTTCATCATCTGTTACCTCTTTCTTATTTTATTCAAGTTTTAACACACAAACCCTGCCCGCAGGGATATCAAGCACAGCGCTTACTGCACTGATAACCTGCTCCTTTATCATAATATCATCACCTCCTGTACAGGCAACTATTACACCTGTCACCTGCGGCCTTATTATCTTTTTTATAAGGGCTTGCTTCTCCCCTGATCTTTCAGTTATAACAAGCTTGCTTTTATAGCTTTCTCTTTTCTGCGTATCAGAATTATCATTTACAGTATCAAGTTCCTCGGCATAGACATATTCGGTAGTACCGTCAAGCGTGAGCATTATTTTGGTATCCCCCACCCCATTTATACTGCCAAGGATATCTGTAAGTTCCTTTTCAAGCCCGGTCTTATAGCTTTCATTTGAAAGGTCTGCTTCGATACCGGCTTTTTCAGGGGCGGATGTCTTATCCTTTGGCAGCAGCTCCGAAACAAGAATAAGCGCCATACCTATTACGCCTATAAACACTATCAGCCTGCGTTTTTTGCTATCATCAGACAATAGTGCACAAAACTTGTTTTTGATCAAACTTAATTCCAATTTACTGTTCTCCATTAATAATCACGGTAAGCCCGGCGTCAGGCAATACACCCGCTGTTAAATCCGAAAGCTTATCTTTATCGATATTTTCATCATCTGAATAAACTCTGACAGCTGATACGCTGATATAATTATATTCATCATTATGCGCATCTATGCTGACATCTGTTATTCTTATTCCGTTTGAGGTGTATAAAGCTTTAAGCCTTGACACTATATTCTGAACACTGATATCAAATACCTTTTTATCTGTCTGCTGTTCAAGGTATTCAAGATCCGGCTCGTAAATACCCATATCTTCCGGGAGTTTTCCGTTTACAAGCGGCGAACTTACCGTAAGTATAAGTATCAGTGAAGTTATAAGCTTCAGCTGCGGGGCGTATTTATCACCGCAGATATAATTGATAACCGCCGATACAAGCCCGACTGTACAGGCGGCGACGAGCGACAGTTTAAAGCTTTCCAAAGCATGACCTCCCCTATTATTCAGATCAAATGCATTGATGTGAGCAGAATGACCGCTGTAGATATTACAAATATCATGGACATAGCTATGATTATACCAAGTCCGATAGACAATACACTGTTAAGCCCGGAAATAAAACCCGCACAGCGTTCCTGCCCGAACAGGCGGTTGATAATCGCAGCGAGTGACAGGACAAGTTTAAGCGCACATACTGCTATGATCGGTCTTAACGCTATTACAGATACAGCTGCAATTCCTATCACGCCGACACCTGACCTTATCACGCCAAGACTGCCATATATAGCAGAATAAGCTTCCGACACTGCACCGCCGACAAGGGGGATAAAACTTGAAGCTGCAAATCTTGCAGTTTTTGAGGCAAGTGTGTCGGCGGCGGCCGAGTTTATCCCTTTTAATGAAACAACGCCCGTAAATATCATCATAAGAGCTGAAAGTACCCACTTGACCACACTGTTTATCTGCGAGCATATACCGCTTACGTTGATATCAAGTCCGATGCTTCCTATAATATTAAATGCAATAACTACACTCAACAGCGGCAGCAGAAGCGAAGTTGATACAAAAGTTATGACCTCGCACAATACAAACATTGAGCTGTAATAACCCGCTGCACCGCCGATATTGGCACTTGATGCCAAAACACCCGAAAACAACGGGATATATCCCGACATAAACAGCGTTATGTCATTAAGCGAAGAAGAAAGCGATTGTACAGCAAGGCTGAGGCTGTCATACAGCACAGTGACAGTTACAAGCAGCGAGATACGCTGATAGAGTGATGAAAGTGAAGAATCCTGTGTTACAGAGCTTATCACTGTACAGAACAGACAAATTGCTGTCAGTCTGCCAAGCATTTTAAACGGAGATACAAGAGCTGACAAAAAGCTTTCATAAATAGAAGATAAGATTTTTGATACACTTATTCTGTTTACCCCCGAAGTGTTATCGGGGGTGATATCCATTTGCTCAAGCGTCTGCTTTGTGTCGTCGTCAATAATATCATCAAGTGAAGATGACGTTTGCTGCTTTAATCGGGTAATCTGATCTGAAGTATCTGCACTGTCTGAAGCATATACCCTGACAGGCTGGAAAAGAAGAAAAAGAAAAAGCATTACCGCAATAACACGTCTTATCATACTATAAGTTCCTCGACTATAGACATTACACCGCTGAAAAGAGGGAAAGCGATAACGACCAGGGCTACTCTCCCAGCTGTTTCGGCAGCAGATGCAAGTGCTGATTCATTACAGTCACGGCAGCAGTCGGCAGCTGTTTTGGCCAGAATACATATCCCCGCCCCTTTGACCAAAACATCAAAATAATAAAGGTCAAGGTCAGCATATGAATAAAGCCTGCGTGCAAGCGTTAGTATTTCATTTATTCCGTATATAAGCGCTGATGCCGTGACTGCCACAGCACACAGCGACAGCGCATGGCTTATACTTCCGCTGTCGCTTTCAAGTAGTTTACATATTAATGATGTTACAACACATATGACACAGACAGAGATAATATCCATAACAGTACAGCCCGAAAACGGTTTTTATAGTTTCAAAAAGGTTAGCTATTTCATTGATTATCATTAGCAGCACGACAATAAGGCCTGCAAGTGTAGTCATCATTGCCTGTTCGTCACGTTCAGCACGTTTGAGCAATTGGTTAAGAACAGATACTATTATACCTATGGCTGCTATTTTGAATATAAGATCAACTTCCATAAGTTTATTACTCCTTTACATTAATAATACCGCTGCAAATGCACCGCTTATCACACCAAGCGAGCGGCATAGACGTTTTTTCTTAGGAAGCTCAAGAGCTTTCTCACGGCGCTTTTCTTCAAAAAAGCTTATGGCATCACAAAGCATTTCAAGCTGTGAGGGCTTGTCTGTTGTTCCAAGAAACGAGAATGTTCTTTGAAGCCTTGAATCAAGCTCAGGTTCATAAAAAAACGGGTGAGCTTCAAGTTCTTTACATATATAGGATCTGTCAGGCACAGTTCCCTGATCGCAAAGGAAGGGAATATACGAGTATTCCTGTTTGCCGTGCAGGAAAGAAAGTATATCGGCAACTGTCATGTTTTCCGAATTTATAAGCGATTTTACTGTTGTCAGCATAGTACAGGTATCGCAAAGCTTTTTGTATAAAGTCATATGCTTTTGAGCAAAACTTTCCCCGGTAAGGGAAGCAAATATGATCATCATGATCATTCCTGTGGTTTTTATCATTTTGTTTTCCTTTCACTCTGTTATAGGGTTCATATTTCTACAGGCTGTATATCCCGTTTATTCTCCCGGGTGTGACGCCCGAAGACAATATAACTGCATGACCAAAAGCGCCTTGTTTTATAAGCTTTGATACTACAGGCCGCTTTTTCAGATCATCAATATCATTGCAGTGGGTAGCGGCGATTATCTTCACCCCCGAACAAAGAGCATATCTTAACGCAGTAAGGTCATCTTCTGCACCTATCTCGTCAATAATAATTATCTGCGGTGACATTACCCTCACGGCTGTCATGATGGCATCATATCTGCCATAGGATAAAAAAACGTCACTTTTCTTCCCTATATCGTTCATAGCTATACCGTTTCTTGAATTGGAAAGCTCACCGCGCTCGTCGATAACACTTACCCTTTCTCTGTCACCGCACAGCCTGCAAAGGTCACGCAGGACAGTTGTCTTTCCGCTTGATGGCGGTCCGCCGATAATTAGCCCTCCTGTGCCGCTTTGAAGTGTTTTCATATATACTTCTTCGCCGCAGCCTATGACCTCACGGGCTATCCTGATATTGACAGAGGAAATATGCTTGACGTTTTCAACCCTTGCCGCCCTGTCAGGGGTAAGCACAGCTGTCCCGCAGAACCCCACTCTGTTGCCGCCGGGTGCCGTAATATATCCCTGCGTGAGTTCCTTATGAAAACTGTAAAAAGAACCTTCAAAGGCTTTATCTATCGTTTCTTTTATATCTGCATCAGTTACAGTCAGAGCATCACAATAGTTGTAAGTCAGCCTGCCGCTTGCTGTTATGTAATATTCCTTTGACGATACGGTGCAGCTAAAACCTCTGCCAAGGCGCAGGCGAAGCTCGTTTATAAACGCTCTCTCTGTTTTCGGGATATTGTTTACAGCCGCACAAAGCCTGTCACTAAGTATTAATAGTGCATAGCTGAGCTTCGATGATTCATCAGACATTTATTATCACCTCGTTTAAGGGTTTGTCCTGTTAGAATAATATGCGGGCTAATTCAAACATATGACATTAAAGCCCTCACTAAAAATATTTTTTAATTAATTTCTGTAAAGCAAGAATATAGAAGCAAGAAGCAAGAAACCTGTCTAAAACTGATAATAGTATCAAGACAACACATAGTATCAAGGCAACACAATGTTTTGCCTCTTACCTCCGGACATCTTGCATCATGGGAATCAAAAATAGATTTCTGTGTAAATATTTAAAAAGGTCTTGCAAAAACTTTTATAATATGTTATCATATTTATATATAAAAAGAATAAGGAGTAACGAAAATGCAAAGCAATTTAACAGGTGAACAGGCAAAGGTACTGAACTTATCGCAGAGTGTTATTTCTGAGGTGAGAAAAGTTGTCATAGGCAAAGACGAGATAATTATAAAAGTTCTATTGTCTATACTTGCGGGCGGACATATTCTTATTGAGGATATTCCCGGTGTCGGCAAGACGACACTTGCGCTTGCAATGTCAAAGGCATTGAGCCTTGAATACAAGAGAATGCAGTTTACGCCCGATGTACTGCCTTCTGACGTAACCGGCTTTACTATGCTCAACCGTGAAACGAACCAGTTTGAGTACAAAAAAGGTGCGGCTATGACAAACCTCTTTTTAGCCGATGAAATTAACAGAACGTCATCAAAGACACAGTCTGCACTGCTTGAAATAATGGAAGAGGGCAAAGTGACGGTTGACGGCAAAACATACAAAATGCCGGAACCGTATATTGTAATAGCAACGCAAAACCCCGTAGGCTCTATAGGTACACAGATGCTGCCCGAATCACAGATGGACAGATTTATAGTTCGGCTTACAATGGGCTACCCGAACATTGCAAGTGAAGTGGAAATGCTCAAAACAAAACAGAACTATGTATCTGTTGAATCAGTGAACCCGGTTATAAATTCCTCAGACCTTATAAGGGCTAAAGAAATAGTTGACGCTATCTACATAAACGATACCGTTCTTGAATACATAGTAAGGCTTGCTGATGCCACAAGAAACAACCAGTACATCAAAATGGGGCTTTCACCGAGGGGCACTATAGCTTTGCTTAAAATGACAAAGGCAACAGCGCTGTTAAAGGGCAGGGATTATGTTATACCCGACGATATACACTACGCTTTCACCGATGTTGTGCTTCACAGGATAATACTAAGCTCAAAAGCCAAAATAAACGGGCTAAGCGGTGAACAGGTGCTGAAAGATATTCTCTCAACAGTCCCGATTCCCAAGCTTGCAAACTAAACGGTGGCGCTGATGATATTTTTATACATAGTGCTGATGATTGTAACACTGCTGTTTTATATCCTTTATAACGGGCCTATATCGTTTTATCTGTTTTTCTTCTTTCTTGTGCTGCCCGTGTTTACGTTTGCGGGGCTATTGATAGCATCTAAAAGAACAAGGATAACCTTTAAATCAGACAGCCGTGTTTACCCAAAGGGGCATGACAGCCCTTTTATGCTGAGGCTTGAAAACAGATCGCCTTTTATCATACCGAGTGCGGTCGTATTTGTAAGATATATAAACTCGCTTACAGGAAAAGGGACAGTTATAAAAATAGTTACGCCGATATATGCAAATAACGTTCAGCTTTTAAGGCTGAGCGTTACAAGTGACCATTACGGAAGTATCGGCGCAAGGATAGAAAAAGTAAAAATATACGATATGCTAAGGCTTTCCAGAATGAAGCTATGGAAGAATAATATTCAGAAAGAGCCTGTATCGGTCACATTCATTCCCGACTACATACCGCTTGAAAACAATGTGATGAATTATTCCGATTTAGGGCTTGAATCAAGCGAATACTCCAAGCACCGTTCAGGTGATGATCCATCAGAGATATTTGACATACACGAGTATATCGAAGGTGACAGAATAAGCAGGATACACTGGAAGCTTACTGCAAAATCAGAAAAGACATATGTCAAGGATTTTTCGCTGCCGATATCTAATTCTATATGCTTGGCGGCAAATGTTTTCAGCAGCAGTGGGATAAAAGACGAGCTTGAACGTTATGATGCAGTTGTAGAAGCGTTTTTTGCAATTAGTTCGTACCTTTCCGACAACAGTATACCGCACAGCATGGTATGGTTTGATCAGAAGGATAAAAAAGCTCACAGCGTAGCATCTGACGAAGTCGAGGAGGATACGACTGTTATAAGGAGTTTCCTTTCAAATGCAGTAAGCCGTGATAACCACGCTGTTTTATATGATTACCTGTTAAATGCAGCAGAAAACATAAGATTCGGACACTTCATTTACATAACAAATTCCTTTGATGATAAAGCGGCAGAGCTTTTAACATCAAGCGGGATATCAATAAGATATACTGTGCTGTATGCCGGCAAAAACGGCGAAAGCATGACAAACGGGGCTTATGACAACATAGATATAATAAACATACAAAGTTCCAGGATAGAACAGTCGATAAGCGAACTGTTATTGTAAGGTGACAAAATGAAAGACAACAAAAAGAACAGAAATACTAAACGAAAAAAAGAAAAAGACTATATCAGTATTGAGGGTATGAAGATCGACGGCGACATTCTGCTGCACGTTGACAAGCCGCTTGCTGACCATTCCACACTATTCCGGTATCTGATAGCACTTGCAGCCTGCTTTTCAACGATATTTCTCGGAATGTCATATTTTGATACAGGGGCAGACGCTTTTCTGATAGGAATGTCGACAGTCATTCTCTGCACGGCATTTGCAATAATAAAAAGTGAAGAAGCATTTATAAGATACTTAGGATTGTTTATCATAGCGGGGCATCTTTTGACATTCGGTCTGTTTTACCGAAAGATCGCAAACGGGTTCATACTCGTTTATTCAAAATATCTTACTAAAGCAGACAGGGCTAATGCTGTAATAACGGGTATAGCTAAGGATATCCCATCAGACGAAAGACAGTCAAGCATCAACTTGTTTATGATACTGCTGGTTACGATAATTGCTTTCGGCATGGTCTTTTCCTGCCTGTTCCGGCTGAATGTACCTGCAATGATCATTTACTCCTTCCCTGTTTTTGAACTTGGCGCGTACTGGGGGTGGAAGCCTGCCACGATCTATTTTATAATCCTTGTCATTTGCTGGACTGCTGTATTTGCGCTTCAGCTTGTAAACTATTCGACAAATAAAGCCGGGCTTAAAAATACCTTTGCCATACACCCGAGGAAAAGAACCTTTTTTTTCACATCAGGGGTATTCAAAAAGGGGTTCTTTACCTCATTTATAAAGTCTGTGGTAGCACTGAGTGTATGTATAATGCTTCTTCTTTCAATAATAACATCAGCTATAGGCAAGGACAGACCTGATTCACTATTGCAGGCAAGGCGGGATCTTTCAAATTATATTGAGGATCTTTCCTACAGGTCACTGACAAACACACTTTCGGATCTGAATGATACATTCCTCGGGAACAGCAATATCGGCGGCACAAACGGCGGCCAGCTCGGTAAAGTCGATAAGATAGACTATAACAATACCGAAGCGCTGAAGCTTGTAATAGAGGATTTCAAGTACCCTGTGTACTTAAAAGGTTTTGTTGCGGGAAAATACGATAATAACACCTGGGATACGATCGAAGTTGATGATGAACTTGACGATTACAACGACGGCAAGGAAAACTACATTCAGGATATAGGCTTCAATAACATTGAAAGCTACAATCAACTGCTTGATGTTACATATGGAGTATCTGAATTTTCTGTAAAGATCAAGGGCGCAAGCAAAAAGTATGCATACGCACCCTACTTTACTTCCTATGCATCAGACAGGAATGAGGGCGGCGAAAAATGCAAGCCTTCAGATGAAAGCCATGTTTCATTAAGGGCGAGAAAATACCTGATGAATTATTACAACATATCAGCCTGCCCGACGCTTGATACAAGGTATTCAGACCTTAGTGCCGCATTGATCAACTATGCAAATACTATAAAAAGCAACGTTACAATTGATTCTGAAGCGCAGGATCTGTATTATGACTTCGTAATTGACAAATATCTTGAAGAAGCTGAATCGGTAGGACTCGACAAGGCAGTTATGGATATTGAGAGCAATTACATTCAAAGAAGTAATTATCAGGCACAGTATTATTCAGGCTTTGCAGATTACTCAAGCTATATGACAGTAATAACTGCAATACAGAGATACTTTGAAGAAAACTTTGAGTATACGTTAAGTCCCGGCAAAACGCCTGACGGTGAGGATTTTATTGATTACTTCCTTTCAGAACAGAGGGAGGGATACTGTTCATATTTCGCTACTGCGGGGGTAATGCTATTAAGGCATTTTGATATACCGGCAAGGTATGTAGAGGGGTATGTGGTTTACCCGAACCAACTTGGCGGGCACAACGAAAACGGGATGAATGAAATAAGCGTAAAAGACAAAAGTGCACACGCTTGGGCAGAGATTTATACAAGAGAACTTGGGTGGATACCTGTTGAATTTACACCAGGGTATGATTCAAGTAACCCTAATATCAAAGACGAAAAAAAGGATGAAAACAAGGAAACCACTACCACCACCACTACAACAGCAGAAACAACCACTACAACATCAGCCACAACGAATGAAAATACACCTACAACAACTACAACCAAAAGCACAGATTCAGAAGGCGATAAAACAACTGCTGTAACTAAAAAGACTACAAAGAAATCTGTAAATGATAACGACAGCTCGCAAGATGAAAGCAATGGTGCGGGTATTATCGGCGGCGGAAACGGGAGCGGCGGCAGCGGCAAAAGTATCAGCATTGTATTGATCTACGGCGTAATGATAGCTGCGGCAATACTTGTTATAGTCCTCAGAAGGCAGTATAATCTCAAAAAGATGGCCTTAAAGCTGACGGACAGTGACACTGCCGAGGCTGTTCAGAATTGCTATAAAGCATCACTAAAGTATCTGCGGCTTAAAGGTATAGGCGAAAACGAAAACCAGACAGACAACATAAGTTCACAGAAGGTATCGAAAAAAATGGCCTCTCTTGAATTCAGTGATGAATGCAGGAATGGTTTTGAATACCTTTCCGAACAGGCGATAAGTGCACATTTCAGCGACAACGAACCTGACAAAACTATTCTTTCACGGTGCAGGCTTGCACTTCAGAACATAAAAAAAGAAACAAGCGAAAAGCTATCCCCATTTGAAAAGCTTGGCGCAAGTTTTATTAAAAACCTATATTGATAAAAACACCGCAGGCATCAGACCTGCGGTGTTTATTAGTGTTATTCGGCTTTTTCAAGCATTCTTAATGCACGCATCATTATTGCACATTCAAGGCGCTTTTTCTGTATCTGGCAGGAAAGCTTATGTGCGTTATGGATATCGCCTGCATAGATGTAGTTATTTGCATTACACCCGCCGCTGCAATAGAACTTAGCCCAGCATTTTCTACATTCCGGCTTTGAATAGACGTGTGCTGATGCAAATTCGTTTTTGATATCAAGATCAAACGTTCCATCAAAGATATTACCCATATGGTATTTTTCAATACCTACAAACTGGTGGCAGGGGTAGATATCTCCATCAGGAGCAATACAGATATACTCGTTGCCGCTGCCGCACCCACGCAGACGTTTTATAGCACAAGGCCCCTGGTCAAGATCGATCATAAAATGGAAGAAGTTTATAAACTTACCGCTGTCAAGAATATCTGTGATCTTTGCAGCAAGTATTTCATATTCCCTGAAAATCTTTGCAAGGTCACCTTCTGTTATCGCATAAGGTTCTTTAGGATCAGCCATAACGGGTTCAACCGATATCTGATCAAAACCGAGCTCGTAAAGGTGCATGATATCATTTGAAAAATCAAGGTTATTCTTTGTATAAGTACCCCTTACATAGTATTCCTTATCCCCTCTTGCCTTGGCAAAACGCTTGAAGTTTTCAACTATCCTGTCATATGTTCCCTTACCGTTTGGAAGCGGACGCATATAGTCGTGTACTTCCTTTCTGCCGTCGATAGACAGCACAACATTTTTCATTTCACGGTTGATAAATTCAAGCTGTTCATCATTCATCATCAGACCGTTTGTGGTGATAGTAAAACGAAAGACCTTATTTGCTTCCTTTTCACGCTTTCTTCCGTATTCAACAATAGCCTTTACTGCTTCAAAATTAAGCATAGGCTCACCACCGAAGAAATCGACTTCAAGGAACTTTCTGTCCTCTGATTTTTCAATAAGGAAATCAAGTGCTTTCTTACCCGTTTCTACAGACATAAGCTTTCTGCCCTGACCGTAATCGCCTGTGGAAGCAAAGCAATACTTACATCGCATATTACAATCCTGTGATATGATAAGGCACATGGCCTTAACAGGAGATGAAACAGACGACTTTGCAAATTTTTCGTAATCGTCCTCCGAAAACAGTATCTTATCATTATAAAGGCTTACGATCTCATCATAACACTCTTTTATATCATCAGTGTTATAAAGCTTTGAAAGCTTTTTAAGAACAGTCTCGGGACATTTTTCAGAAAAAGGCGGCTCAACATTTTCAAGCAGGTCATATGTAAGGTTATCAACAATATGCACACCGCCGCTGTTTACATCTAAAACAATATTATATCCGTTTATTTTAAACTTATGGATCATTTTTTATTCCCCTTAAAACGTATAATAAAAAATTAAAGGGGATACACTATCCCCTTTAAACAGAAAGCTTTTGTAAAATCAAGCCTCTCTCTCACACTTCTGGTTAGCAACTGTACAGGAAGTCTTGCAAGCACTCTGGCAGGATGCCTGACACTTTCCGCAGCCGCCCTTTGCAGCAGAAGCTTTAAGGTTTGCTTTATTGATCGTCTTGATATGTTTCATAATACTACTCCTCCATATATCAATTTATATTATTATACCATACATTATGTCGAAATCTATTAATTTATTATGAACGCCTGTTAAATATTTATCTGAAAGTAGTAGAATTGACTCCTGCAACGCCGCCGATCCCGCTTGCTATTATCGTTATAAAGAACTTAGCCGGTGCACCGAAGCCTTCCGACTTTCCTGAGATGAAAAGCCCTATCACCAGGATCACCAAAAACATAAACAGTCCACAGCATAGCCCCATTAAAAGCCCGTTTTTATGTCTGTGCTTAGCACTGATATAGCCGCCTGTATATGCGCCGACAAACAGCGCAAGTGATGTGAAAACAGATATTACTGTATTATCGGGGGCTGCTTTGGAAGTAATAAAAGAAAGCAATGAAACAAGCAGCAAAACCACCGCATAACCACCGACAGCAGCAAGAGCTATCAATGACAAAAGCCCTGGTTTTAAAGGCTTTCTGCGCCGAAGATGCGTTCTTAGATTATTTCTTTGCATAGATATCACCGCCTGTATCTATGTATATGTGCAAAAAGATAAAAATATACCCCCCCGATATTCTCAGGGGGCTACAAATCACTTATTTGATTCTTCGTGTGCGGTCAGGTTCTGGGCTATTGCCCATTTTTTAACCCTGATCTTGCTTCTGTCACCGCCTGTTTCAATAACAACGGTATCCTCCTTGACCTGAAAAACTATGCCGACAATACCGCCGTTTGTTACAACTTCATCACCTATTTCAAGTGATTCACGCATAGCCTTGTCTTTTTTCTCCTGATTTCTCTGCGGCCTGATGATAAAGAAATAGAAAAACACTATTACAAGTGCCAGCGGCAGAAATGTCAGAAGCATCTGGCCTGTCGAAGCGTTTGCTGCTTCAGCTAAAGGTAATACTTTTATCATTTTGATTTCCTCCTTAATTTGTCCTTGATCTTATATATTCATCAATATGGGAAGCCGCTTTTTTACCGGCACCCATAGCAAGAATAACCGTAGCTGCGCCTGTAACGGCGTCACCGCCCGCATAAACAGCCTCTTTAGTCGTCTGCATTGTTTCTTCATTGACTATCAGGCAGCCTTTTTTATTTGCTTCAAGACCTGCGGTAGTCTTTCTGAGCAAGGGATTTGGAGAAGTACCTATAGCCATTATGACAGTATCGACATCAAGCTCGAATTCTGATCCCTTGATCTCCACAGGGCTTCTTCTGCCGGAAGCGTCAGGCTCACCAAGTTCCATTTTTATTACAGTCATACCCTTTACATATCCATTTTCATCACCATCAATCTTTACCGGGTTATTAAGATTGAGAAACTCTATCCCTTCCTCCGCAGCATGATGAACTTCTTCTTTTCTTGCCGGCATTTCGTCAACAGATCGTCTATATACTATATATACCTTTTGTGCACCAAGCCGCATAGCAGACCTTGCAGCATCCATAGCAACATTACCGCCGCCTACAACGGCAACATTCTTCGAGTGCATTATCGGGGTATCATATTCCTCCCTGTAAGCCTTCATAAGGTTTATGCGTGTAAGGTATTCGTTTGCAGAATACACTCCCACAAGCCCCTCGCCTTCGATATTCATGAACCTCGGCAATCCCGCACCTGAACCTACAAATATTGCTTCATAGCCCATTTCAAGTATTTCGTCTATTGACAATACCTTACCTATCACCATATTTGTTTCAATATCAACACCTTGTGCTTTCAGGCCGTCTATTTCATTTTGCACTATTGCTTTGGGCAAACGGAACTCAGGAATACCATACATCAGAACGCCGCCCGCAGTATGGAATGCTTCAAACACAGTAACATCATAGCCCATCATACTAAGATCCCCTGCACAGGTAAGACCTGAAGGACCTGCACCTATTATTGCTACTTTATGGCCATTTTTAGGGCTTTGAGGCTTAATGCTGCTGATTCCGTGTTTCCTTACATAATCAGCGCAGAAGCGTTCGAGCCTGCCTATTGCGACGGGTTCACCCTTTTTGCCCCTGATACAACGGCTTTCACACTGCCTTTCCTGTGGACAGACTCTTCCTGTAACAGCAGGGAGGCTGTTTGTAGAACGTATCACCTGATATGCTTCTTCAAATCTGCGTTCAGCCAGAAGCTTTATAAAATCGGGTATCTTAACACCTACAGGGCAACCCTCAGTGCAAGGGCGATTTTTACAGTTAAGGCAGCGCTGTGCTTCATTTACAGCTTCCTCCTCAGTGTAACCAAGTGTTACTTCCTTGAAATTGCGAGCCCTGACTTCAGGCTCCTGCTCTTTTACAGGGGTTTTGTTTTGCTGCATATTAGGCATTGCTGCGCACCTCCCCCGTTATTCTGCACTTATGGGCAGATTCTTGATTTTTATACGTATTATTTCTCCTGATAAGTTCGTCAAAGTCCACCTTATGGCCGTCAAAATCGGGGCCATCCACGCAGGCATAGCGTATCTTGCCATCAACTCTGACACGACATCCGCCGCACATACCTGTACCATCAACCATAATAGGGTTTAAAGAAACGAGTGTCTTTATTTCATAAGGCTTTGTGACCTGACAGACGAGTTTCATCATAGCTACAGGGCCAATGGCTATCACCATATCATATTTAACACCACTGTCAATAAGCTCTTTTAGTTTATTGGTAACAAAACCATGATAGCCATATGAGCCGTCATCAGTACAGATATGAAGTTCATCGGAAGCCGCACGCATTTCATCTTCTATTATCACAATATCCCTGTTACGAAAGCCGGCGATAAGGTCAACATATACACCCATATTATGGAGTTTTTTAGCCTGCGGGTAAGCAATAGCACAACCGACGCCGCCGCCGACAACTGCAACGCGTTTTATGCCTTCATCATATTCTGTAGCGGTACCGAGAGGGCCGACAACATCTTGTATACTGTCACCTTCATTCAAAGCTGCAAGCTTAGAAGTCGAACCGCCGACAGTCTGAAATATTATTGTGATAGTTCCGTTTTCCTTATCTCTGTCAGCAACGGTAAGCGGGACACGCTCGCCGTATTCATCAACGCGGTAGATAATAAACTGACCTGCTTCAACTTTATTTGCAATAAACGGTGCTTTGATCTTCATAAGCGTAACAAATTCATTAAGCACACGTTTTTGTACTATCTTAAACATTTGTATAAAACTCCTTTAGTGAATGAATTATTTTATCATTTCAAGAAATTCCGCTTCTGTTATAATTCTGATGCCGAGCTGCTGTGCTTTTGTAAGCTTACTGCCGGCTTCCTCACCTGCAAGCACATAATCGGTCTTTTTAGAAACTGAACCGCTTGCCTTACCACCGAAATTCTCGATAATCGCCTTTGCTTCATCACGCTTCATTGTAGGCAAAGTACCTGTAAGCACAAATGTCTTGCCATTAAAGCGGTCGTCAATTTGTTTCTTTTCATAATCCGTATTGATACCCTGCGCTTTAAGCTTATCAATAAGCGCCCTTAAATGCTCGTCCCTGAAAGCATCATAAACGCTTTTTGCCATTACTTCACCAAAGCCTTCTATCTCTGATATTTCGGCAGCATCTGCATTTATGATATTATCAAGGTTTCCGAACCTGTCACACAGAAGCTTAGCTGATGCACTTCCTATATTTCTTATACCAAGTCCGAAAATCAGCTTATCAAGAGAATTGCTCTTGGATTTTTCAATTGCTTTGACAAGGTTATCAGCGCTTTTATCCTTAAACCCTTCAAGACAGAGCAGATGTTCTTTATCAAGCATATACAGGTCTGCAACGCTTGAGATAAGCTTACTGTCAAGCAATAACTTTACGATCTGCGGGCCTAAGCCGTCAATATCCATTGCCCCTTTTGAAGCAAAATGGACAATACTTCTGTATAGCTGTGCAGGGCAATCGACATTAGTGCACCTTACAGCGGCTTCTTCCGCAACACGTTCGACCTTTCCGCCACAGACGGGGCAGCTGTCAGGCAATCTGAAGTGGGTGTCCCCAGAGAGCTTTTCTTTGACCGACAAAACCTCGGGGATGATATCACCCGCTTTTCTGACAGTTATGATATCACCGACAGAGATATTCTTTTCCTCGATAAACGACTGGTTATGAAGTGTCGCCCTTGAAACGCTTGTCCCGGCAAGGAAAATAGGTTCAAATACTGCCACAGGAGTAAGAACGCCTGTACGCCCGACGTTTACTTCTATATCAATGAGCCTGGTATCCTTTTCCTCGGGCGGGAATTTATACGCAACAGCCCATTTGGGAACTTTTGCAGTCTTACCCAGAATTTCACGCTGTCTGAAATCATCGACCTTTATAACTACACCATCGATATCAAAAGGCAGGTCAAAGCGTTTTTTGCCTATAGCTTCTATGCACGTTATAATCTCGTCATAGGTGCTTACCTTCTTATAATCGGGAACAGTCTTGAAACCGAGTTTTTTGATATAATCGAGAGACTGTTTATGTGAAGTAAGCTTAGCACCCTCGATCTGTTGTATATTAAAGCAGAATATATCAAGCTTACGCTTTGCTGTCACCTTAGAGTTTTTCTGTCTGAGAGAACCTGCCGCGGCATTTCTCGGATTTTTAAAGGGTTTATCTCCTTCAAGTTCCTGTTCCTCAACAAGGGCTTCAAATGCCTGACGCGGCATATATACCTCTCCCCTGACTTCTATCATAGGCAGATCTTCTTTAAGCTTCAGCGGTACAGAGCGTATAGTTTTTATATTAGAAGTAACATTTTCCCCGACAAAGCCGTCACCGCGGGTGGAGCCTACAGTAAGTGACGAGTTTTCATACATAAGTGAAACAGAAAGCCCGTCAATTTTGGGTTCAACAACAAATTCGGGTGAATCCACCTCCGAACGGACTCTGTCAACAAACGCCCTGACTTCCTCAAAAGAGAATACGTCCTGAAGTGAGCCCATCTGCACTTTATGCTCTACCTTCTCAAAAGATGAAAGTGCCATTCCGCCGACACGCTGAGTAGGCGAATCGGGGCGGATAAGCTCTGGAAACTGACTTTCAAGTTCTTTCAGCTCACGCTGGAGTTTATCGTATTCATAATCCTCTATTTCATTTTCATCGAGTACATAATAAAGATATGCATGGTGGTTTAGTTCTTCAACAAGTTCATTAACGCGTTTTTGAGCACTTTGCTTATCCATAAGAACCCTCCAAAGGCACAGATTTCAAATCATAATATATTATTATACTACATATCAGCTATAATTTCAAGGGCATTTTAGTAAAATTTTAAGGCAATGCTGCACAAAGATTATGCGTAAAATGCACATTCGGGATTTTCGTTAAATTATACAGAAATCGCGAAATAATTCAAATGCTTTTCAGAAAATTTATGTGCAAGATGACGGAGAGCCTGCATTCAGATTACAAGTGATGTCCTCGAGCGGTCTTTGTATGGAACATCTTTAATCTGAGGCAAGATAAACTTCGGGTATTTGCCCGTAGATAACAGTTTCCGACAGCAGGTATTCCTGGCTGATATCAATTGTGAGGTTTTTTACAGGCATTACTGCACTGACTTCAGCGCTGACAACAAGTTTCATACAGTGCCTTGTCTGATTTATACCGACAGCTTCAAATTCAGTCTTGATCTCGGTATGTACATCACCGATAGAAAAGTATTCAACATTAACGGTAAAACCGCTTCCGCTTAAAATGTCTATCCCCGTAATAGCCCCCACAGGAAAGCCTGCGGTGTTACTGTCATTTTTTAAGGCATCACCGATCGTCTTTTCAAGCTGATTACAAAGTTTATTAACGGCAAAGCTGTCGGTGTCAATGCTAATGATATTTCCATTGCTGTCTTTTGATATATTTATCCAATCACGTTCGTTGCTGTCAAGTGTTTTGCCTATACAGTCCGTGATTATTTCCGATGTACCCCTGCTTACAGTAAGTTCAATAATTGAATCAAGCCTTGAATTGATCCTTACAGCAAATACTATTACGATAAATAACGCCACTGCTGCCATAAGTATAACCAAATACGATATTTTATATGACCGTGACACTTGTTTTCTCACATATACCACCCCTTAGATATATTATTCAAAAGGACGGAATAAGTGAAAACGGACGAGCCGACTGACTCGTCCGTAGACTTATATTACTTGTTCTTCACAGCCTGTGTTGCTGTCTTTACGATATTTTCAGCGCTCAGACCAAACTCCTTGAGAAGCATGGCAGCAGGACCTGAATGTCCAAATTCATCATTGACACCTATCTTTATAAGCTTTGTCGGGCACTTTGTACAAAGTACATCAGCAACCGCAGAGCCAAGTCCGCCGATAACCGAATGTTCCTCAACAGTAAGCACAAGACCTGTTTTCTTTGCGGCTTCAACAATTATATCTTCATCAATAGGCTTTATCGTATGTATATTGATAACAGTTGCATTTATACCATTTGCTCTTAATTCCTTTTCAGCCTCAATAGCTTCATTTACCATAAGTCCTGTAGCAATAATCGCAATATCTTCACCGTCTGCAAGCTTTATACCCTTGCCAAGTTCAAACTTATATGTTGCAGGATCGTTGAAAACAGGAACAGCAAGTCTGCCGAAGCGCATATAAACAGGCCCGACATATTTTACAGCTGCTTCAACTGCTGCCCTTGCTTCAACATCATCAGCAGGGTTGATTATTACCATTCCGGGAATAGTACGCATAAGTGCTATATCCTCGTTGCACTGGTGTGTTGCGCCGTCCTCACCGACTGAAATACCTGCGTGCGTAGCACCGATCTTTACATTAAGGTGAGGATAACCTATAGAGTTTCTTACCTGTTCAAACGCTCTGCCTGCCGCAAACATTGCAAAAGTTGATGCAAACGGTATCTTTCCTGTTGCTGCAAGTCCTGCGGCAACACCCATCATATTGGCTTCTGCGATACCGCAGTCAAAATGTCTGTCAGGAAATTTCTTTTTAAAAATACCCGTCTTTGTAGCAGCTGCAAGGTCTGCATCAAGAACATAGAGGTTATCGTATTTATCACCAAGTTCAGCAAGTGCGTTGCCATAGCTTTCTCTTGTTGCTATCTTTTTAACATCAGCCATTATAAATCCACCTATCCTTTCAATTATGCTTCAAGTGCTTTAAGTGCGGCTTCAAGCTCAGCCTTAGCCTGCTCGTACTGCTCTGTATTGGGGGCAGTACCATGCCATGAAACATTATTTTCCATAAAGGATACGCCCTTGCCTTTAACGCTCTTTTGAATTATAGCCACGGGCTGCCCGCAGATACTCTCCGCTTCATTGAAAGCAGCTTCGATAGAATCAAAATCGTGAGCGTCCATTTCTATAACGTGCCAGCCGAAAGCCCTGAATTTATCAACTATCGGATATGGTGACATAACGTCCTTGATATTACCGTCTATCTGAAGACCGTTATTATCAACAACTGCAACAAGGTTATCAAGCTTATAGTGGGCAGCAAACATTGCAGCCTCCCACACCTGTCCTTCCTGAATCTCACCATCACCGAGAATAGTGTATACTTTATATGTATCGTTTGAGATCTTTGCAGACAATGCCATGCCGCAGGCAACAGATATACCCTGACCGAGTGAACCCGAGGACATATCAACACCCGGAATAGTGATACAGGGGTGCCCCTGAAGCATTGCACCGATATGGCGAAGCGATTTTAGTTCTTCGACAGAGAAAAAGCCCCTGTTTGCAAGTACCGAATACAGTGCCGGTGCAGTATGGCCTTTTGAAAGAACAAATCTGTCCCTGTCCTTTTCGTCGGGCTTATCGGGGTATACGTTCATTTTTGCAAAGTACAGGTATGTAAGTGTATCTGCAATTGAGAGCGAACCGCCCGGGTGTCCCGATTTTGCGTTATACACGCCTTCGATTATACCAAGGCGAACCTTACACGCAGTGATCTCAAGCTGTTTTTTTAATTTTGCATCCATACGATGACCTCCAAATTATTGTTTTAGCGGTTAGACTTTTCCGCCAGTTTTTTATATATGATATCAATCACTTCCGCAATAGCATCTTCTTCGCAGGAAACGTCAAGTACGATATCAGCTATCTTCTTCACATCACTTACCGCATTTGAAGGGCAAATACCCACATCTGCGGCTTTTAGCATTTCAATATCATTATTGTAATCCCCGACTGCGACGATCGTTTCATCTTCAAGTCCGCAAAGTTTACGCATAGCTTCAAGGCCGGCGCCTTTTGAAATATTCTGCGGCAGGATCTCATAATACTCTTTACTTGACCTGACAAAATCAACGCCCTGCCAGCCCTTGCTTTCAACGTAGGATATAAGCCTTTCCATTTTCTCGGGTTCGATCGCAAAAAGAACTTTATACCAGTCGCCCTTTATCTCACTTATATCACAGATAACAGGCTTTACCTTACATATCACATTATGTGCGGCTTCCATTTCAGTCATCTGCGGGACATAAACAGCGTCAAGTGTCAGCACTTCACAGCCGACATCAGGGTTATCTTTAAGCACTTGTTCGGTTATTTCCCTTGTAAAAGGCGGGACATAAACATCACTTATCTGCCTGCGGCTGTTTATATCGTATACCATTCCGCCATTGCACATTATGATAGGTGCATTTACTTCAAATGTATCAAAATACTGCTTTGCCGCCTGAAGCGCCCTGCCGGTAGCGATCGAAAACCGCCCGCCTCTGCTCTGAAACTCTCTTATAGCTTCAAGAGAACGCTTCCCGGGAATTTTAGATGAAGGCAGAAATGTTCCGTCCATATCCGTTATCAGCAAAACCTTCTTTATGTCCTCAAACATTCTTAAACCTCTATCCTTTTCAGTACATTTTTAAAGTATTCGGGAAGTTCGCTGTCAAATTCCATATACTCACCCGTATCAGGGTGGATAAAGCCGATTTTTTTTGCGTGCAGGCACTGGCCATCGATTCCCTTGAACGGTCTGCCATAAACATCATCACCAAGCACAGGGTGCCCTTTATAGGCACAATGTACCCTTATCTGGTGTGTTCTGCCCGTTTCAAGTATGAATTTCATATAGGCATAGTTTTTATACTGCTCTAAAAGTTCATAATGGGTTATGGCTTCTTTACTGTTTTCATATGTAACGCACATTTTCTTTCTGTCACGCTTATCCCTGCCGATAGGGGCGTTAATTGTTCCCTGCACCTGTCTGATACTTCCGCACACCACTGCTCGGTACTCACGGGTAAAGGTATGCGCCTTTATCTGACTTGCAAGAAAATTATGTGCATCATCAGTTTTTGCGACCATAAGCAAACCGCTTGTGTTTTTATCTATCCTGTGAACTATCCCCGGCCTTATCACACCATTTATCGACGACAGCCTGCCCTTGCAGTGATAAAGAAGTGCATTTACAAGTGTACCGTCAGCGTTACCTGCCGCAGGGTGAACTACCATACCTTTAGGCTTATTTACAACAAGCAGTGAATTATCTTCATAGACGATTTCAACAGGGATATCCTGCGGTACAGCTTCAAGCTCTTTAGGCTCAGGGATAGTAAGCGTGACCTCGTCCCCTGCCCTGAGCTTATAGTTTTTGCTTTGTGCCTTTCCGTTTACAAGCACATCACCGCTTTCGATAAGCTTCTGTAATGCTGACCTTGTAAGGGGAAGTTCCTGCTCTGAAAGCACTTTATCTATTCTTTTGCCGACATTTTCCGTTTCACAGGTAAAAGTATAATCATTCATTTTTATCTGTATCATTATCATTCTTTACAGCCGGCTGAGCTGATTTTTCGGGCGTATCCTTATCAAAAAAGAAGATATAGACTACTAAAAGTATCTCCCCCGCCACAACGCAGATATCCGCAAAATTAAACACAGGAAAATTTATCAGCTTAAAGCTGATAAAGTCAACGACTTCTTTTAGCCTTATCCTGTCGATAAGATTACCTATACCGCCTGATATGATCATTGCTATAGTGATCACTTCAAACTTTTTAAGACTTTTACGCTTATACACCAAAAATGCCGATCCAACCAGAAGCACAACTATAGGGAGCCCGATAAGGAACCAGCTTTTTCCCTGCATTATACTCCATGCGGCACCAGTATTTCTGATATGGGTGAGATTCAGCACCTGAGTATCACCGATTTTGATAAGGTTTATGACCTCTCCGAGTGCGATATTCTTTACAACAGCGTATTTTATCACCTGATCTGTCGCAGTCAGCAAAGCAATAAGAATGAATGCAGCAGCTATCATTTTCAGTTATTCTTTCCGAACCTGAGTTCGCTTATATCATTCTTGGGAATAACCGGATCAATTGAACCTGTATTGAGAATAGTATCAAGCTTTTCCTGCTTTTCTTCTTCAGCTATGATAGCCTCCTGATAATCCTCCTCAGCCTGCTCAAAAGCAGCTATAGATTCCTCCTGCGGCTGTTCTTCCTCAAATTCTTCTTCGTCTTCATCATATTCTACTTCAGGTATCTCCATTATAAGCTGAAGCTGTCTTGTATAGAGGTTAGTAAGGTCAGCTTTGAATGCAGTCACCTCAGCCTTGAGGTTTTCATACTTTTCCTTTTCCTCGTTATAGTTATCTCTTACTTCGATTATCTTCTTTTCGGTAGCTTCTGTGTTTTCCTTGATAAGGGCTGCACATTTTTCCTTATGTTCCCTAACTATCCTTTCACATTCAGAAGCCGATTCTTCTGATATCCTTGTCTGTTCCGACTTTGCGGATTCTATCATATCCCTTGCTTCTGTTTTTGCGTTTGTAAGTATCTTATTAGCCTCTTTCTGCGCTGAAAGGAGAGCGTCCTTGATAGCTTCCTCGTCATCCCTGTATTCATTGATCTTTTCTACGAGTTTAACTATCTTTTCTTCACTTTCGGCATTTTTAGCTTCAAGCTGTTCTATAGTTTCAGCAGCTTCTTTAAGGAAAGCGAAAACCTGGTCGGTATCATATCCGTATTTTGTTGTTTCAAAGGACTTTGCCCTTATCTGTTCTGCACTTAGCATTTTTTATCCTCCTAAAGATATTTTTTTACTGTAATATGTATCCTGTCTTTTTTAGTCGGGCTTTGAGATAATAGTTCAAACTTGCCGTACCCCCTGACAGAGAATACCACCCCTGTTTCAAGCCTGTCCGACACTGAAGCCGCAGTTTTGTAATCACAAGTGACAAGCCCCGATCTGACAAGAGAAGCTGACTTATCCCGTGAAAGACCTGTTGCTGTACTCACTATACTATCGACTCGCAGTGATGAAACCGTCCCCTCGATAAGCTTAAACTTTTCTTCCTTCACAAGCGTTTCATCAAAGCCGATCTCGGTCTTGACGCCTACCCTGCCGATCTTAGAAACAAGCAGTGTATCATCAAGAACTGTATTATATACAAAAACACAGCTCCTGCCCTCACCCACATAGATATCACCGATACACTCACGCCTGATATTAAGCCCCATAAGCGTACCGAGAATATCCCTGTGTGAAAGCTTGTCCACAGCTCTGTAACTGAATGTCACAGCTGTTATTGGAAAACAAAGTTCACTTTCATCATAGTATTCCGGCAAAAGTGCAAGCACACAGCGCTTTGAAGCATCACTTCCGCCATATGCCCTGTAGTTATCAAAATGCTCGGAAGCAAGCACAGTCTTAGATAACCTAAGCTTTCTTTCATCAAGGAAAAAGCTGAAAAGCGGCTTGAAAATATCATTTGTACGCCTTGCCTTATCAAGAATACTGCGAAGAAGGATCCGTTCTTCATCATCAAGGTCAGGAATATAGGAAAAGTTTTCCCTGTCTGTTTTTTTCATTAAAAGCTATAGCCGTTGTTTTCTATTTCATTAAGAAGGTCTTTCCCCTCAAATGTAACATTATCAGGGTAAATAGCAAAGGTCTTCTGCGCCATCATTTTGATAGTAGCATCATTTGCATATGCAACGCCGGAAAGAAAATCAAGTATTCTTCTTGCGTCCTCACTTTTGACTGTTTCAAGGTTCAAAAGAACTGTTTTACCTGCATTTACATCATTACCGATATTTGTGACCTCAGAAAAATCATTAGGCCTTGCCAGAACAAGTGAAAGGGACGAATTACTTGCGCCCTTGGAAGTTATCCTTGTTTCTCTTGCCTTCACAGCGCCCGATTCACCGTATGATGTGCTGATGCTTCTTTCCTGTGCCATAGTTGTTTCCTCCTCGTAATCATTATTCAAAGATTCGTTTTCAGTATCGTTGTCTTCGTCGGGGATTATATCTGTCCCCAGAAATATACTCCTTATAGTATCTCCAAAACCCATTTTCATTCAACCTTTCAATAATTTCTTGCTCCAAAAAGCTTAGTTCCTATCCTTATAAGATTAGAGCCGTGTTTGATAGCTGTTACATAGTCACCCGACATACCCATTGAAAGAGTCCTCAGATCAGCTTTATCTATATTTTTGCCTTTAAGGTCTTCAAAAAGCATATGCATCTTTTCAAACACTTTTTCATCAGCGCCGACAGGCGGTATAGCCATAAGCCCCTTTATCCTGACATTTTCAAGTTCTGCTATCCCGCAGGCAAGCTCTGTCAGCGAATCGGCTGACACTCCGCTTTTAGAAAGCTCGTTGCCGATATTGATTTCTATAAATATATCCATTGACCTTCCTGCCTTTTTAGCCTGTTTATCTATTTCCTGGGCAAGCTTCAGGCTGTCAACGCTTTGTATCACAGTTACACTGTCTGCGATATATTTAACTTTATTTGTCTGCAAATGGCCGATAAACTGAACCTCGGCACGTTTATCATAGCTGTCCTTCTTGGAAAGATACTCCTGCACCCTGTTTTCACCGAGGAGTGTCAGGCCGTGTTCAACAGCAAAGTTCACCTTTTCAAAGGGAACAGTTTTGGTAACAGCCATTATCTGCACTTCACCCGAACCGTATTTAACACGGGCTTCATTTACGTTTTCGGTTATTTCCTTAATATTATCAAGGATATAGCCAAATTCCGATTCATTATTCTGTGCCACCCTTTACCGCCTCCAGAAGAATTTGATCGTATAACAGAAGATGATCCTCGTCCGAGGTATTCTTTGAAAGAACATAATCATCACCTTCATAAATTATATCTATCTTTTTAAACTGCACGTCCTGACCGAGTATAACATATACGCCCTTTTCTTTTTGATCATTAAAGCGTATCGCCTCACGCGGGACTTTAAGGCCAGTGTATTCTTCAAATACAAGCTCTATTCTCTGAACTCTTTCACTGACTAAGTATTCATCAAGACTGTCACAGTCAAGTATAACTATACTTGTCCCGTCACCAAGATCCTTAACTGAGCTTACTGTGACCTTATAAGTTTCCTTAGCCGCCGAAAGCATAGCATCAAGCTCCATACCCTCAGAGATCCGTTCATCACTCCTGATCACCATAAGTATCTTGCACGAATAATCTTTAAGAAGCTTCCCTGCCGCATCAGACGGTTTGGGTACGCTGTCTGTGCCGTTTATAACATTCTCTATATCTTCCTTTGTCATATTCACGCATTTGTCTTTGCTAAGCAGCGCCTCATAGCCGTCGGCATAGCTGACAAAATATCCCGTTTCGGGAGCTGTTATCTCCTTTATGGGGCTATGCGTTGACTTCCTTACGGTTTCAAGTTCACTTTTCAGCTTTGCTATCTCCGAATCATAGTTATTTACAGATTTTGTAACAATTCCGTATATACTTAATATCTGCGATATATCAGACCTGTACTTTTCGACTTGTTCATAATCACCGTCAACACAAGCGCTCATCATAAGCTTATACTTTTCATCGATCTGTGCCTTGAGAGATTCAGGCTGGATATGATCGGTAGAACTCAGCTGTTGTGCCCTTTCAAGCTCACTGATGCGTGCAGAAAGCGCCTGAGCTTTCTTTACATTCGCAATATCTGCTTCATCACCGTAAACACTTGCTATCACATTCCCGACAGAGACCTTGTTTGAATCACTGTAATTATAATCAAGGACACCGTCGCCGCTGTAAGTGATTACAGTTTCGTCCCTGACAAAAACCGCCTGTGCGGTGATATTGTCGTTATAGGTATAGATCTCGGCTTCTACGGTATCGCGCTTTTCATTAAAATGAAAATACACCTGGTAAGCAACCATAATGACAGAAAAAAGTGACAGAAGAATAGTCATCACCTTTATTGTCGTTGATGATCTCATTTATATACCTTCTTTTACTGATCCTGATTAGTGTTTGACGAATCAAGGAGATTGATATACGCCGCCGGAACGATAGTGGATATCGCGTGTTTATAAACAAGCTGCTGCTTGCCCTCGACATCAAGTATCACAACGTAGTTATCAAAGCCCTTTACGCTGCCCTTGAACTGATAGCCGTTAGTCAGGAAGATAGTTACCGCTATTTTTTCCTTTCTTGCCTGATTTAAAAATACGTCCTGCAGATTGATATTCTTATTCATTAGATACATCCTTTCACTATCTTTTTACCAAATTTTTACACATTTGTCATCATATTCAATACCAAATTATATTATATCACATAATTTTGGATTTGGCTACAATTTTCAGAACATTTTCAAAAAAATTTTTAAAATCACCAAATTCTGAGGGATCTGCCCTGTAAGTTCCGTTCATTCTGCGAAACCATGTAAGCTGCCTTTTGGCATAATGGCGCGTTTCCTGCTTGATAAGGCAAACACAATCCTCAAGCGGCTTCGCACCCTCAAAAAACGGAATAAGCTCTTTATACCCTATCGCCTGAAAAGCTGTTTCAAGCCCACCTTGTTCGTATACCGCCCTGCACTCCTCAACAAGTCCGTCTTCAAGCATCATATCGACTCTCCTGTTTATCCTGTCGTAAAGCACTGCTCTGTCAGCATAATCAAGAAAAATCACGCATGGGGCGTAATCACTTTCTTCGGTAATGCTTTCCCTTCTTAGCTGAGAAAGCGTTTTACCCGTTAGCATATAAGCTTCAATTCCCCTTATAACACGCGGAGCATTGTTTTCATGAACATTATTCGCCGTTTCGGGATCAATTTCAAAAAGCTTTTGCCACATAGCGTGTGCACCTTCGGTCTTATATCGGCTTTCAAGCTCAGCCCTAAGGGCAGCATCAGACTTTATCTCCTCAAACCTGACATTATCAAGCAGTGAAGATATATAAAGCCCCGTTCCACCGCAGACAACAGCAAGCTTCCCCCTTGAATGGATATCCTTTATGCACGCCCTTGCAAGCGGCAGATAATCGGCAACGCTGAATTTCTTGTCATTCGGCAAAAAGTCAATAAGGTGATGCGGCACACCCTGCATTTCATCAGCTGTTGGTTTGGCAGTTGCAATGTTCAAGCCCTTATAGATCTGCATAGAATCCGCCGATACGACTTCGCCTCCGAAGTGCTTGGCAAGCTCTACCGCAAGCCTTGTCTTTCCCGAAGCGGTAGGACCGCAGACAACTATTATCGGTATCTTCTTATTATCCATATCAGACTATCCTTTTGAACTGTTTTTCAATATCACGCTTGGTAAGGGTTATCATAACAGGCCTGCCATGCGGGCAGTAGCGGATGTTTTCGTTATTATAGATCGTATTGAGCAGCGATTGAAGTTCAAGGATATCATTGTCATCATTTCCTTTTATGGCCGCCTTACAAGCCATTGTATGGAACATCTCGTCAAATATTTCAAGCTGCGGGTTATGCTTGCATTCAAGGAAGTTCCTTGCAAGTTCGGGCACGATATCAGCAGGGTTCATATCCCCGAGAACTATCGGCATACCCTTTACCGCCACTGTAGGGGCAACATCACACTCTATCGCAAAGCCAAGATCGTTTACCTTTTCTATATTTTGTGCAAGGGCATCATATTCATCATAAGAAAGCATGACCATAACAGGTTCTAAAAGCAGCTGTGGTTCAAGTTCGTCAGCGTTATGACGTATTTTTTCAAACAAAACCCTTTCATGGGCGGCGTGTTTATCAATAAGCCCCATCTCGTCGCCCGCCTGAAAAACTATATAGGTCTTGAAAAGCTCGCCGACAACGACAGGCTTTACAGGCTCAGGTGTATCCTCGGGAACTATTTCGACCTCGTGTTTAACAAAAGAATCATTATTTATAAACTGAAAATCATTTTCTTCAATAATCGGTGCTATCTCGTCCTCAAACACAGGTGCTTCATACAAAGGCTTCTGATCCTGTGCAGGAGTCATTTTAACGGGCGGATCTTTATATTCCACACTCTTTTCATCTTCAAGTGCTTTAAGGAAAAGGTCATCATCATTAGCTGATGCCGCCGTTTTCTTTTCTTCTTCATAATAATCGGCAACAACTTCGGTTCTGACATTTTTCACAGGCTGAACCCGGGCCGACTGAACGCTAACCCTCTGCTGGGCTGAAGCTATCGGCGAAGAAACCCTTTTGTCACTTTCATTAAAAGCAAATTTAAGCTGTTCGCTTTTTATAATATCGTGGTCTACATAAAGATCTCTGTCTGAAAAATTACGTTTGGGATCAAGGTCAAGCTTTTTGGGCGTGTCCTTTTTTAAAAGTGTATTCTTTACCGCAAAATACACAGCCTCACGCACTGTTGCGTTATCGGAAAAGCGCACCTCGATCTTTGTCGGGTGAACATTCACGTCAACGATCTGCGGCGGTATAGTCAGATACAGTACACAAGCAGGGAACTTCCCGACCATAATAGTATTTGTATACGCTTCCTCGAGCGCTCTTACGCATATATCAGACTGAACATACCTGTTATTTACAAAAAAACGCTGGAATTTCCTGTTTGGTTTACCGCTTAAAGGCTTACAGATATAACCTTCGACCTTTATGCCGTTATGTGAATAATCGACAGGCAGAAGCGAACCTGCAAATTCCCTTCCGAACACGGAATACACAGACGAAAACGATCTTCCGTCGCCCGCTGTTACAAGCTCGGATTTATTATCCCTGATATACTTGAAGGATATCTCAGGGTGAGAAAGTGCAAGCTTTGTCACGATCTCTGATACCTTAGCCGCTTCGGATATATCCTTTTTTAAGAATTTTAGCCTTGCGGGGACATTATAGAAAATATCCCTTACTATAAAAGTCGTGCCGTCGGGACAGCCTGTGCTTTCGTATTCTTTTTCTTCCGAACCATGTATCACATATTTCGTACCGAGTGTATCCTCGGGGCGTTTTGTAAGTATCTCAACCTTTGCAACAGCGCATACAGACGCAAGCGCTTCGCCCCTGAATCCGAGAGTACCTATCGCAGAAAGATCGTCCTTGTGATGTATCTTACTTGTTGCATGACGCAGAAAAGCCACAGGAACATCATCATAAGCGATACCGCAGCCGTTATCGGTTATGCGTATATAAGTCCTGCCGCCGTTTTTTATCTCAACGGTTATGACATTTGCGTGTGCATCAATAGCGTTTTCAAGCAATTCCTTTACTATAGACGCAGGCCTGTCTATGACCTCGCCTGCCGCTATAAGTTCTGAGACTTCTCTGTCAAGTACATTAATCTTTGGCATAAAAAACTCTTTTCTATTTCTATCACAGATATCTTAACAGTTCCTTATGGAATTGTCTTAATTCATCATCTGTCATTTCATCTATATTTGTTTTTCTTATCCTGTCTATGATAACATCATGGCCGATATTTTCAAAAGACATCTGGTTCTGGTCTTTAGGCTTCAGCGCATTTTCACGAAGCCGCAGGTTCTCCTCCTGCATCTGTGAAAGAAGCTCTTTTGAACGTTTTATTATCTTATTCGGCAGTCCTGCAAGCTTTGCCACTTCTATACCATAGCTTTCATCAGCGCCGCCCTCAACTATCTTTCTTAAAAACTTTATATCGTCGCCATTGCGCTTTACAGCAACAGAATAATTCTTAACGCCGTCAAGCTCGTCCTCAAGTTCGATAAGCTCGTGGTAATGTGTTGCGAACAGCGTCTTACAGCCAAGACCTTTGGAGGACGAAATAAACTCGCAGACACTTTTGGCGATCGATATACCGTCAAAAGTTGAAGTACCCCTGCCGACTTCGTCAAGAATAACAAGGCTGTTCTTAGTGGCGTGCTTGACGATATCGGCAACTTCACTCATCTCGACCATAAATGTCGACTGACCTGCTGTAAGGTCATCAGAAGCACCTATACGAGTAAATATCTGGTCAACCACAGATATCTTTGCATAATCAGCAGGCACAAAGCTCCCGATCTGCGCCATTAATGTAATAAGTGCCACCTGGCGCATATAGGTGGATTTACCTGACATATTAGGTCCTGTTATCACAGCCATACGGTTAGTTGATAGGTTAAGATAAGTATCATTAGGTACAAAGACCTCCTCCTGCTGCATAAGTTCAACAACAGGGTGTCTGCCGCCCTTTATGGTAATAGAGCCGTCCATCGCTATTTCAGGCTTTGAATAGTTATTATTCACTGCCACCTTTGCAAACGAGCACATAACGTCCATATATGCTACTGCATTAGCGGTATCCTGTACAAGTCTTAGCTGTGTTGCAACAAAATCCCTTATCTCTGCAAAAATATCCGCTTCAAGCGTCTTGACCTTATCACTTGCGCCGAGGATAGTGTTTTCTGCGACTTTAAGTTCTTCGGTAATAAAGCGCTCACAGTTGGTAAGCGTCTGCCTGCGGGTATAGTTATCGGGGATAAGGTCATAATATGATTTTGTAACCTCGATATAATACCCATACGGCCTTGAATAACCCACTTTCAGGTTTTTGATGCCTGTACGTTCACGTTCACGGGCCTCGATATCCCTGATTATATCCTCTCCGCCCGTTATTATATTTCTAAGCCCGTCAAGCTGTTCATTGAAACCATCCTTGATTATACCGCCGTCTTTGATATTTACAGGCGGTTCATCAACAACAGCATTTTCAACAAGGTTTGATATCGCTTCAAGGGTAGATATCTTTGAATTAAGTTCTTTTATAAGCTTGCAGTCAAAGCCTGACATTATGCTCTTTATCGCAGGAAGCTTCAGTGCCGTGAGTGAAAGCGATTTAAGGTCACGCGGATTTGCCGTCTTATACATTACCCTTGTCATAAGACGCTCGATATCATACACGCCCGATAAAAGCTCGCCGAGTTCACCAAGTTCAACGGGGTTTTTTATAAGCATTTCGACCGCATTATGGCGCTCGATTATCTTTACAGGGTTTACAAGCGGCTGTTCGATAAAAGTTTTGAGCATCCTCTTGCCCATTGATGTCCTGGTCTTATCAAGCACCCATATAAGTGAGCCTTTGCGTTCTTTGTTTCTGAGCGTTTCAACAAGTTCAAGGTTCCTTCTTGCTGTAAAGCCGATCGTCATTACAGGATCGCTTTCATGCTTCTGTATCTTTGAAAACCTTCCCACAAGCGCTTTCTGTGTATCTTTTATATATGTAAACAACCCGCTTACAGCACACGAACCGATACGTTCCTTATCAATGCCTATCTGTTCAAGGGTTTGAGCAGAAAACTGTGCACAGATATCTTCATAATGGCGCTCTGCCGAAAACTGGCCTTCTTCTATAAGCGTCACTGTCGCTTTGAGCTTCTGCTTTATAAAAGCCACAGCATCTTTAAGTGACAGAACGCCGTCATTTATAAGCACTTCAACAGGAGAAAACCTTGACAGTTCATTGACAGCCTGATTCTGTATTTCCCTGCCTTCGATCTCAAACAGGTGAACTTCGCCTGTGGATATATCGGCAAAACAAAGTGCCGCCTGCTTTTGCCTGGCATAAAACGCACAAAGATAGTTATTTGAGCTTTCATCAAGCAGAGAATCCTCTATTACAGTACCGGGGGTGATCACCCTTATAACATCGCGCTTTACAAGTGTTTTGGTTGTTGCAGGATCTTCAAGCTGTTCACATATCGCCACCATAAAGCCGTGGTCAATAAGCTTTTTTGAATACTCGTCACTTGCGTGGAACGGCACACCGCACATGGGTGCACGTTCGGAAAGCCCGCAATCCTTGCCCGTAAGGGTAAGACCTATAGCTTTGGAAACCCTGACAGCATCATCAAAGAACATCTCATAAAAATCGCCGACTCTGAAAAACAGAATGTATTCATTATACTTTTCCTTGATATCAAGGTACTGCCGCATCATTGGCGAAAGCTTTGCTCTGTCCTCAACGCTGATATTCACTCAGATCACACTTTCTATCATAAAAGATAATTTTTTTATCAGCCGCACCCGCCGCAGCTCGCGCAGCTGCCGCTGCATGATGATACAGGCGGGTTTTCGGGTATGGTATCGGGATCTTCTCCGTTGGCGCTTCTTGTGATGATATAGCTCACTGACGACAGCAGGCTGTCAAATGCCTCCTTGCTGTCGTTGAAATGCTCCATACTCTTATTTGTCATTATCTGCTGATAAAGTTCTCTTATCTCGTCATCAAGGGCGGTCATTTTCTCTCCGTCCTTATCCTGTTTCTGCATTTCCTGGTTAAGCTCAAATCTTTTGGCATTAAACTCACCCATAAGCCTTTGCAGGTCTTTATCCCTATCGTTTGCATTGGCAGCTGCGATATAGCCTGTGTATCTTTCATCTGCCTGTATCAGCCTGCCTAATTCCCTTGCACATTCTATTACTGTCATATCAGTATATTTCCTTTCACTCTTTTGTTATAGTTCCAAAAAGCGCCCAATTGGCGGTCTTTTCTATCCTGACATTTACAAATTCACCTATAATGCTTTCGTCACCGTCAAACTCAACGATTATATTTTCATCATTCTTACCTGTAAGCTGCATCTGTCTGCCCCTGCCCTCTACAAGCACCCTTACATCTTTTCCTATAAAGCGTGAAAAAAGTGTCATTATATTCTCACGCTGTTCGAGCAAAAGCTCACGAAGCCACCTGCCCTTTGTCTTATCGTCTGTATTATCCTCCAATTCAGCTGCGGGTGTGCCGCTTCGTTTTGAATAGACGAAGGAATATATATTATCAAACCCTACCCTTTTTATAACAGATTTGGTCTGACAAAACTCCTCATAACTTTCCCCGGGGAAGCCTACGATTATATCGGTAGTAAAAGAAAAGCCCTGTCTTTTACTTCTTGCATAGTCAACTATCTTTAAATAATCATCAATGGTATACCGTCTGTTCATAGCTTTGAGCACCCTGTCAGAACCAGCCTGAAACGGCAGATGAAGGTGCTTGCAGATATGCCTGCTCTCAATTATTGTATCAATTAGTTCTTTTGAAGCGTCTTTCGGGTGTGAACTCATAAATCTTATGCGGAAATCGCCGTCAATACTGTCAATGCTTTTTAGGAGTTCAGGAAATCCGTAACTATATGAATTCACATTCTGTCCAAGCAGCATTATTTCCTTATAACCGTCTTCAACAAGCTTTCTTACTTCTTCAATGACCGACTGCGGCTCACGGCTCCTCTCCCTGCCCCTCACATAAGGGACGATACAATATGTACAGAAATTATTACATCCGTACATTATCGGCACGAAAGCCTTTATCTTACTGTCGCGTACCTGATAGAAGCTTTCATTTATATCGGTATTGTTTTCACTTAGGTTAAAAATTCGCTTTTTATTATATATAATATCATAAAGCATCTTATAAAGGTCACCATAAGCAAATGTACCGAAAACAAGGTCGACCTGCCTGTAGGAAGCCCTTATCTTTTGGGCAACGTGCTCAAGCTGTGCCATACAGCCGCATATTCCTATTATAAGTTCAGGCTTTCGTTCTTTCAGATGCTTCAGACCGCCGACTGCACCATAGACTGTGTTTTCGGCATTTTCCCTTACAGCACAGGTGTTTAGTATGATAAGGTCCGCCTGTTCTGTATCATCAGTAAATTCATAGCCTATAAGCGAAAGCTGTCCTTTGAGCTTTTCACCGTCGGAAACATTCTGCTGGCATCCGTAGCTGTAAACATATGCAAGCGGCCTGTGGCCGTGTTTTTCAAAAAACAAATCAGTATAGCGCACAAGCTTTTCAGAAACACTGTCCCCCACCAAAACACCCCCGTCAATTGCATCAGGCACTAAATACCCAATATACATTTAATTATACATTTTTTTTATCATTTTGTCAACTTATAGGATATAGAAGTAAGCATCTGACACAATATACTGTGTTTGAAAGGGCGCGGTTATACCTTATGACCATGGCCGACACAGATACTTCTTTTGAAAATTAACAATTTTTTTACAAAAAGCTTCACCCCGAAGCATTTACTTCAGGGTGCAATGTTTTTATGTTTTAGTTTTCTTGTATATACTTTTTTACTTTTATGCTTTTGTGTTACAGGCTTGATGCCGTTCCAGCTGCCGCGCTGACTTAAATCGACAAGGCGTTTTTGTTTTTTGCCAAGCTTCTCATATGGTATGAATTTCATGTTTTCACCTGCACATTAATCGTGCATTCTCCTTTCAACTGATTATAAAGCCTTATTCCTCCCCTGCCTTAAAATTATAGACAGGTCTGATCACTTCGATGATTTCGGCGGTTTCACCTATATTTGCGGTTATATCCTCCATACTCTTATAAGCCATAGGGCTTTCATCAAGTGTAGCAGAGCTTACTGAGGTAGTATAGATGCCCTCCATTTCCTTTTTAAATCTTGAAACTGTAAGCGTTCTTCTTGCTTCCCCGCGGGAGAGCAGACGTCCTGCACCGTGTGGTGCCGAACAGTTCCAGTCGGGGTTGCCCTTACCGCGACATATAAGGCTGCCGTCACGCATATTGATAGGGATTAGCAGGATCTCGCCCTCCTTAGCGGAAACCGCACCCTTTCTCAGTATCATAGCATCGGTGTCAATATAATTATGGATAGTTGTGAACTGATCTGAAACATGAAGCCCCATACCCTTGATGATCTCCTTCATCATTGCTTTTCTGTTTAAAAGCGCAAAATGCTGAACTATCTTCATATCATGGATATACTGCTCAAACAGCTCACCGTCAGCATAGGCAAGTTCTTTTGGGACATCAGTCCTTTTGGTATTATAAAGCTTTTTGAGTTCTGACTGGATAAGCTTTTCCTTCCCTTCGCTTTTAAGCGCTTTGATAAGCCTGTCTGCATCCTCCTTTGAGCTGCCGTTGAGCCTTTTATAGCTTTCAAGCTGATAGTAGCCTGCTGTTTCCACCCCAAGATGCCTTGAGCCTGAATGAATAACAATATAAATACTGCCGTCCTCACCCTTGTCAGCTTCGATAAAGTGATTGCCTCCGCCGAGTGTACCAAGGCTTTTCTCTGCTCGTATGGGATCAATATGGTCATAGCAATACAGCGAGGTAAGATCTATCTCGTCAAAGTACCTGTGTGCCTTATCCCTTATGTTAAAGCCTGAGGGTATCTTTGCATAGATAAGCTTATCAAGCTTCTGAAGCTCGATATGACGTTCTTTTAACCTGACAGTTTCCATTCCGCAGCCTATATCCACGCCGACAAGGTTAGGAACACACTTGTCATGTATAGTCATAGTTGTACCGATAGTGCAGCCTGCACCTGCGTGGACATCAGGCATTATCCTGATAGTTTCACCTTCCGACATAGGCTGATTTAAAAGACCAATGATCTGTGATACCGCTGTCTGGTCAATTATATCTGTAAAGACCTTGGCGGTGTTGTATTTTCCTTTTAATTCTATCATATTATTTCTCCTTTTTTATGTTTTTGCACGCAAAAAAGCGCGCCCTGCAAATAACAGAGTGCGCCCGATAATTCATAAAGAATATAGACTTACCGATCTTTGCGGCAGATCATGTAATTGCAGCTGATAAAGTATTTGGTTTTTATATTGCTTATCTGTATTGTATTTGTCATTTTGAACAACCGTCCTTTCATAAAGATCAAAGTAAATAGTATATACTGTTTATGGATTATACTACATTTTTTTATTTTTGTCAAGAGTTTTTTTATAATTACTTGCAAAAGGGACTCTTATATGATATAATTTATTTATCAAGTATTCAAAGGGAAGTGTTATAATGGCGGTAAAAATATACACAGAAACAAGCGGCAGTAATACTGCTGCACAGAAAACGATCATACTTGCCTGCGTATCGGCAATAATCGCGATTTTCCTTGACGGAAAGAATAAAAAGCCAAAGAAACGCAGAAATTTTGTTCAAAGGGTATCTAAGAATTACAGATTTGCAAACAGTGCTGTCAATTCATATTCTTCTTACAGAAAGAAAAAGCAGGTAAGTGATGAAATAAACGGCATTAAGATCGAAAAGGCTGAACCGATCGACATTGAACTGTAAGGTGATATTATGACCGAATACTTTAAACGATATAGGGCTTTTGTGGCGGCTGCCCTTGAAAAAGAAGATACAGACCTTTTGGAACTCTTAAAAATACACAAAACAAAGATCACTTTTTTTCAGCACGAGCGTTTTATCCACCTGATAGTTATGTGCTTATTTGCCGTTGCGGCAGTGGGGACAATTCTTGTGATAGCTGTTACTGAAAAGCTGACACTTATCCCGCTTGCAGTGCTTTTGCTTGTGCTGCTTGTACCATATATCAAGCATTACTACTTCCTTGAAAACCAGACACAGGAGCTTTACAAGGATTATGACAGGATAGTAGAAAAGATATCATCGTTTGACAAAATAAACTAAAGGAAATAATATGACTGAAGACAAATATAAAAAGCAGGTATGGAAGCCGAGCGTGATGACATCTCCTGTTCCGCCTGTAATGGTAACAAGCAGATACGACGGTACTGACAATGTTTTTACCGTTGCGTGGACGGGCACTGTGAATACTCACCCGCCAATGACTTATATATCAATAAGACCTGAAAGATATTCTTACGAGCTTATAAAGAATAGTGGAGTATTTGTTATCAACCTTACAACAGAAGAACTCACAAAAGCCTGTGATTACTGCGGCGTAAGAAGCGGCAGAAAAGAGGACAAGTTTGAAAAGACAAAGCTTGTAAAAACGGAAGCTTCAAAGATCGATGCGCCAATAATTGCACAGTCGCCCATAAACATAGAATGTGAAGTCAGACAGATAATACCGCTCGGCACGCATGATATGTTTCTTACAGAGATAGTTTCGCTTGATGTATCAGAGGAACTTATAGACGAAAACGGAAGGCTTTGCCTTGAAAATGCGGGGCTGACAGCATATGCACACGGGGAATATTTTGCTCTTGGCAGAAAGCTCGGCTGCTTTGGCTTTTCAGTAAGGAAGAAGAAAAAGAATACAAGGATCAGGAGAAAAAACAGATGAAAAAGCTTGTCGCAATTTCAGCAGTAACCGGTGTATATGCCATGCTTCACGCAAAAAAAGCATATGCGTGGTTTGGCAGCACTCATAAGGATATCCTTGCAAAAGCGCTGACACTTTTATATAAAACCGACAGGAACAAATTTTATGATTTTTACGCGCGATATACGTCAATACTTGAAAAAGGCGCAGTTGCCCCTGACAAAAAAGGCGATATTGACAAAGGAAGCGGCGTGCACTACTACTGCGCTGCCAACGCAAAAGGGAAAGCGTTATCTGACAAAAACGGCTACTACAAAAACAGGCTCGGTAAATTCAGCAAAAGTGCAAGGACTTTGCTTGAAGAAAACTACACCTGTGCGCTCTCTTTATATAAAAGCGGCAGAACAGAACAGGCGATGTACTGTCTTGGCAGGGCGGCGCATTTTATTCAGGATATAGGTTGTGTTGTACATTCCTCAGGTATAAGGTATATGGACAGACCTAAAAACCCGCACTGTGCATTTGAAAGCTATGCACAGAATAAATGCAAAGCGATAGATTCACCCAAAAGTCTTGACAGGCGTGTTCTGAAAGCGTATGAAAACAATCTCGGTGCTGCGGCAAACAGGCTTTCAAAATTCAGTTCAGGATACGCATCAGATGTTCTTACACTTGATGAAAAAACATATGACAGAATATGTCTTGCCACCATACCCCCTGCACAGCAATACACGGCAGGACTGTTAATAAGGTTTTATGAAGATGCTAACAAAAACAACGGCAATTTCCTGCTTGACGGCAAAAGATACACAATAAAAAACGAACTTACAGGCGGTTATCTCACCTATAACGGCAGGAGTGTTTTTTTAGACAGCGCGGGAAATAACAAAGGGCAGCATTTTTATGCAGTTCTAAATGATGACGGCAGTTTTTCGATAAAATGCTGTGACGGAAGCTTTATAAGCAAGAATTTCAAGTGCGCTTTACGCCAAAAGAAAGACTGCTCACCGGCTGTTTTCAGATTTTCAGCACTCGGCAACAGAAGATACAGGATATCGGCCGGTGCGTGCAATTATAAAAAAGTAGTTTGCACTGATACATCAGGCAAGATAAAACTAAGACGTTTCTCTCCCGACGATATGGGCAGCATATGGTTAGTAAGCTAAAAAAATCCATAGTAAACCGATAAAAGGTTACTATGGATTTTTAATAAATACCGCCATGCATCGCAGCAATGGGCAGCACAGCTTTGAGCAGTTATATTTAAAAACAAAAAGCCCCCGGATCGACCGAGAGCTTTTGGCTGGGGTAGAAGGATTCGAACCTTCGGAATGACGGAGTCAGAGTCCGTTGCCTTACCACTTGGCGACACCCCAATAAATATAAAATGGTTGGGATAGATGGATTCGAACCATCGAAATGACGGAGTCAAAGTCCGTTGCCTTACCGCTTGGCTATACCCCATTATATTGGGTTCTCACCATCCACAATCACTGTTTCTCACAGCTTTTATATTATACCAAATTTTAGCCGCCGTGTCAATAGTTATCGTCCTAAGTTTACATTTTATTAATATATAAGGCCGACGGATAATTATCCGCCGGCCAAAGTGATCATTTACTTAACTTGCTTGTTCTGTAGATTATGTCTTCCCTCTTAGGGCCGTTTGAGACCATTGTGATCGGGAAGCCGAGCTGTTCTTCAACAAATTCTATATACTTTCTGCAATTCTCAGGAAGGTCATCATATTTCCTGATCCCTCTGATATCGCACTTCCAACCGTCAAGCACCTTTAAAACAGGCTTTGCCTTTTCAAGCTTTGTGGTTGTCGGGAAATCAGTAGTTACCTCGCCTTCTATCTCGTAACCGACGCAAACTGGTATCTTATCAAGATAACCCAGAACGTCAAGAACAGTAAATGCAATATCAGTAGTTCCCTGAAGTCTGCACCCGTATTTTGATGCAACACAGTCAAACCAGCCCATACGCCTTGGTCTGCCTGTAGTTGCGCCGTACTCGCCGCCGTCTCCGCCTCTTCTTCTTAATTCATCAGCTTCATCGCCGAAGATCTCGGATACAAAAGCACCGGCACCAACTGCCGAAGAATATGCCTTGACAACAGTTACGATCTGTTTTATTTCATAAGGCGGTATACCTGCACCGATAGCACCGTATGCTGCAAGTGTAGATGATGATGTTACCATAGGATATATACCGTGATCAGGATCTTTCAGAGTTCCGAGCTGGCCTTCAAGCAGGATATTCTTACCATCCTTTATTGCCTGCCACAGATATGCAGAAACGTCACACACATACGGCTTTATCATCTCTTTATACTCCATAAGTGTATCAAATATCTCCTGCTCATCAAGCCTGGGCTTTTTATAAAGATGTTCAAGCAAAACATTTTTCTGAACGACCACCCTTGAAATATGGGCTTTGAGGGAGTCTTCATCAAAAAGCTCCTGCACCTGGAAGCCGATCTTTGCATATTTATCAGAATAGAAAGGCGCAATACCCGACTTGGTCGAGCCAAAGCTTGCCTTACCGAGCCTTTCTTCTTCATACTGGTCAAAGAGCACATGATAAGGCATTACCATCTGTGCCCTGTCAGAAATAAGGATCTTAGGCATGGGAACGCCCTTGCCTGTGATATCTTTTATCTCTTTAAACAGAACAGGAACATTAAGAGCAACACCGTTTCCGATAATGCTTGTCGTGTGGTCGTAAAAAACACCTGACGGAAGTGTATGAAGCGCAAACTTTCCGTAGTTGTTTACTATAGTATGTCCTGCATTGGCACCGCCCTGAAATCTTATGATGATATCAGATTCCTGTGCCATCATATCGGTAATTTTACCCTTGCCCTCGTCGCCCCAGTTAGCACCGACAATTGCTCTTACCATGTTTATCCTCCGTTCGATCAATTAAAAATTATGATATAAAGGCAATATCACTTATTAAGTATATCACAATTTTTCAGTCAAGTAAATAGTTTTTTGAAATTTTACATTTTGTAAACATTATTGAACAGAAAAAAATCGTCATCAAGCCCTTGACAATCGGGAATAAAAGTTGTATAATAAATATACTGATTTTTGCCGCTGTGGCGGAATAGGCAGACGCAAGGGACTTAAAATCCCTCGCTGGCAACAGCGTACCGGTTCAAGTCCGGTCAGCGGCACCACCACGACTAATCGCAGGTTCTCATTTTGAGGGCTTGCGTTTTTTTAGTTCTCAGAACCCACGTCCGGTTTTGCCGGGCACATATCTTTGATGTCCTAAACCAGCAATATAGTGGTAGTCTTCGTTCTTTTTTCATCTATTATGAAATTATGGAGCAGATCACAAAAATCCCGATAAGCTATCGCCTATCGGGATATATATTATCTTGAAATAAAATTATCTCTTAACATTGAATGCGCCCATACCGGGATATACAGCAGATGCGCCAAGTTCTTCTTCAATTCTGAGAAGCTGATTATACTTAGCAACACGCTCAGATCTTGAAGGTGCACCTGTCTTGATCTGGCAGGTATTAAGAGCTACAGCGAGGTCAGCTATTGTTGTATCAGCTGTTTCACCCGACCTGTGGGAAGAAATTGCTGTGTAGCCGGCCTTGTGAGCCATCTTGATTGCTTCAAGTGTTTCGGAAACAGAACCGATCTGATTGAGCTTGATAAGAATGGAGTTACCTGCGCCAAGTGCAATACCCTTTGAAAGACGCTCTGTATTTGTAACAAAGAGGTCATCACCAACGAGCTGAACTTTGCCGCCAAGCTTAGCTGTCATTCTCTGCCAGCCTTCCCAGTCTTCTTCATCAAGGCCATCCTCGATAGAGATGATCGGATACTTGTCAACGAGAGCTTCCCAGTGAGCTATAAGCTCGTCAGAAGTAAACTCTTTACCACTCTTAGGCTGCTTGTAGAAGCCCTTGCCCTTTTCGCTCTTCCATTCAGAAGAAGCAGCATCCATAGCGATCATGAAATCCTTACCGGGTTCAAAACCTGCTGCCTTGATAGCTTCAAGGATCTTCTCGATAGCTTCTTCATCACTCTTGAGGCTGTTAGGAGCAAAACCGCCCTCATCGCCTACAGCTGTAACGTCGCCCATGTCCTTGAGAAGCTTCTTGAGGTTATGGAAAACTTCAGCACACCATCTGAGACCTTCCTTAAAAGAAGGAGCACCAACAGGCATAACCATGAATTCCTGTGTATCAACAGCGCTGTCAGCATGAGCGCCGCCGTTTAAGATATTCATCATAGGAACAGGAAGCTTTGTACCCTGGATACCGCCTAAAAATCTGTAAAGCGGGATATCAAGTGCTGTAGCAGCAGCCCTTGAAGTTGCTATTGAAACAGCAAGAATCGCATTAGCGCCGAGCTTTGACTTATCCTTTGTACCGTCAGCGTCGATCATAGCCTTATCAACAGCATAGATATCAGAAGCGTCCATACCAACTATAGTATCAGCGATAACTGTGTTGATATTGTCAACAGCCTTCTGAACACCCTTGCCGAGGTAACGGCTGCCGCCATCGCGGAGTTCCAATGCTTCAAACTCACCGGTAGAAGCACCACTCGGAGCAGTGCCCCTTGCTACTGTACCGTCAACGAGAGTTACTTCAGCCTCAACTGTAGGGTTGCCTCTGGAGTCGAGGATCTCTCTGCCGACTACCTTTTCAATTTCGAGATAATTCATAATAGAAAAACTCCTTTATGTAGATTTTTTTCGCGGGAAATGCTTGTTCCCCGCTAATAGATTGGCAGTAATATCCAAACCTATCTATATAAATTATTATACTCCATTTACTCACTTTTGTCAATAAGTACACAAGAATAGATATATTAAAAATCTGTTATCATTTTTTTAAGGCGGCAGTGTGCAGCAATTATACGGCATACAAAGGATCAAAACGGCGGCACAGCGGCACTGCCTTAGCTAAGCAAGTGAGAAATCTATTTTACCGGAGTTTACATTAGCATTTTTGACCTTTACTCTTATAGGCTGACCAACCCTGTATTCCTTACCGTCAGTCATATTTTTAAGGGATATAAAGGAGTTTGCAGCATACATTCCTTCGCCGAGTTCTTCAACTGCAAGAAGCCCTTCACAAGTGTTTTCGAGCATAACAAACACGCCGAAGTCCGTAACTGAAGAAATCACCCCGTCATATTCCTCCCCTATCCTGCCAGACATAAATTCCGCCTTATAACAATCTTCGCAGTCGCGCTCAACAGTCATAGCGGTTATTTCAGCGGCTGTTGACTTATCAGCTGATGCATATGCAAATTTATTGTATTTTGTTCTGACTTCGTTTATATCAGTCCCTGACAAAACATCCGACATTATTCTGTGGATAGACAGGTCGGGGTAACGCCTTATAGGTGATGTAAAATGCGCATAATCCTCCAGAACAAGTCCGAAATGCCCGAGCGGTTCTGTAGAATACTGTGCTTTGGTCATTGATCTGAGTATTAGGTTATTGATTATTGGTGAAGCAGGCGTATCTTTTGTGCTTTCAAGTATTTGACTAAGCATGGCAGGTGTCACATTATCGCCGATATTAAACGGGATACCAAGCGCTGTAAGCCCTTCCTTCAGTGTTTCAAGCTTCTGTTCCGTTGGCGGCTCGTGAATACGGTATACAAAAGGCAATTGATGCTCTTTTCCGAACCTTGCAGCACATTCATTTGCTATAAGCATAAAGTCCTCGATTATTTCTTCTGTTCTGCCCCTTTCGTGCTGACAGGCGCCTACGCAGATATCATTTTCATCTATAATAAGCTTACCCTCAGCTGTTTCAAGTTCGGGCACTCCCCTTGACTTTTTCTTTTTATTCAGCTTCTCAGCAAGTTCTGTGATGATCTCAAACTGTGAAGATACCTCGCTGTATTTCAGCTCGGTTTCCTTTGTCTTATAGCCGTCAAGATAATCGTTGATCTCACTGTATACTCCCTTTACTCGTGAGCGAATTACAGTTTTTATAAACTTGAAGCTAACGATATCCGCATTCTTATCAAGTCTGCAAAGGCAGGAAAACGCAAGCCTGTCTTCACCGGGGTTAAGCGAACATATTCCGTTTGAAAGTTCTTTCGGAAGCATAGGTATGACTCTGTTTGCATAGTATACGCTCGTTCCGCGCTTCATAGCTTCCTCATCAAGCGCAGATTTAGGCTTTACGTAAAATGACACATCCGCGATATGAACGCCTAAAATATAATCATCACCGTCACGCTCTACAGATATCGCATCATCAATATCCTTTGTATCAGCGCCGTCAATAGTAAATATCGGTTTATCACGCAAATCAAGTCTGCCTGCGCTTTCGGCTTCTATCTGCCTGTAATCACTGACCTCCCTTGCCTGCGCTATAACTTCGGCAGGAAATACAGGGATTATCCCGTTTACCTCCAAAATAGCAAGAGCGCAGGCACTTGCCTTCATGGAACTGCCGAATGCAGATAAAATTTCGCACTTATGATCTCTGTGGCTTTTCCCGCGTTCGGTGATAACAGCAGTCACCTTGTCACCTTCGTGTAATTCCATACCCTCGGGCTTTGTAAAGCTAAGCGCAAATTTTGACAGCGCGTCAGGCATTATTTTCAGCTCACCGAATTCGTTTACTATCTCACCCGAAAAGCGCGAGAATGAAGCTTCGGTAATACTTACCACTTCGCCTTCACGGCTGTCGCCCGTTCTGCTCTTAGAAATCTTCACGAGCACGCTGTCGCCCGGCATTGCTCCCATAAGACGTTTTCCGGGGATAAAAATGTCCTCACCGTTTTCGTCTATCCTTGCAAAACCGAATGTCTTGTTTATTCTGACTATCTTACAAGGGGTAAGCTTTGCAGAATCACATAAAACAAACCCGAGCTTGTTTTCTTCGATCCTGCCCTTCGATTTAAGCCTGTCTATACATTTTGTAAACTCATCAAAATCAAAGCCTTTGAGCTTCCTGCATTCCTTTAAAAGGGCTTTGAAGCTTATGGGCTTTTTACCGGTCCGCCTGACCTCAGCAAGGATCTTCTCGCTTAAATCCATGCTTTTCCTGCTTTTTTTATTATTCTTTTTCTTTCCCATTGCATTTCCTTTCTAATAAACAAAACGCCCTGCATAAAGCAGGGCGGAAATATCAGTTACTTTACTACCTGTGCGGCAATGTTCATCGCAATTACAAGTATTACCATAAGTATCGCAGTGTTCCTTGTAAACCTTGAAAGTCTGGCATCTTTTGTCCTTGACATATTACCGTCAAAGAAAGAAGAATTATTACCGCCGCCGATAGCGGAAGTAAGCCCCTGCTCCTTAGTTTCCTGTGCCATAACTGCTGCAACAATTATAATACTGCAAAGAATGAGTATCACACCGCCTATTATTTCCCAAACTGCCATTATAAGATCCTCCATTCAAAAGGCTGTTATTCCATTTACCATAGTATTATAACACATAATTTTACAAATTGCAAGGGGTTTTAGAAAATTTTTTATATTACCCTGTTATGTTACAATAGATCATAGACACCCAAAATAGAAAAACAACTCTCAATATGATATAATGTTAAGTACCACCAAAACAAATATCACGAAAAGAGAGTTGTTCCATGAATAGTATAGCACAAGAAGCACGATTTCGTCAACGGGTAGTGAAATATTTTTACAAACACGGGACTACAG
>CACZFN010000007.1:68368-82325 GCA_902780505.1 uncultured Ruminococcus sp. | reverse complement strand
GACACCTTCAATTCCTATCTTTGCCAATATTGATGTCAGTGCGGCAAAGATTGCCGAACCAAGCGCTAATAAAAACCACATAGTGATACTCCTTCAAATTCCGATTTATGTTTGTTACAATTATAGCATTACATTGCTGCACTGTCAATAGAAACGCCATTGTACTTCTGACCTTACATCAGAAATACTATGGCGTAAAACTTCTTTATGCGTACCGTTCTTAGGGCGACACCTTAATTGTGCATTGAATTAAATTCCGATCTATATTATTGACAACGCAATAATAAGAAGGGATCTTATTTATTGCCGCTGATCGCAAGCCTTACTGCTTTATAAGCGCCGTTATAGATGCCTGCTTTGTTTGCGGCATTTATGCTTTCACGCATAAAGCCTGTAAGCTCGTCATTTTTCTGCAAAGCGATGAGCATTGTGGTTATTTCGCGCGGGGTGTCACATTCAAAGGTGCCGTCGCCTATCTCGGCTGCCCTTACCGCGCCCCAGGCTTCATGGCCGCCTACACGTTTTATCATAAACTTTGGTACAGGGTAGAAGGCAAGTTCGCTCGGCTTGGTGATAAGCACATCACAGGCACGCATAAGGAGGTTTGTCGAATAAACAGCTGCAAAAATATCCTTATGATAGAAAATATGAATACCATCGACTTTATTGTCAAGTGCATACTGTGCAAAGTCGCTTGTCTGAGCAAAGTTATCAAAATGCTCGTGTATCAGTGCACAAAGGTCGGGGAGCTGTTTTTTAATATTCTCCCAGGCGTCCTTATGATCGCCGAGGTTTACAAAAAGTGTTGCCTTGTTTTCTTTTATATACGGAAGCAGCTGCCTTATGATAGAAACAAAGATATCCTGCTGTGCACCTGCGCCGCCTATTGTGAGCAGGTATCTTTTACCCTCTTTTGACTGTGCCCTTGCTTTTCTTCTTTCGTTGTCGGCTGTGATATTTGAAACAAGCTCGTGGTCTATATAATGACCTGTGTATTGTACACTGCCTTCGGGCATAGGTTTAAGTATACGTTTTTTATCCATTCCGCGCAGGACCTTATAACCCATGTATGATGACTGTGTCTGCACAGTATGCACAGCCCCTTCTGAAAGATGAAGTGCCATAGGCCAGTTATCGGGGATAGCATTTACCACCCTTTCAAGCCCTGCATGGACAGCTGCCTGTGCAGGCCATGCGTGTGCTGCCACAAACGGGATATCCTTAGGAAGATCATTGTAAAGACCTGTCATAAGCTCGGTCATTTTCTGGTCTGAGCAGTTATAGGCAAGACGCCTGAACAGTTCGGTGTTTACAGGCTCCCACACAAGCTTGTTGAAAAGAAAGCTTTTTTGTGACAAACGTGAGCCGAGCGAATAAAGATCATTTTGTGCTGATATTATATTTGTTGCAGCTGTACCCTCAAATGAATTAAGGTCAAGCCAGCAGGGAGTATAGCCCATAGAGTTTGCCGCTGATGCAAGTGCCATTGATATCCTGTAATGCCCGAAGCCCATTCTTATATTGCCGATAATTACGTTTTTATTTCCTTCAAGTTCAAGCGGGGTATCGCTTTTTACAAGATTCTTTATACCGAGTGCTTTACCAACGGTCTTATTTTCAACTGCTTTAAGATGATATACTTTTTGTCGGTCATCGCCGTGTTTTCTGGCAAGCTTTTTCTGATTTCTGACCGCCTTTGTGTAATCACGCCTGCGCATTTCGTTTTCAAAGATAAATTTTGACCTGTCCATACAGAGATCCTCCCTTTAAATCATCAACATTTTTCTGCCCTTTTTGCTTTTGTGTTTTTTGCCGAGATAATTTACAGTGACGATGCTTTTAAGATCGTGCTAAGTGCACACCTCAATTGTGCATTGTAAAAAAAGACATTTTTTTATAAATTATCTCTTGACATTTGTGCAAAAGTGTGATAGACTATATATCATACTGATAGTAAGTCTATCACAAAAAGGAGTTTTTGTCAAGTGGAATATAAAAAAATTTTAGAAAATGCCAAAAATGACCGGATAAACGACGCTGTTGAAGCTGCGGCAGAACTTCTTTTAAAATATGATGCAGCGGAACTTAAAATGACCGACATCGCAGACAGAAGCGGCCTTGGGGTGGCATCACTTTACAGGTACTTCGGCAGTAAGGGCGTTATAGTAACAAGGGCGGGCACGCTTTTGTGGAGCAGGATACGTGCTTTGTTTGACGGCGTGTTTGAAAGTGAATACTACACGCAGAAAAACGGCTATGAACGGCTTTGCGAGCTGATGAAGGTTTTCAGGGTGCTTTATATTTCACATCAGGATTTTTTAAGGTTTGTTGACAGCTTTGACAGGTTTGTTCTTACTGAAAACATAGACAGTGACGAACTCTTGAAATACGAAAGCAGCGTACTTGATTTTTACCCGCTTTTTGAAAGCGCATTCAGGGACGGTGTGGCAGACAAGACTATAAAGCAGGGGACGGACTTTTCGCTTATGTACAGGACTGTTACGCATGCACTTATGCTTTTGAGCGAAAAATTTTCCCGCGGGAATGTTTTTGAAAGCGACGCGGGCGGTGAGCAGGAGATAGAATTTATGATAAATATGGCACTTGAATACATAAAAGCATGAAAGGTTAAGGTGAAAAGTATGAAAAAGGTAACTAATAAAGTGCTTTGGCAGTTTGCCATAGGGCAGCTGGGGTGGTCTTTGCTTTCGGGCATTGTGGTAAACTGGCTTGTGTTTTTTTATGAACCCGAGAACAGCGAAATAAAACTCGGACAGACAACTTTCATAACACAGGGCAAGATACTTATGGGGCTGACGGTCATTGGATGCATTACGGCGATATGCAGGCTTTTTGATGCTGTTACAGATCCGTATATCGCATCTAAATCCGACAGGTGCACCCACAAGGACGGCAGGCGCATACCGTTTATGCGTGTGATCGCCATACCGTTTGCGGCGATAACTGTCTTGGTTTTTATCTCACCTTTCAGCGGTGAGAGCTGGGGTAACAATATCTTTTTGCTTATCATGCTTTTGCTTTTCTACCTTTTCATGACGATATACTGCACGCCCTACAATGCACTTCTTCCCGAACTTGGAAAGGAGCCTAAAGACAGGATAAATGTTTCCACTTTTATATCCGTTACATTCTTTGTAGGCTCGGCTTTTTCTTACCTTATACCAAATATTGCGGGTATATTCAGGGACAGTATGGGTTATGCAAATTCATTCCGTGTTACTGTAGGCATAATGGCGGCTTTTGCGGCAGTATGCATGATGGTGCCTGTACTTACGATAAAGGAAAGCGACTATGCAGACACGACACCGTCAGAAACACCTGCGTTTGACTCGCTCGGCAAGACATTTTCAAACGGCGAATTCAGAAAATTTGTGGCTTCTGATATTTTCTACTGGCTTGCGCTTACAATGTTCCAGACAGGCCTGCCTTTCTATATCGTGACACTTATAGGGCTTCCTTCGGACAAGACATTTTTCCTGTTTGCGATAATGACAGCTATGAGTCTTGTGTTCTATGCGCCTGTAAACATATTTGCAAAAAAACTCGGCAAGAAAAAGCTTGTGATGGGCGCTTTCATATTCTTCAGTTTTGTATTCCTGTTTACGGCGTTTGCAGGCAAGCTTGGTCTGCCGAAAATGCTCAACGGTGTGCTTGTGTCTGTTCTTGCTTCTATACCTATGGCGGTGCTCGGCATACTTCCGCAGGCGATCGTTGCAGACGTTGCACAGGCTGACAGCATAAAGACAGGCGAGAACCGTGAGGGTATGTTCTTCGCGGCAAGAACATTTGCAATGAAGCTCGGTCAGGCACTTGCTATGGTGCTGTTCACATCAATAAAGACTATAGGCGAGAACGGCTTCGGGTTAAGGATCACTGCGGCAGCGGCAGCGGTGCTTTGTCTTACGGGCGGTATTATTCTCGGGGCGTACAATGAAAAGAAAGTAACGGCAGTAATTGAGAGCGCAGGGACCGAAAGTGAGGAAGGATAATGCGGGAAATATCGGATATCAAAGCGATTATAAGCACAGGGGATTACACCTTTGAATTTTCGGACAGTGTTGACACCGACGCGCTGACTGCAAGGCTTATAAATGAGGGAACGCGTATAAGACTTGAAGTAACGCCTAAGTATGAACTTGGATTTGAACTTTTGCAGATATGTTTCAATGTGCGGATGTCAAAAAACGACAGGGCGTTTTTAAACGGATACCAGTCGTGGACGGACAGCCGTGAATACGAGATGCATGAAAAAATGCGCGGGATAGACCATCTGCCCAAAGCGGTGGTAAGAAAGTTTGCCCTTGACAAATACGGCGATTATAATTTTGCTGTTTACAGTAAGAATGCGGGCGATTTTCACGGGTTCAGCTACGGCTACCTGAGGGAAGGGGAGGAGTTTACTCTTTTTGGCTCACTCAACGAAAGGGACGGCTTTACGCTTATAGAAACAAGCTATGACAAAAAGCTTGTATGCTTTTCAAAGGACTGTGAGGGAAAGGTATACAGTGATACCTTTACAGCGCTTGACGTTTCTGTCATGACGGGGAGTGAGAATGAGGTCTTTGACAGGTTTTTTGAGCTGTCAGAGATAAAATGCAGGCAGGCGGCACCGCTTTCGGGGTACACGAGCTGGTACAGGCATTATCAGGATATAAGCGAGGAGAAGCTTCTGCATGACCTTGAAGGGATAGCAGCAAATAAGGAAAGGTATGATATATTCCAGATAGATGACGGATTTCAGAAGGGCGTGGGTGACTGGCTGAAGACAGATGCAGGGAAGTTCCCTCACGGAATGAAGTATATAAGCGACAGGATACACGGGCAGGGGCTTATGTCGGGGCTATGGCTTGCGCCGTTTGTGTGTGAGAAGAATTCATACATTTACCGTCACAGGCAGGATATGCTGCTAAAGGACGAAAACGGCGAGCCGGTCGCAGCAGGATGCAACTGGTCGGGAAGCTTTGCACTTGACATTTACAATCAGGATGTGCGTGATTATTTAACAAAAGTATTTGACAGCGTGTTAAACAAGTGGGGCTTTGACCTTGTAAAGCTTGACTTTTTATACGCCTGCTGCATAATACCGCACCACGGAAAGACAAGGGGCGAGATAATGGCAGACGGCATGGCGTTTTTAAGAGAGCTTGCCGGCGACAAGCTGATCCTTGGGTGCGGGGTGCCGCTTGCTTCGGCGTTCGGGGTTGCCGATTATTGCAGGATAGGCTGTGATGTCGGGCTTGACTGGAATGACAGCAGGCTTATGCAGCTGACACACAGGGAAAGGGTATCGACAAAGAATTCGGTGCTTAACACGATATTCCGCAGGCAGCTTGACAAGCGGGCTTTCTTGAATGATCCTGATGTGTTCCTGTTAAGGGACGAGAATATATCACTTTCGGGCATACAGAAGCAGGCGCTTGCGATAGTCAACGACCTGTTTGGGAGTGTTTATTTTACATCTGATGACGTTTCAAAATACAGTGAAAAGCAGCGCAGGATACTTGAATTTGCAGCGGCACTGCGAGGTTGTGAATACAAGTGTATTGACATAACAAACGGCTGGGTGCGCTTTACATATATACGTGAGGGCAAAGAGCACTGTGCCGAGCTGACACCTGAAGGAATGATAAAGGCGGTAAGGCTGTGAGATATAAAGGCGGGATAAAGCTTATTTACCCTGCCTTTTATTATGGCACTTGTAAGGCTTATAAGAAAATGGTATGATCATAGCATAAGGGGGTGGAGTGTATGCAGATATGGAACCCGTGGCATGGCTGTCAGAAGATAAGTGCGGGGTGCAAAAACTGTTATGTTTACCGCCGTGACGAAGCTGTCGGGCGGGACGCATCACAGGTGCGCAAAACAAACGATCATGACCTGCCGCTGAAGAAAAACCGTTTCGGCGGGTATAAGCTCACCCCGGAGGGCGGCACTGTCTTTACCTGTATGACATCGGATTTTTTCCTTGACGGGGCTGATCAGTGGCGGGGCAGCTGTTTTGAAATGATGAAGCAGCGGCCTGACCTTGATTTTTACATAATAACCAAAAGGATAGACAGGTTTCTTTCCTGCATACCTGATGACTGGGGCGAGGGGTATGAAAATGTAACGATATGCTCGACGTGCGAAAACCAGGACAGGGCTGACTACAGGCTGCCGATACTGCTTTCACTGCCGATAAGGAACAGGGAGATAATATGCGAGCCTTTGCTTGAGGAGATACACATTGAAAAGTATCTTGAAACGGGGCTGATATCCCATGTTACCTGCGGCGGCGAATCAGGGGATAATGCAAGGGTATGTGATTTTCGCTGGGTAAAGGAATTGAGGAGGCAGTGTGTGAGGGCAGGAGTGCCGTTTTACTTCAAACAGACGGGGGCTTTATTTTTAAAGGACGGCAGGCTTTACCATATAGAGAGAAAGCTTCAGCAGGCGCAGGCGAGAAAGTCACATTACAGCTACACACCGAACAGTCACAGCGCTGACCTGATAAGATACACACTTCCTGACAGGCGGGCGCTTTTTGTACGGCTTTCACGTTCAAAGTTTAGAAGCGGGTTCGGGCTTGATGAAGATGACATAAGGTATATCCGGGAAAAAGGGCTTGACACGGTAAGGCACCACGCCGAAGACTTTGTGCGTGAAAGGCTTGGTGACGAGAACCCTAAGAATGACGGCAGGCAGACACCTATGCGCGGGCACCCTGTATTCAAGGCTATGCACGCGACTGCCTGCTGCTGCCGAAGCTGCCTTGAAAAGTGGCACGCTATTCCATCGGGCAAGCAGCTGACAGCGGACGAGCAGGCATACATCACAGATGTTATTATGGAGTGGATAGAAAAACATTTGCCGTCTGAATGACGATACATATCCGTTTATGCGGGTGTTTTTCATACTTCGGCGGGAACAATTGAAATGATGTCGTTTATATCAATAACTGTTTTATCAACAAATATAAGCTGACGTTCTACAGTGTCGATAAGGCGCAGGGGGGCTGTTTTTTTCTCAAAGCTGCCGCCCGATTTACGGGTATCCTCCCTGAAATAGACTATGCTTACTTCGGGGCGGGAGTCAAGTTTTTGTGAAAGCGAGGCAAGAGCCTTGTCGATAGCAGCTGCATCGTCTTCACACAAGACCGGGCGGGAGTCGGTATAGCGTTCACTTTCATATATCATACCGTCAAAGCCCGTAAGTGCCGCAAACGGCGCAAACTGTGCCGCCCTGTCATGAAGCGACATATTCTTATGGCGTGTTATATGTTTATATGGGGTGTTTATAATATCTTCATATGCGTTCACGGGTATTCTCCTTTCTATGCTTTATGGCCGCCTATCTGGGCGTTTCTTTCCCTCGCGGTTGCGCCGTCGAGGTAGTTCTTGCATTTAAGTACGGCATTTTTGCCGTATCTGCGTTTGATCTTCAGCATTGCAAGCTGAAGGCGCTGTTCTTTGTCAAGGCTTTCGTCAAGCTTTTTGTATTCATCTTCCTGACATATGGGGGTGAACATATCGAGCTGTTCGCAGCTGTCCTCCTGCGGGATATCGGCTTTGTATATCACATTGCAGGCTGTGATATTGAGCCGCCTGACGGTAAAGGCGGGGTTTATTATCCTGTCAAAGAGTTCTGTCGCGGCCTGTGCAAAGAGCCGTGAGGACGAGGTATAGTGTTTTATATGTGCTGTACCGTGGGCGTGTTTTGGTATAAGCCTGCCGTAATGGTCATACTTTGCATCACCGTCATAGCAGGCAAGAAGCTCAGGGTTTTGCAGGTTGCTCTTATCGTAACCGACGGTGACGGTAAGCTGTTTTGAAACAAGGCCTTTTTCGGTAAGGTCAAGTGCGAGCGAATCTGCCATTTCCCAGAGGATAAGGCGGGCGGTCTTACAGTCCTTAGCTTCGGAAAGCACCTGACCGGAGCTTAAAGAGCTGCTCTGCGGGCGGTATGACTTTATATCGGCGATAGTGCAGGGTTCTATGCCCCATGCGTGGTCGATAAGCAGTTCTGCATTTACCCCGAAAAGCTTATAAAGTCTGTCCTCGCCGTACTTAGACATAGACATTCTTGCCACATCACCCATTGTAAACATTCTTGCGGCGGCAAGCTTGCGTTCATAGCCGTTTCCCACACGCCAGAAATCGGTTATAGGCCTATGCCCCCACAAAAGGCGGCGGTAGCTTAGTTCGTCAAGTTCGGCTATCCTGACACCGTCCTTATCGGCGGGGATATGCTTTGCAACTATATCCATAGCCACTTTACACAGGTAGAGGTTTGTGCCGATGCCGGCAGTTGCGGTTATACCTGTCGAAGCAAGCACATCACGGATAAGCGTAATTGCCATATTATGTGCCGAGCCGCCGTAGGCTTTAAGGTAGGGGGTGGCATCTATAAACACCTCGTCCACCGAATAAACGTGGATATCCTCGGGGGCGACATATTTAAGGTATATAGAGAATATCTCGGCGCTTGTTTTCATATAGAGTGCCATTCGCGGCGGGGCGGTGATATATTCAAGACTGAGCGAACTGTTCCCTGCAAGTTCTGACGCTGAAAAAGAGCCGCCGCAAAGTTTATGCCCGGGGGCGGAATACTCACGCGCTTTATTTATTTCGCTGACAGCCTGTATGACCTCGAACAGCCTTGCCCTGCCTGATATGCCGTATGCCTTGAGCGACGGGGTGACTGCAAGGCAGATAGTTTTTTCAGTCCTGCTGAGGTCTGCGACGACAAGGTTGGTATCGAGAGGATCAAGCCCGCGGTCTACGCACTCGACAGATGCATAGAAGCTTTTAAGGTCTATGGCGATATACTGCTTTTTCATGTTTTCACCCCACAGTCGAACAAATGTTTATGTTGATATTATAGCACATATTTTCTTATTTGTCAACACCATATATTGTAAGCGGAAAATTTAAAATATACAATTTAAGGGGTGCGGGGAAAATAACAGTGCACGGAATACAATGCACAATTGAGGTGTGCGCTTCGTGCACTTATTTTAAAAAGCGTTGTGTCAAGTATACAACCATAATTATGCATTAGAAAAAGCTGCCCCTGAACGTTTTTGACGCTCAGGGGCAAAAATTATGTACGGGGATCTTTGTGAAAAAATGATCTTACATATTATTTTTTCTTTTTGAATACAATTATCACAGCCGCAGCCGCGGCAGCAAGAACGCCTGCACCGAGTATGATCGGAAATGATTTGTCCGGATCGTGTTTATTATCAGATGTTTTAAGCTCAGGGTTAAGGGAGGTATCATCTGCTGACGTTACGGGGATATCCTGCGCTGCTTCACTGCTGTCATGTAAAGCGGGAGTTTCCGGGCTTTCTGAAGTTTGAGCGGGATCGCTTTCGGGGGGCTTGCTTTCATCAAAGGCAAGGCCGAAGCCTTTGGCAAAAAGCACATTATCTGTATATTCTGTATTATCGTCTATTTCATAAATATCAACGGGTAGTCTGCCTGCGGGTGAATTATCGCCGAACACTGTCAGGAGTGCCGCGGGGTAGTTTACACCGTAGGCTTTGTTTTCCTGACCGTCTGCGGGGAGGTCTTCCATACCGTTTGCACAGTATGCGGCAAGTATCGCATCTGCATCTGTGAACCTTGCGGTGTCATAGGGGATATTCGCGCTTATGAAAACGACTTTCTTTCCGTTTGTATGTGCAAGCCCGATAAGGTCATCAACAAATGCTGCCTGCCAGCCGCGGCCGGTATTTGTTTTATCAAGGTCTGACAGGCTGTACATTTCAACTGCGGCAATGACTATATCGCAGTTTCTGATAGTGTCTTCATATTCATAAGCCGAGTGTCCCTGATAGCAGAAGCAGTCGGCAGATGCACTGTCTGCTGCCTTGCCGTCTTTTTTCAGGCGTTCAAGTGCGAATGCCATAGTGTTTTCGACATTTTCAAAAGGGTAGAAATAAGCTGCCTTACCGCCGCTTAAATCAAAGGGGAGAAGTGAGCCGTCATTTTTAAGCACTGTTACAGCTTTCATAGCGCCCTGCAAAGCCTGTTCCCTGTGTTCGGACGAGCCTACGATATCGAGTGCTGCCTGTGCATCAGGGGGTGAATAATCAAAAAGCCCCATATCCTTTTTTAGCTTCAGTATACGTTTTACCGACTTATCAACTGTTTGTGACGGGATAGTGCCGTTATCGACAAGTTCGGCAATATCGTTTATATAGTTTTCTATTTTTATGATATCGTCTGTTGACTGTATCGTCATAGGTTCAAGAAGTATATCGACATCTGCATTTATTGCAAGTGCGGCGGCATCAACGGGATCAAAGTTTGCACTGACAGCGTCCATGACTAAAGCGTCGGTGCTGACAACACCGTCAAAGCCGAGGTCGCCCCTGAGTATATCCGTGATAACAGTCTTTGACAGGGTGGCGGGGAGGTTTATCTGTTCACCTGTGGATATTGATGTATAGGTATTCTTTTCTATCTGCGGGAACTGTATATGTGCGGTCATTACCATATCGGCACAGCTCAGCACACTCTGATAGGGGACAAGTTCAAGCTCTTTAAGCTCGTCATAGCTCTTATCAATAAGCGGGAGCCCTGTATGGCTGTCGACAGCGGTATCGCCGTGGCCGGGAAAGTGCTTGCAGGTGGCAATGATACCCTCACTGTGCAGGCCGTCGATATACTTCAGGCCATGTTCACTTACGATTTCGGGATCAGAGGAAAACGACCTGACGTTGATTATCGGGTTTGAGGGGTTATTATTTACGTCCACAACAGGGCCAAAGTCAGTGTTGATGCCGAGAGCCCTGAGTTCGCTGCCGATGATCCCTGCGGTGCTTTCGGTAAGGGCAGTGTCTGCGGCGGCACCGAGCGCCATATTGCCGCAGGTAGGGGTACCTGTTGTCAGGCGGTAGATATTTCCGCCCTCCTGATCGGTACTTATAAGCATTGGTATGCCAGTTTCGCTTTTCAGGGCGGAACGCTGGATATCATCTGTCAGCCTGACAGTCTGGCTTATACTTTCTATATTCGGTGCAAATATACATATACCGCCGAAATTATGCTTTTCAAGCATAGCCCTGAAATCGTCGCCAAGAACTGTGAGGGGGGTGCTTTCACCGCTGCCGCTGTCCCATGAACGAAGGGTTATCATTATCATCTGTTCGATCTTCTGCTTTGTTGTCATACTGTCAAGCATCCGGGCGGTGCTGTCTGTGCTGTTATCAGCCGATACGGGCAGAACGGTACCGATACCGATAAAAGCAGAGCAGACAAATGATACAAGCTTTTTAAAAGGTTTCATTTTTTTCTCCTTAAATATTTTATCTTTACTATTATAGCACACAAGTGTAAAAAAGCTGCAACAAATGCAAAATATCACATATGGCAGATGTAACGAACTTTGCAAACAATACTTATGCAAAGTGACGGCTGTTGTTTAATGTGCATAAAATACTGCGTGAAACTTTGTGAAATATCACTTACATAAAATCAATGATTTGTTGCACATTTGTCGCAGGAAATGTGTTATAATTAATATAGGTCATTATGACTTAATAACAGCTGAAAGGCTTTTGGATATTCTTACTATAGAATAAAGGCAGCATAAAAAAGGATCGGTGATAGGGTGATAAAGAAATTCGGGTTGACATTCGGCGGGCTTGAACAGAAGATCTTAAATCTTGTTCTGATATTCATGCTTGCAATAGTCGGGGCTTTTACGGCGGTTTCGATCTATCAGGTAAACAGGCTCAATAACATAGTATCAGATGCAAGCTCACAGCAGCATGGGGCGATACAAAAGGTATCGGGAGATACCATGCATCAGGTGATAGCGGGTTCTATGACAAAGACAAATGCTTTACAGGCTTACATAGCAGACGATATGTTCCTTGATATAAAGACAGATGTTTCGACGCTTCAGAGCCTTGCCACAGGGCTTTTTGAGCATATGGACAGTTTTGAGGCTGCCCCTTATGCGCTGCCCGACAAAACAAAGGACGGGCAGCTTTCGGCACAGGTGCTTTTTGAGGACGGCGTTGACTACACAAAATCGGAATACTTAGGCGTTGCGGCACATATGTCAGACACTATGATAGCTATGTGTGAAAGGTCTGAGTATCTGCAAAACTGTTTTATCGGGCTTGCTGACGGAACGCTTATCTGTGTTGATGATATTGCTTCAAGCAAATATGATGAAGACGGAAACATTCCGGCATTTAATGTAAGGGAAAGACCGTGGTACACCGGTGCTGTACAAGCGGGCGAACTGACTTTTTCGGGGATAGAGGCAGACACCTACACAGATAAGATAGGTATTGAATGTTCGGCCCCGGTATACAAGGACGGTGAGCTTATAGCGGTAGTCGGTGCTGATCTGTTCCTTAATTCAATGGAGGAATATGTAAATGCCTCTGCTGAAGAAGGCGGCTTTATCGCTGTTATAAGCAACGAGGGCAAAGCGATATTCGCGCCCGAAGGCAATGGCGTATTCGATGTGGAGTTATCAGGCGATGCAAAGGATCTGCGTGAAAGCGACAGTGCAGAGCTTGCCGGATTTATAAAGAAAGCGCTTACAGAGAAAACGGGGCTTTCAGAAGTGGATGTAAACGGCAGAACATATTATATGTCGGGTTCACCTATGGGAACTGTCGGCTGGGCGGTGGTATCGTTTGTTGAAAAGGGTATAACCGAACAGCCCACACAGCTTATGATGAGCGAATATGACCGCATAAGCGAAGAAGCCACAGGCAAATACGACGACGGCGCAGATCATTCAAAGAATATGATATTTATTTTGATCGCTGTTTTGCTTATTCTGGGGACTGTCGGCGGACTTACGGTTGCGGGCAGGATCGTAAAGCCTATAACACGCATGACTAAACGCATGGAGGAGTTGAGCGGCACTGACCTTGCCTTTGAGATGGAGGACACCTACCGCACAGGCGACGAAGTGGAAATGCTTGCCGAGGGGCTTGCAGAACTTTCTGCAAAAACGCTGAGGTACATAAAGCAAATAACGAATATAACTGCGGAAAAGGAAAGAATAGGTGCCGAGCTTGAGCTTGCCACCAAGATACAGGCGGATATGCTGCCGAATATTTTCCCGGCATTCCCTGAAAGACCTGAATTTGACATTTACGCATCAATGACACCTGCAAAGGAAGTCGGCGGTGACTTCTATGATTTCTTCCTGATAGACGATGACCACCTCGGGATCGTAATGGCGGACGTTTCGGGCAAGGGCGTTCCTGCGGCGCTGTTTATGATGATGTCCAAAATACTGGTCAGCAACTACGCTATGATGGGCGGCAGCCCCGCAAGGGTACTTGAACAGGTGAACACGCAGATATGCAAGAACAACGAGGAAGAAATGTTTGTGACCGTATGGTTCGGTGTGCTCGAAATATCGACAGGGAAGATAAAAGCTGCAAATGCAGGGCACGAATACCCGCTTATAAGAAAGCCCGGCGGGCAGTTTGAGCTTTTCAAGGACAAGCATGGCTTTGTTATCGGCGGAATGGAAGGAATGAAGTACAAGGAGTACGAATTTACCATAGAAAAGGGCGGCACGCTGTTTTTATACACAGACGGTGTTGCAGAAGCGACAAATGCAAGAAACGAGCTTTTCGGCACTGACAGGATGCTTGAAGCACTCAACACTGACGCGGCTGCTGCTCCGAAAACACTGCTTACAAACATGAAGCGGGCGGTCGATGATTTTGTGGGCGATGCCCCGCAGTTTGATGACCTTACAATGCTCGGTGTAAAGCTTATTTAAAGAGGAACTTTTTACTTTTGTGTTGTTAATATGATAAATAGGAATTTGTGGGGCAGTGCAGCTGTAAGCAGTGAATAATGAATAGTGAAAGGTGAATAGTGAATAACTATTGTGTCGCCTTGCGGCGACGGATTTAAAATACAGTTTTGTGTAAAATGCATATGCGAAGGGGGTTTGGGGGGCG
>CACZFN010000007.1:0-68361 GCA_902780505.1 uncultured Ruminococcus sp. | reverse complement strand
CCGCAAAGCCCCCCAATGCTGCCGCAGGCAGCAAATACCCAGTCTGGCTTATTATTTGTTTTAGTGTTATTCACAGGAATAGGTTTAAGCCGCCGCAAGGCGGCTTATTGGGGGCTTTGCGGTCGCCCCCAACCCCCTTCGCACTGCCGCTTACCCCACAAATTCCGATTTATTGCAGGAACACTTTTGTAAAAATAAGGATATAAAGATAAAATAAGACTAAGGAGGATGAAAATGAAAACAGATGTCATCAGGATATACAGTGACCTTAAAGGCAGCGAAGAAGCTATGGCAACAGCTGAGAAGTTCTGCGAGTATAACGGATTTGAGGGCAGAAATGCAAAGCACATACGCCTGCTTACCGAGGAATTGTTATCAATGGTCCACGGTATCATGGAAAACTTCAGGGGTGATATGTGGTTTGAAAGCCAAAAGGGTGATGAAGGCACACTTTGCCGGATCTGTCTTCGTGCCGACAAGGCGGCCGATTGTTTTCAGGAGGAGTATCTGCTTTCTGTTGCATCAAGCGGTAAGAATGAAAACGCAAAGGGCATACTCGGCAAGATAAGGGAAGCATTCCGTGTCAGCACACAGCACGCAAACGACGGTGTGTATATGAACGAATACACAAGTGTCAACAACTGGTTCAGCATGGGTGCGGCAATGACAGAGAGTGCTTCGGCAAGAAACTACCGGTACTGGTCGCTTAAAGACTATCACAGGAGAGTATATGACAACAGGGAAAATGCCGCAGAGGAACTTGACGAGCTTGAAAAGTCGATAATTGCAAAGATTGCTGATGATGTAAAGGTATGGCTAAGGTCTGAAACCACTGAATTAGTGGCAGAAAAGCTGATAAAGTAAGATTGCCATGTGTGACGGAAAAAATAAAAATAATTCTTATAAAAGGCTTGTTTTTATGATAACGGGAAGCTGTTGCTTGACCTGCCTGCACTGTGATCATGCCAAAGGCAGCAGCAAAGCCGCACAGTGGGAATATGATGATGCTGTAAAGCTTTTACGGCAGGCGCGCGAATGTGATATTGAAGCTGTTACCCTGACAGGAGGGGAGCCTTTGATGCACCCAGGGTTTTGTGACATTGCCGAGGCAGTAATAAGTCAGGGAATGGTGATCGACAGGATAGAAACAAACGGCTTTTTTGTGACCGAAGAACTGCTTGACAGGATCGAGGGCACAGGACACAAGCCGACTATAGTGATACCCCACGACGGCATACTAAGACATGACTGGCTTCGTGACAGAAAGGGTGCCGAGGGAAAAGCGCTTATGGCGGCAAGGCTTTGTGTACAAAACGGATTTGATGTTGCGGCACAGGTACAGGTACACGGCAGGAACAGGTATACGCTTATGTCATCCGCGAAGCTGTTAAGCAGGACAGGTGTAAGCAGGATAATATATGACCGCACAAGGAACAGCGTGAGATTCAGGCAAAACCCGGCGTGCATAGCGCTGAGTGCGGGGGAGTTTACTGAGGATATGCTTGATTACGTAAAGGAATACATTCATCAGGATATACTCACTGACATTCGGGTAAGCGGGCTTATTGATGTTTACCCGAAAGAAAAACGATACAGACTCGGCGCTGACGAGAACGCCTGTGTTATTGTTGATCCATTTGGCGAGGTATATCTATGCTCTGATATGGGTGAGTATTTTGAGGGGCATCTGTCAAGTTTGGGAAATGTACATTCTTCACCGCTTGGAATGCTTTTGCAGGCAGGCAAAGCAAATGCCCCCGACAAAGCGGGAGAGCCTGATGAAGCGGTCGTAAAAAGGGCTGAGGAGATACTTGAAGGCTACACGGCTATATAATAAATAAAAGCACGGCAGGAATTTAGATCTCTGCCGTGTTTCTTTTATGAAAGCTTGCCGTAATCCTCGTCGGATACTTTTTCGCACCATTCGGTGCTTGTTTCTTCGCCTGATATTTCAAGGGCTAAATGCGAGAACCAGCTGTCTTTTGATGCGCCATGCCAGTGCTTGACATTTGCGGGGATATTTACAACACTTCCCGGGGTGAGTTCCACAGCTTCCTTACCGTATTCCTGATAATAGCCCCTGCCGCCTACGCAGATAAGCATCTGACCGCCGCCGCTTTTTGCGTGGTGGATATGCCAGTTGTTGCGGCAGGCAGGTTCAAAGGTGACATTATAAACCGGGACCTGTTCGGTGGAAACTGCTGCTAAGTAGCTTTGCCCGACAAAGAACTCGCCGTATGGGTTTTTCTCACCTATGGGGAAGAAAATGGTGTTCTGGTAGCTATCCTTATCGGTAAGTGCGGGTGAAGCTTCGTTCCAGACTTCCTTTGCGAGCCTGAACACCGCCCAGCCCTTGGGCCAGCCGACATACATTGTGGCGTGGGTGATAATGGCGGCTATTTCCTCCTTTGTAACGCCGTGTGACTTAGCATTTTGCAGGTGGTATAAAAGCGAGCTGTCTGTAATACCCGAAGCCATCAGTGAAACGACAGTGACTATGCATTTTGTTTTAACATCTATAGCCTGTTCGTTCCATACCTCGCCGAAAAGCACATCATCATTAAGGTGTGCAAATGTAGGTGCGAATGTACCGAGCTGTTCTCTGCCTGCTGTCTGAACTATTTTTTCTGACATGATATGACCTCCTTAAAACTTTCCGCCGAATACGGGGAAGAAGCTGTGTTCGCCGTAGTTTTCTATATGCTTTATTGTCTTTAAAGCCTGCATATCGGTATCGCTTATGCTGAAACCGACATCCGCGTTTGTTTTCATATGCTTGGGGTTAGCAGTCTTTGGAAGGACTATCATGCCAAGCTCGATGCAAAACCTGATACATAGCTGTGGGACACTTACGCCGTATTTTTCAGCCATCTGTGCAATAGCGGGGTTTTTGAGGGCTTCGCCGTGTGCAACAGGGGAGTAGGCTTCGGTAACTATACCTTTTTCTGTACAGTAGTCAATAAGGTCAAGCGGCGAATTTGATATATGGCAAAGTATCTGATCCACCATAGGCTTGATAAGAGCTGTTTCCCACAGGTTTTCGATATCGTCCTGAAGGAAGTTTGAAACGCCGATCGCTCTGAGCTTGCCGGCTTTATAAGCATCTTCAAGGGCGCGCCATGCTTCACGGTTTCCTTCGGCAAAGCGGTCGTCAGACTGGTTTACGAACCTCCACGGCTGAGGGGAGTGTATTATCATCATATCAAGATAATCAAGTCCTGTTTTGCGGAGTGTTTCGTCGATACCTTCTGCGGCTGACTTGTAATCCTTATGCTCTGCGGAAACTTTTGAGGTGATGAATATATCCTCACACTTTATACCGCTTTCGCGCACGCCCTGACCGACGCCGCGCTCGTTTCCGTATGCCTGTGCGGTGTCGATATGTCTGTAGCCGAGCTTTATGGCGGTTTCGACAGCATATGATACCTCGCTGTCATCAATAAGCCATGTACCGAGGGCAAGCTGAGGGATCATAACGCCGTTTGAGAGTGTGAGAGTGTTATTAAACATTGAAAAGACCTCCTATATTTTCTGATCGCCTGTAGACCAGACATGATCATTGTTTTTGTCTGCGGGCTTGTTCTGAGCCATAACGCCTGCAAGAGGGTGAGGGACATATGGTTCTTCGAGGAAGCTGATATCATCTTGTGAAAGTGAAAGTTCTGCCGCCTTTACAGCGCCCTCGATATGGTGAAGCTTTGTTGCCCCGACAACAGGTGCTGTTACTTTTGTGAGAAGCCACGCAAGTGAAATCTCAGTCATGGAAACGCCGTACTTCTGCGAAAGTTCGTGAACGCGCATTATAATGATATCATCCTGCTGCTTAGTGGCATCATATTTGAATTTAGCGTATGTGTCTTCTTCAGCGCGCTTTGATGTTTCCCCGGGAAGTCGGCTGAGTCTGCCGCTTGCAAGTGCACTGTAGGGCGTCATGGCGATATTATCCTCGCTGCAAAGCATTGCCATTTCACGTTCCTCCTCGCGGAAGATAAGGTTATAATGCCCCTGTACGCTGACAAACTTTGTAAGGCCTTCCTTTTCGGCAAGGGCGTTAGCTTTTGCAAGCTGCCATGCATAGCAGTTTGAAATACCGATATATCTTGCCTTGCCCGCCTTTACCACCCTGTCAAGGCCGTCAAGGATATCGTATATCGGTGTGTTCCAGTCCCACATATGATAGATATAAAGGTCAACATAGTCCATCCCGAGGTTTTCAAGGCTTTTATTTATCATACGTTCGATATGCTGCTGACCTGATATGCCTGCTTCGATATCTGCGGGAGTACGGGGCAGGAATTTTGTGGCGACGACGACTTCGTCACGCTTTGCAAAATCATGCAGTGCCCTGCCGAGGTACTGTTCGCTCGTGCCTGACTGGTAAGCTATTGCGGTATCAAAGAAATTAACGCCGAGGTCAAGCCCGCGTCTGATTATATCTCTTGATGCTTTTTCATCAACAGTCCATGAATGCTGACCGCCTTTAGGATCACCGAAGCCCATACAGCCCATACATATCCTTGAAACTTCAAGGTCTGAATTCCCGAGTTTTGTATATTTCATAATGTCCCTCCCAACAGCTGCATAACACAGGTATAGATCATTTCATAGATGCTGTGCATCTTAAAATCCATTTTAGCATTTTTCATTGCCTGAAGCTGTTTATCCGTTGCGACAGAATACGGGTATACCCCGAACAGGAACGGAAAGAAAACGAATATAAAGTTTTCACAGTCGGTATCGGGGAAGAATTTTTTTATGCAGTGCCTTACCGCATCAAGGGATGCACTGTAGGCGGTTTTGAATTCAGTAAGGCGCTCGGGGCGGGAGTTTTCTTCCATATCGTAATGGTTCATAGCAAGGAGTTTGAGCAGTTGTCTGTGTTGTTCAAGCGAATGTGCAAAAGCATCTGCAAGTTCATGCGGTGTCATTTTATCATGGCTTTTTGCAACATTGTTCATTTCCTGCGCCCAGTATTCGTATTCACGCTGCATAAGTGCTAAGAAGATCTCCTCCTTAGTCTGAAAATAATTATATATGGACGTTCTTGTAAAGGAAGTGGCTTCACCTATCTCCTTGATAGTGATTTCCTTGAAGCTTAATGTGCTGTAGAGCCTTTCACAGGCGTTCACGATCTCCTCTTTACGTGAAGCGGTCAGCTCGGGTGAACCTTTTGGCATAATATTTCCCCTTTATGATTTATTCTGACGCTGTGTCATTATAGATATTATATCATCATTCTGACACTGTGTCAACATATACACGGCAATTTTTTTGAATTTCGTCATTATGCCAAAAACAAAAGGCGGTATATACAGCATTTACACTAAATACAGTATTGGTATTCGCGCCTTTGAAAGTGTTCGCTATACACATATTCCCTTTAACGGGTTTACAGCATATTCCTGTTTTGATTTTGATATTATTTATGCCCTTTTGAACAATTAATAAATAGATACTTGCATTATTCAGATAAATGTGTTATAATAAATTGTTATTATAGGATAATTGTTTCCTTTTGTAAGACGGAGGGCGATAATGGTTATTTTAGGCATTGATCCCGGTTATGAACGTGTGGGGTATGCTGTGATAGATTATACTGCCAATAAGTTCAGGCCGATAACGATAGGAACTGTCACAACGCCTGCACATACGGAGTTTTCGGGAAGGCTGAACAGTATTTACGAGGATCTTGTGAGCATTATCGATACCTTTAAGCCTGAGGAATTTGCGATAGAGGAACTATTTTACTTCAAGAACCAGAAAACTGTTATTGATGTGGCGCAGGCAAGGGGCGTGATACTTCTTGCGGCAAAGCGCGCGGGGCTGCCGATATATGAATACACACCGCTTCAGGTGAAAAATTCGATAGTCGGCTACGGGCGTGCCGAAAAATCGCAGATACAGGAGATGACAAGGAAACTTTTAAGGATAGATAAGGTCATCAGGCCTGATGATGCCGCAGATGCCGCAGCTATCGCCATAACCCATGCATACACTGTTAATTCAAGAAAAATAGGTGCTATGGCCGCAAACAATATATAGGTCTGTAATAAAGGAGAAATAACAATGCTTTATTCCGTAAGAGGAAAGATAATACATACAGATATGAACAGTGCCGTTATAGAGTGCGGCGGGGTAGGGTATCTGTGCAAGACGACACTTAACACCCTTTCGGCGCTTTCAGGCAGGGAGGAAGCTATGCTGCTGACATACCTTGCTGTACGTGAGGACGCTGTCGAGCTTTTCGGCTTTGCGACTTCGGAGGAGCTTGAAGCGTTCAAAATGCTTATAAGCGTTTCGGGCATAGGGCCGAAGGCGGCGCTTTCGATACTTTCCGCAATGACGCCGGGTGCGTTTGCGCTTGCGGTCGCAACAGGTGACACAAAGGCTTTTACAAGCGTCAAGGGCATCGGCGGCAAGACTGCACAGCGTATAGCTTTAGAGTTAAAAGACAAGATAGCTAAGGACACGATATCTGTTCGCGGCGGCGGGGCGGCTTTGAATGTTACGCCGATAGCCGGCAACAATGCTTCTGAAGCGATATGTGCGCTTGAAGTGCTTGGCTATTCGCAGGGTGAGGCAGCCGCCGTTATAGGAAAGCTTGATCCGACGCTTACAGTTGAAGAAATGATAAAGCAGTCGCTTAAACTATTATCAAAGATGTGATAACATGGAAATAGAATACAAAAGGCTTACACCCGACAGGGTAGACGAGTTTATAGCTTTGCGGATCGTACAGCTTCGTGAGGAGGGGGCAAAAGAGGATATTGACCTTACCCCTGCACTTGAAAGCTATTATAAGCGCCACATGGCAGACGGGACATTTATATCATGGCTTGCCCTTGACGGCGGAAGGATAATCGGAACGAGCGGGATATCCATCGTCGAAAAGCCGCCGTACTTTTCCTGCCCGAGCGGAAGGATAGCGCTGTTATCATCAATGTACACTGATAAAGAATACAGGCGCAGGGGCATTGCGCGCAGGCTTTTATCGCTGCTTGTCAACGAGGCAAGGCAAATGCAATGCGGTGTGATACAGATAACCGCTTCGGATATGGGAGTAAAGCTATACACGGCATTCGGGTTTGAGAAGAACAACAATTTTATGCAGTATAAGCTCTGACGTAAGGGAGTAAAAAATGATAGAACAAAGCGATTTCGATTTTGAAAACAGAATAGTTACCCCGCAGGAAACAAAAGCGGAAACCACAGATGATTATGAGGTGAGCCTTCGCCCGAAAACGCTGAACGAATACGTCGGGCAGGATCAGGTGAAGGAAAACCTTACCATATACATTCAGGCGGCAAAGAACAGGCAGGACAGCCTTGACCATGTGCTTTTATACGGCCCGCCGGGACTTGGCAAGACAACACTTGCACAGATAATAGCGCACGAGATGGGGGTAAACTTCCGGCAGACCTCCGGGCCTGCAATAGGCAAGCCGGGTGAGCTTGCGGCGATACTTACGAACTTAGAACCGGGCGATGTACTTTTTATCGACGAGATACACAGGCTTTCAAAGCAGGTGGAGGAGGTGCTTTATTCGGCGCTTGAGGACTTTGCACTTGATATAATCATGGGCAAGGGGCCTGCCGCAAGAAGCATAAGGATAGAGTTAAACAAGTTCACACTTGTGGGGGCGACCACACGCTCGGGGCAGATATCTTCGCCTTTGCGTGACAGATTTGGTGTGATACAAAGGCTTGAGCCCTATACCGAGGATCAGCTTGCTGACATCATTATGCGCAGTTCGACACTTCTTGGCATATACTGTGAGGAGGACGGCGCAAGAGAACTTGCAAGGCGTTCCCGGGGGACGCCGAGGATCGCGAACAGGTATTTAAAGCGTGTACGTGACTTTGCCGAGGTAGTAGGTGAGGGCAGGATAACAAAAGACATAGCCCGCCTTGCACTCAAGCGCATGGAGGTCGACGAGATCGGCCTTGACAGCATAGACAGGCGGCTTCTGGAAATGATAATAAACGGTTACGGCGGCGGCCCTGTGGGGCTTGAAACGCTTGCGGCATCTATCGGCGAGGAGGCTATTACGATAGAGGACGTATGTGAGCCGTATCTTATGCAGCTTGGCTTTTTATCAAAGACACCGAGGGGCAGGGTGGCAACTCAGCTTGCTTATGACCATTTAGGCATACTAAAGGACGGGCAGATGCATCTTTAAGAAATATCATGCTTTTGGTCTTTAGGGTGAATTTACAGATCTACAAGGAGAGATTTATTATGGGCAGACTTTTCGGTACCGACGGCGCAAGGGGCGTCGCTATTACAGAACTTACGGCGGAGCTTGCGATGCAGATAGGCAAGGCGGCGGCTATTGTGCTTGCTAAAAACTGTGACCACACGCCGAAGATACTTATAGGCAAGGACACACGCATTTCGGGGGATATACTTGAAGCGGCACTTGTGGCTGGTATATGCTCTGTCGGGGCAGATGTACATATCTTAGGCGTTATACCGACGCCTGCTGTGGCTTTGCTTGTAAAGGAATACAAGGCAGATGCGGGCGTTATGATATCCGCTTCACACAACAGTGTTGAATTTAACGGCATAAAGCTTTTTTCAAATACAGGCTTTAAGCTCCCTGACAAGGTAGAGGAGGAAATAGAGGAACTTATTCTTGACAGACCGCAGGATATCGTGTTGAAAGACGGCGCCGATGTAGGGCGGGTGTACTATGAAGGCGGCGCAGAGTGGGATTATGTAAGGCATATTACAAACGTTGTTGACGGAAATCTCAGCGGTATAAGGGTTGCGATAGACTGTGCAAACGGTGCATCAAGCGAGACGGCACAGAAGATTTTCAAGGGGCTCGGCGCAGAGTGCGTGTTTATTTCAAACGAACCCGACGGTACCAACATAAATGAAAACTGCGGTTCGACACATATTGAGAGTTTACAGAAGACGGTCGTTGAAAAGAAATGTGACCTGGGGCTTGCATTTGACGGCGATGCTGACAGGTGCCTTGCAGTTGATGAAAACGGAAAACTTGTTGACGGCGACAAGCTTCTTGCGATATTTTCACGCTTTATGAAAGCAAACGGCCTGCTCAGGCACAACTGCTGTGTCGTTACGGTCATGTCAAACCTTGGGTTTTTCAAGTTTGCAAAGGAAAACGGCGTTGTAACGATGACAACAAAAGTCGGCGACAGATACGTACTTGAAGAAATGCTCAGGGGCGGCTATAATATAGGCGGCGAGCAGTCGGGGCATATTATTTTCCTTGACCACGCAAACACCGGTGACGGAGAGCTTACAGGCGTTAAGCTTATAGATGTTATGAAAAAGACGGGGCTTAAACTTTCGCAGCTTGCTTCAACTATGGAGGTGTACCCGCAGATACTTGTAAACGTGAAGATAACCCCCGACAAAAAAGGCAAGTGGGAAACCGACGAGGCTGTTCAGGAAGCGATAAGAAAATATACTGAAAAGCTTGGCAGCGACGGCAGGATACTTGTTCGTGAATCGGGTACGGAACCGCTTGTAAGGGTAATGATAGAGGGCAGGCTTACAGGCGTTATAACCGAATATGCAAACGAGATAGCAAAGCTTATAGAGGCAATGGAATAATGAGATACAAATACTGCCCGCAGTGCGGGGAAAAGCTTATACCGAAAGTCATAGGCGACGAAGGTGAGGTGCCTTACTGTTTATGCTGTGAAAGGCCGTGGTTTGACTGCTTTTCAACTTGTGTACTGTGTGTGCTTGTAAATGATGAAGGCAGAGTTCTGCTTATAAGGCAGAGCTACGGAGATGTGAGCCGTTTTGTGGGCGTAGCCGGGTTTATGAAGCCTTATGAAAGCGCCGAAGCTGCCGCTATACGTGAAATTGCTGAGGAAACAGGGCTTGAAGCAAAAGAACTCAGGTTTCTTGAAAGTGTGTTCTACAACGAGCGGGAACAGCTGATGATAGGCTTTTTGGCATATGTGAACGAGGGCGCACTGAAGCTTTCGGGAGAGGTTTCCGAGGGCAGGTGGTTTGACATTGACACGGCTGTAAAAACGGTAAGAGAGTCAAGCATAATACAGCGCCTTATAATAAAAGCAAGGGAAATTTTGAAATGAGAATAGCTTCAAATTGGGAAGAATACAGAATACTCGACACATCAAGCGGCGATAAGCTTGAACGCTGGGGCGGGGTGATGCTTGTTCGCCCTGATCCGCAGATAATATGGAAAAGCGAGCGCAGATCACGCGAATGGGAAAAGGCGGATGCTGTTTACCACCGTTCTGCAAAGGGCGGAGGAGAGTGGGAATACCGCAGAAAACTGCCGGAAAGCTGGCAGATATCATACGGAGAGCTCAGGTTTATTATCAGGCCGACAGGCTTCAAGCACACGGGGCTTTTCCCTGAGCAGGCAGTAAACTGGGAACTGATGAACGAACTGATAGCTAATGCAGGCCGGCCGGTAAAGGTCTTAAACCTTTTTGCTTACACGGGAGGTGCAACACTTGCGTGTGCAAATGCAGGGGCTTCGGTAACTCACGTTGACGCTTCAAAGGGCATGGTGGCCTGGGCAAGAGAGAATGCTGCCGCATCATCACTTGCTGACAGACCGATACGCTGGCTGGTAGACGACTGTGAAAAGTTTGTAAGGCGTGAGATACGGCGCGGGAATTTCTATGATGCGATCGTTATGGATCCGCCCTCCTACGGCAGAGGACCGGGGGGAGAGGTATGGAAGCTTGAGGATTGTATTTACGAACTTGTAAAGCTGTGTGCAGATGTTTTAAGCGAAAAGCCGCTGTTTTTCTTATTGAACAGCTATACGACGGGGCTTTCGCCGTCGGTCATGGCATATATACTGAGTGATATTCTTGAAGGCAGGTTCGGCGGAAATGTTACTTCCGACGAGATCGGGCTGCCTGTTGAAAGCAGCAGTATGCCGCTTCCATGCGGTTCTACTGCTATATGGAAAAGCAAGTAAATGCCGGATGGCATTTAAGATAAAAAACAGGAGGTAATCAACATGGGTTTTGGTATTGACGATATCAAAAAGACTATCGACAAGGTGGACGACAAGATACCCGACAAGGTGAAGGACGAGGCAAAGAAGCTGGCTTCAAAGGAAAACCTTGAAAAGGTAAAGGACAAGGCCGAGGATATTTTTGACAAGGTCAAGGACAAATTCGATAAGAAGGACGACTAAGAAAAACTAAGGCTGTAAAGGGGCGGAGTGTCCTGCCCCTCAAAGCCGCATTAATGGAGTAAAAATATGGACAGTTTTCTCAAAGCTGAGAATTTGACATTTTCATATATAAACGAAATAGAAGAACCGCCTGTAAAGACACAGGTGCTTAAAAATATTGACCTTGAGATAGGCAGAGGAGAATTTGTGGCGGTGCTCGGGCACAACGGTTCGGGCAAATCAACGCTTGCAAAATGCTTTAATGCGATAAATATCCCCGAAAGCGGCAATGCTTATGTTGACGGCATCAACACAAGGGACGAAGACAAGCTGCTTGATATAAGGCAGAGGGTGGGAATGGTGTTCCAGAACCCTGACAACCAGATAGTGGCTACTATAGTTGAGGAAGATGTGGCGTTTGCCCTTGAAAACATGGGCGTTGAGCCCGGGGAGATAAGGCGGAGAGTCGATGATGCACTTAAAACTGTAGGAATGTATGAATACAGAGAGCACGCTGTACACAAGCTTTCGGGCGGGCAGAAGCAGAGGGTGGCGATAGCCGGCATAATAGCCATGCGGCCTGACTGCATACTGCTTGACGAGCCGACAGCAATGCTTGATCCGTCGGGCAGGGCAGAGGTCATGAAGACTATAAAGATGCTCAACCGTGAAAAGAACGTGACTATCGTGCTTATCACACACTACATGGAGGAAGCGGCACAGGCTGACAGAGTTGTTGTTATAGACGGCGGTGAGATAATGATGGACGGCACACCGAAGCAGATATTCTCACAGGTGCAGACTATAAGGAACCTGGGGCTTGATGTTCCGCAGGTGACAGAGCTTTGCTTTGAATTAAGGCAGCATGGAGTTGAGATAAGTCAGGACATAATTACAGAGGATGAATGCGTAGAAGCGCTTTCAAAGCTTTTACAGACACAGAGATAGAGAAAAAACAGGTGTAAAAATGGCAGTTATAAAGACAGAGAACCTCACCTACATTTACGGCGAGGGAACACCGTTTGAGAAAAAAGCGGTGGATGATGTATCTTTAGAGATATACGAGGGTGAAATGGTCGGCGTTATCGGGCACACGGGTTCGGGAAAATCGACGCTGATACAGCATTTCAACGGGCTTTTAAAGCCGAGTGCGGGAAGTGTATATATAGACGGCGAAAAGCTTTGGGAAGATAAGGCAAGGCTTCGTGAGATAAGATTTAAAGTCGGGCTTGTATTTCAGTACCCTGAGTATCAGCTTTTTGAGGAAACCTGCTACAAGGATATAGCCTTCGGCCCGAAAAACATGGGGCTTGATGAAGCTGAAACAGACAGGCGCATAAGAGAAACAGCACAGATGGTAGGGCTTAAAAGCGAGCTGCTCGACAAATCACCGTTTGAGCTTTCGGGCGGGCAGAAGCGGCGTGTGGCTATAGCGGGCGTTATGGCAATGAAGCCGAAAGTGCTTATTCTTGATGAACCGGCGTCGGGGCTTGATCCTAAGGGCAGGGAGCAGATACTTTCGCTTTTGAAAGAGTACCATCAGGCGACAAAAAGTACGGTCATGATAGTATCTCATTCAATGGAGGATGTGGCAAGGTATGCCGACAGGATACTTGTTATGAACAAATCAAAGCTTTTCTGCCTTGATACAACGGAAAAGGTCTTTCACCGTTCGGAGGAGTTGAGCAGCATGGGGCTTTCAGTCCCGCAGATAACAAGGGTTTTCAACAGACTCAAGATAATGGGTGTGATCCCGGAGAGGGATGTATACACAACGCCCTATGCACTCAAGCTTGTGCTGGGCGAATTAGGCAAGGAATAAAGGACGATACAGAATTGATTAAGGATATAACTATTGGACAATACTTCCCCGGCATTTCACCTGTTCACAGAATGGATCCGAGGGTGAAAATAATACTGACTGCGGTTTTTATAGTAATGCTTTTTGTGGCGGACAGCATATGGGGGCTTATAGTAGGGGCGGCGTTCACGCTTGTTTCGTTTATGATATCCCGCATACCGCTTAAACTAATGTTTAAAAGCTTAAAGCCGATACTGCCGATAATTATTTTTACAGGCGTTTTGAACCTGTTTTTTATCAAAAGCGGTGATGTATACTTCCACTGGAAGATATTCACTATTACCTCAGAGGGTGTAAGAACTGCTATATTTATGGCGGTAAGGATAATATGCCTGATAATAGGCACATCACTTCTTACCTACACTACTTCACCTATTGACCTGACTGATGCGATAGAAAGGCTTTTATCGCCGCTGAAGAAAATAAAAGTACCTGTTCACGAACTTGCTATGATGATGACGATAGCGTTAAGGTTCATTCCGACACTTATCGAGGAAACGGATAAGATAATGTCGGCACAGAAAGCAAGGGGCGCCGATATGGAAACTGGTTCGCTTATGAAGCGTGCAAAGGCACTTATACCTATACTTGTGCCGCTTTTTGTTTCAAGCTTCAGGCGTGCGGAGGAGCTTGCCCTTGCAATGGAATGCCGATGCTATCACGGCGGTGAGGGCAGAACAAGAATGAAGCAGCTGAGAATGACCGTTCTTGACGGGTACGCCTGTTTTTACACGGCGGCGTTCTTTGCGTGTGTGATAGCTGTGAACATACTGATCTGAAAGGATAAAATGACAAGAAATTTCAAAGTGAAGATGTCCTATCTGGGAACGAATTATCACGGGTTTCAGATACAGGACAATGCTGTGACGGTACAGCAGACTGTTGAAGAAGTGCTGTCGTCACTGCTGTGTGAGAATATAAAGATACAGGGCTGTTCGCGTACTGACACGGGCGTGCACGCAAGGGAGTTTTATTTCAACTTCTTTACATCAAACACTATAAATGAGCGCGGTATCATCTTTGGCGGCAATGCAAGGCTGCCGGAGGATATAGCACTGCTTTCCTGCGAGCAGGCGGATAATGACTTCCACGCGAGGTATAACTGCAAGGGGAAGGAATATGAATATATAGTACACAACAGCGAGATAAAAAGCCCGTTCCTTTCGGACAGGGCATACAAGAGCTGGTACCCGATAGACGAAAAGAAGCTCGATTCGGCTGCAAAGCTTTTTGTGGGCGAGCATGATTTCAAGGCATTCTGTTCGACTGACTGTGACAAGGAAAACACGGTGAGGACCATTTACTCCTTTGATGTGACAAGGGAGGGCGAACTTGTAAAGTTTAAAGTACACGGCAACGGCTTTTTGTATAATATGGTAAGAATACTTGTGGGGACACTTCTCTTTATAAATGACGGAAAGATAAGTGAAAAGGACATGGAAAGGATCTTTTTATCAAAGGACAGAACGCTTGCGGGGAAGACTGTTCCGCCGCATGGGTTATATCTGAACCGTGTTTTTTACTGATATTTGGAGGAATAAAACATGAAGAACAATACGGCGGAGTCCACAGATATAAGGCACGCCAGAAAGAAGCAGAAAAGAAAGCGGCGGATCATAAGGATAACGGGGCTTATCGCATTTGCGGGGATATGCGTGTGCGTTTATCTGACACGTGCAATGTGGCTGCCGAAGCTTGAGGGTATACTTGACAGAAACAAGGGGCTTATTGTCAACGACGGTAAGCTTGAAGCAGGGAATTTCCCGCTTGAAGTGACAGATTCCGGCAAAGCAGGGCTTGTTACCCTTGAAGACTATTTTGTTATGGTAGACGATTCGGATATAAAGCTTTTCAACGTAAACGGTGAGCTTGAAAACAGCATACCGCACACCCTTGCGCACCCTGCGGCTGCTGTAAGCGGAAAGAGGATGCTCATATACGAAAACGGAGGAAACTCTTTTGAGGTGATCAACAAAAAAGGCGAGATATTCAAAAAGACGATAGATGACCTTATACTGCTTGCAGATATGAAAAGCGGGAAAACTGCGATAGTCACACAGACAGACAAATATGATGCCTACCTGACAGTATATGACGAAACCGGAAATGTGATCTACAAATGGGCTGCCAACAAGCGCATAAGCGCAGTTTCGGTAAACGAGGACGGCGACGGCTGCTGCCTTGCGGTGTTCACTTCCGAAGCGGGGGTAATGAAAAGCGAGATACACGAGCTTGACTTTTCTTCGCAGGAGGACAAAATGGTTTCAGTGCCGCTTGACAGCCTTATAATAGCTGCCGAAAAGAACAAGGCAAATGACATATGGGCGGTAGGCGACAGTAAGCTTTTCAGGATAGACGACAACGGGACGGTTGCTTCAAGCTATGAGTATAACGGCGAGCTTTGCGCATATGATATCAGCGGGAAGCTGTGTGCCGTTGCTCTTAAAGGAAATGTACGCAAGACATCAGAGCTGCTTATATTCAGCAGTGATGACAATGATATAACCGGTGATGAAAGGATAACCTCGGGTGTGATAAAATCGCTTGTGATAGATGATGACAATGTATTCATGCTATCCGAGCAGAGTGCGGAATGCTTTGACGATCACGCAGAACTTATCGCAACTGCGGCAGTTTCAAACGAGTATGTGGATTTTGTATACCTTGATGATTCACTTGTTTTCTTAGGCTACAGAGAGATCAACAAGATCAAATTCAAAACCTGATAAAGGAGTATTTATATGGCAGGATTTCTTGATATAGCCGTTGTTTCAATTATAGTGATATCCGCAGTTACCTGTTGGATAAGGGGATTTATCAAAACGGTATTCGGCGTTATCGGCAGTATAGCGGCGATAATTATTGCGCTTATCGTCACGCACCTTACCTATGAAGCATTTTACGATGCCTTTGTGAGTAAGCACGTCGTCGATGCGGCTTACAGCGTGATATCAGAGATAAATGCGGGTGAAATGGTCGAAAGCTATCTGAGCGAAAACGGCGTTACAACCGAGCTGAGTGCTGACGAGATAAACACGGTGATAAACCGTGACGGTGATCTTAGCAGGAATATTTCCGATTATGCAAAGCAAAAGGGCGAAAAGGATGTTGACGTCAAGGCCCTTATGGACAAATATTTAAGCGAAGATACTGTTGACAGGATATTTGAAAGCGGAGAGCTTGAGGAGATAGGCTTCAAAAAGGAAACTGTCAGGAGTATGATATCAGACGGCGGTGAGGATATAAAATACACCATTAAGGCTGCCGCAAACCCCGACAAGCACAAGGCGGCGGAAGAATTTGAGGAGCACGTACTTTCACGCCCGGCAAAGAAGCTGACGGCTATGTGTATGGCGGTCGTGATATTTGTGATATTACAAGTCGCATTTATGATAGTTATACGCGCGGCAGGTGTTATAAGCCGTTTTGAACCCATAAGGAGTACGGATAAGCTTTTAGGGCTTGTCTGCGGGCTTATATCGGGGACTATAACGGTCATGTGTCTGACATATGCGGTTTATATGGCGGTAACACTTGCGGGCGGAAATTCACCGATCAAGGTGACGGATATAGAAAGCACGTATGTGTTCAAGTTCTTTTACAGCTTTTTTGAGAATATATAGAGAAAGGATCTGATGCAAAATGATGATGTGTTCACGCTGCAAGAAAAGGCCGGCTGTGGTCTTTATCTCACAGATGAATATGAAAGACCTGTCTGCAAAGAAAAACGAGGGACTTTGCCTTGTTTGTGCGAAAGAACTCGGAATAGCGCAGGTCGATGAATATATGAAACAGATGGGAATCACCGAAGAAGAAGTACAGGCAATGTCCGACCAGCTTATGGATATAACAGACGGCAATGATTTTGAAATGGGCGGAAGTTCGACTATGCCGAATTTTTTGAGCAGCCTTTTCGGCGGGGCATTGAACCCGAAAAATGACCAGAGCACCCAGAAGCAGGGTGAAAAGGACGCAAAGAAAGGAAAGAAAAAGAAGGAACTTAAATTCCTCGGAAACTTCTGCACAAACCTTACAGAGCGTGCAAGGGAAGGCAAGCTTGATAACATAATCGGACGTGACAGGGAATGTGACAGGGTGATACAGATCCTTTGCCGCAGACAGAAAAACAACCCATGCCTTATCGGTGAACCCGGTGTCGGCAAGACGGCTATCGCAGAGGGGATAGCACAGCGCATAGTCAGGGGAGATGTGCCCTACCACCTTAAAGGCAAGGAGATCTACCTGCTCGACCTTACGGCACTTGTTGCGGGGACGCAGTTCAGAGGGCAGTTTGAAAGCCGCTGCAAGGGACTTGTTGAGGAAGTTAAAAACGAGGGGAATATTATTCTTTTCATTGACGAGGTGCACACACTTGTCGGCACAGGCGACAGTGAGGGCACTATGAATGCGGCAAATATTCTGAAGCCTTCACTTTCAAGGGGAGAGATACAGGTAATAGGCGCTACGACTTTCAAAGAATACAGAAAGCACATAGAAAAAGATGCTGCCCTTGAAAGACGTTTTCAGCCTGTAACTGTGACAGAGCCTACAGTAGAGGACACAGCAGAGGTATTAAAGGGCATAAGCAGGTACTATGAAAACCACCACAGGGTACACATAGACGAGCATACACTAAGGATGTGCGCAGTGCTTTCAGAAAGATATATAAACGACAGATTTCTGCCTGACAAGGCGATAGATCTGCTTGATGAAGCGTGTGCACTCAAGAGCATAAACACCCCGGAGATAACCGAATACGACAAATCCAATACAGAGCTTAAAAACCAGAATGACGAGCTTTCCGAACTTGAAGCAAGCGACGAGCCGGATTATGAAAAGATAGCCGAATTGAAAGGCGAGATCATAAAGACGGAGAACAGGCTAAAAGAACTTGAAGAAAAGCTTAAAAGCATATATGTGACTGAGGAGGATCTTTCAAAGGTAATAGAACTCTGGACAGGCATACCCGCAAACAAGATAGCCACTACTGAATACAGCAAGATACGTGGTTTGAAGGAAGAACTTTCAAAGCGCGTGATAGGGCAGCAGGAAGCAATAGAAAAGGTATCAAACGCTATCAGGCGCACAAGGGTACAGCTTGCAAAGCGCCGCAGACCTGCTTCGTTTATATTTGTCGGACCTACAGGTGTTGGCAAGACAGAACTTGTAAAGGTTCTTGGTGAAACGCTCTTTGATGCGACGGAGCCGCTTATCAGAGTTGATATGTCGGAGTATATGGAAAAACACAGCGTATCAAAGCTGATCGGTTCGCCTCCGGGATATGTGGGCTTTGATGATGCGGGGCAGCTGACCGAAAAGGTAAGGCGCCGCCCGTACAGCGTTATACTTTTTGACGAGATAGAGAAAGCACACCCTGATGTGATGAATATTCTTCTTCAGATACTTGACGAAGGCAGGATTAACGATTCACAGGGCAGGAGTGTAAGCTTTGAAAACACTGTTATCGTTATGACATCAAATGCAGGCTCTACGGATAAGGACACAGGTGTCGGCTTCAACAAGACAGAGGGAGAGATATCGCAGGACAAGGCAATGAAAGCGCTTCGTGACTTCCTGCGGCCTGAATTCCTCGGAAGGATCGATGAAGTGATAGTCTTTAACCCGCTGAGTGTTGATGACTATGCAAAGATCGCTGCGCTTATGCTTGATGAAATGAAGGAACCGCTTAAAGAAAAAAACATCACTCTTTCATATGATGACAAGGCACTTAAAGCTATAGCTGAAAAGAGCCATTCAAAGCACCTTGGAGCACGCGATATCAGGCGTGTTATAAGAAACGAAGTTGAGGATAAGATAGCGACTATCCTTATAGACAATGACGACAGGATATCTGCTGCTGCAATATCGGCAGATGATAACGGCGAGATCACTGTATCGACATTATAAAGAGAACGGAGTTACCGGAAAACAGGTAACTCCGTTTTTTTATTTTTCTTCCATTTTCTTCAGAAATGCGCGTGTACGCTCGTTGGAAGGGTTATCTATAACATCCTTAGGGCTGCCCTGTTCGACAATAACGCCGCCGTCCATGAATATTACCTTATCGGAAACGCTTTTTGCAAAGCCTATCTCGTGGGTAACTATCACCATTGTCATATGCTCGTCGGCAAGTGCACGCAGGACTTTGAGTATCTCCGCTGTAAGCTCAGGATCAAGTGCCGAAGTAGGCTCGTCAAAGAACAGCATTTTAGGCTTCATGGCAAGTGCCCTTGCTATTGCGACACGCTGCTGCTGACCGCCTGAAAGCTGGTAGGGGTAATAATCCGCCTTTTCGGCAAGCCCCATTTTTGAAAGCAGTTCACGTGCTTCCTTTTCAACCTCTGCCTTCGGGCGCTTCTGAACATGAACGGGGGCATCCATCAGGTTCCTGAGAACAGAGTAGTGCGGAAAGAGGTTGAAGTTCTGGAACACAAGTCCGAAATAGCTTTTTATTTCTTTAAGTTCCGGTTTAGGGGCGTAGATGATACTGCCGTCCCGTTCCTGTGCGGCAGTCTTGCCGCAGTAGACCATTTTGCCGCCGTCAGCGGTTTCAAGCATACTTATACACCTTAGCAGTGTGGATTTACCCGAACCCGAAGGCCCGAGAATAGACACAACTTCGTTTTCACTGACTTTAAGGCTTATATTTTTAAGCACTTCAAGTTCGCCAAAGCTCTTTTTAAGATTTTGTATTTCAAGTAAGACCATTAATTTTCACCCCTTATCTGAAGTAGTTGAGTTTCTTTTCGATGACCGACATTACAAATGCCACGATAAAGTTAAACACATAATAGAACACGCCTGCAACGAAAAGCGGGATAATACTTGCTTCGGCAGCAGCCACCTGTTTTGCAAGGGTGAACATTTCTGTATAGGATATTGCAAATGCAAGAGAGGTATCCTTTACGAGTGTGATAACTTCGTTAGTAATTGCGGGGATAATGTTCTTTACCATCTGCGGGAAAACTATACGGAAAAATTTCTGCGGTTTTGAGTAGCCGAGTATCTCGGCTGCCTCATGCTGACCTTTGGGGACTGCCTGAATTCCGGAGCGATATATTTCCGCAAAATAAGCGGCGTAGTTCAGAGTAAAGCCGATAATTACCGCATAGAACCTATAGCTTGCAGATGTTGAAACGCCGAACATAAAATACGGCCCGAAGAACACCACAAGCAGCTGAAGCATAAGCGGTGTGCCCCTGACGATCGATATATACAGCTTTACAAGCAAACTAAGCGGCTTGAAGTGTGACATTCTTCCGAAGGCAATGATAAGACCTAATGGGAGTGAGAACAGTAAAGTGAGTGCAAAAATAGAGAGTGATGCACCGACGCCTTTCAGAAGCTGTTTGCATATGCCCACTATTTTTTCGCTTGTGGACTCACTGCCCTTGTCACCGCTGTCAAGGACTTTATCGTCACGGCTTAACGATACACTTTCGGTAAGATCCCAATCCTTTGCGATTTTTGCAAAGGTGCCGTCGTCAAGCATTTCAAAGAGCGTTTCCTGAACCTCGTCACGAAGTTCATAGTTGCCCTTCAAGAAGCCCACTGCGTACTGTTCTGTAGATATAGGTTCATCAAGTATAACGAACTTTCCGCCCCTTGCTTCACATTCATATTTCGCAACACCGATATCCATACATACAGCATTAACAGCACCGCTTTCAAGGTTTAAAAATGCTATGTTATAGTTCGGTACCTGTTGAAGTTCTTTGAAAGTAGAGGCAAGGGCTAAGTTTTCTTCGTTATCTTCGGTATCAGTAAATGCGGCAAGTGCTGCACTGTCTGCCTGAACTGCGACTACCTTGCCTTCAAGGTCACTTTTCTTTTTTATCCCCGAATCTGAAAGCACGACTGTCACCTGAGAGTTATCAACATAGGGGGTGGTCCATGTGTACTTGTCCTCTCTGCCTGTAACGGTAAAGCCGTTCCATATACAGTCTATCGAGCCTGTTTTAAGCTCCATATCCTTTGAATCCCAGTCTATAGGCTGCTTTACAAGTTCCCACCCCTGCCTTTTGCAGACTTCCTCTGCAAGGGAAAGGTCAAAGCCTACGTATTCGCCTGTTTCCTCGTCCTTATAGCCGTATGGCGGAAATTCCGCATCAAAGCCTACAGTGAGCGTTTTTCTTGTATCTTTCTTTTCACTGCACGAAGTAAGGGCTGCAGCAGCAGCGCCGAACCCTAAAACGGCCGCACAGATGACAGATAATAGTCTTTTCTTTTTCATTTTTTACTATGCTCCCTTATTAAAGTGTTACTATGTTATTTTACCATATTCTTGTAATAAAAGCAAGAGCATATTCATTAATTTTTATAACAGCTTGTCTTTATATGTGCAAAAAAAGCGCGGGGAATGATCCCCGCACCTTTTGGCTCAGTTCAGTTGCAGCCGCAGCCGTTATTGCAGCCGTTGTTGCAGCCGCAGCCGCAGCCGAAACCGCCCATAGCGATTATAAGGATAAGAATGATTATCCACCAGCAGTTGTTATTTCCGCACATAATTGTTATCTCCTTTTTCAGTATTTAAGGTCTGACGTTTGCCGTCTGCCTTATACTACATTGTATGCATAGGCCAAAAATGTGTTACACCCCGAAAGTAGGATTTGTCCTGTGCATACAATAATAAAGGCAATACTGAATAAAAGACTCGCATCAGTCAATACTTTTACTGACTATGTTTGAAAGGGGTTAGTATTCTTGGGCTTTTCACAGAAGATACCCGACCTTGACGGCTTTACAAGAAAGGCGCGGGACATAATAAGGCAGAGCACTATGAGTGCAGGCAGGCTTGGTTCACCTTATATCGGGACTGAGCATCTGCTTCTGAGCATTCTTGAGGAGGGTACGAGCAGTGCGGCTATGCTGCTTATTAAAAACAACGTATCATACAAGGCTGTACTTGACCTGATACTTGAAGATTTCATAACAATGCCGCCGACACGGCTGACACTCGGCCACCTGACGGACAATGCAAGGGGGTGCATAAAAAAGGCGTGCGAGTTATCAGAAAAGCTTGACTCATACCCGACATCGACTGAGCTTTTACTTGCGGCAATGCTTGAAAACAAGGATTGCTATGCATTTGAGCTTTTATCTTCCCTTGATATAAAGGGGGATACCCTGCACAGCTTTCTGACTATAAGCGGCAGCGGCACAGGGGCGGTAAACAAGAAAAAAAGCTTCAAGGCACTTGAACGCTTTGGCAGAGAGCTTACAAGCAGTGACGCTGCAATGAAGTTTGATCCTGTTTGTGAGCGTGACGAGGAAACAGAGCGCATAATGGAGATACTTGGCCGAAGATATAAGAACAATCCGGTTTTAGTGGGTGATGCAGGTGTAGGCAAAACGGCGATAGTTGAGGGGCTTGCTCAAAGGATAATCAAAGGGCAGGTGCCAAAGGCGCTCAGTAGTATGCGTATATTTGCCCTTGACCTGACACAGCTGCTTGCAGGCGCAAAATACAGGGGCGATTTTGAAGAACGCCTTAAAGCGTGTATTGACGAAGCCGCAGGTGACAGCAATGTTTGCCTTTTCATAGACGAACTTCACGGGATAATGGGGACGGGTGCAGCCGAGGGCGCTATAGACGCGGGCAATATCCTGAAGCCGCGGCTTGCAAGGGGCGAGATCAGGCTGATAGGTGCAACGACTTATGAAGAATACTCAAAAACGATAGAGCGTGACAAGGCACTTGAACGAAGGTTTGCAAAGGTCGAGATAGCCGAGCCTGACAAAGAAGCGACGCTTAGAATACTGCTGTCACTTGTGCCGAGATATGAGGAGTACCATGGCGTGCATATATCAAAGGAATGTGCTGAGTTTGCCTGTGAGCTTTCGGGCAGATATCTGACGGGCAGAAGCTTTCCCGACAAAGCGATAGATGTAATAGACGAGGCCTGTTCCCTTGCAAGGATTAGGAGTGAAAAGGACGAGAGCGATATTTCAAAGCCTTTCGGTGATTATCTTGGAGGACTTATCACAAGGGAGGAATATATCAGAAGGATATCAGCAGAGCCTTTAAAATGCAAGCTTGAATGTGAACATATAACTGCCGTGATATCCCGCCTTACAGGTCTTAAAAGCATAAGCAGCAGTTCACAAAGCGACAGACTTACAGTTCTTGAGCAAAGGCTTGGAGCAGTCATAATGGGACAGAACAGAGCGATAAGCGAAGTTTGCAGCGCCATAAAGCGCAGCTATGCGGGCTTTGAGAGGGGCGCAAGGCCGATAGCGAGCTTTGTATTTTTAGGCAGCAGCGGTGTCGGAAAGACAGCCCTTGCCAAAGCGCTTGCACAGGAGCTTTTTTATGACAAACGCTCGCTTATAAGGCTTGATATGTCCGAATACAGGGAAGCCCACAGCATATCACGCCTGTGCGGGGCACCTCCCGGGTATGTGGGGTATGACGACGGTGGTATCCTTACCGGGAAGCTAAGGCGTGCACCGAACAGTGTTGTTTTATTTGACGAGCTTGAAAAGGCGCATTCAAGCATATGGGGGATCCTTCTGCAAATGCTTGAGGAGGGTGAACTGACAGACAGTTCGGGCAGAAAGGTAAGCACAAAGAACACGGTCATTATTCTCACATCAAACCTCGGTGTGAGAGAACTAAAAGAAAAGCACTGTATGGGTTTTGGCAGCAGGGGAGATGACAGAGAGAAAGCGCTTGTGAACGCTCTGAAAGAATACCTGCCTGCCGAAGTGATAGGGCGGATAGGCAAGGTCATTGTTTTTAACGATCTTGGTGAGGGTGAACTTGAAAAGATAGCTGATAACGGTCTGAAACAACTTCGTGAACAGCTTCTTGCACAGGGCAGGGAATTAAGTTTTGATGATAAAGCGGCAGCGATCATTGCCAAAAAAGCGCAGGGAAGTGAATACGGCGCAAGGGCAGTAAGGCGGTATATCGAGGAAGATATAGAAAACATGATAAGTGATATGATAATCACAAGTGCCCCGGCAGGCATAAGGCTTTACGCCAGTGACGGTGAGATAAAAGCGGGCGAATTTGAGATAATCACATAAAAAAAGACGGCTCAGCCGTCTTTTGTATTTACAGTATTTCTGCTTCGAGCCTGTAGATAGGCTGACCGAGTTCGTGGAAGCGTGTTTCGTATTCGGTCATAATATTACCTTCAAAGTCCGAGTTATGCAGGTCAAGCGATACGTTCTTTATACCGAAGCCTGAATGTGAAAACTCCTCGATAGAAAACTCAAAAAGCTGCATATTGTCGGTCTTCTGGTGTATTTCGGCATCTTTTTTCATAATGCGCTTATATATTTCAAGGAAGCCCCTGTGTGTCAGCCTGTGTGAGGCATAGGATTTTTTAGGGAACGGGCAGCTGAAATTAAGATATATCCTGCCGATAGAATTTGCGGGGATATAGCTTTCCAGATATTCAGCCCCGCCGCGCAGGAAGATAATATTCGGGATATCAAGCTCTATAGCTTTTTGGGCTGCATCAACTATAACGTTGCTTGCCTTTTCGACTGCAAGGTAGTTTATGCCGGGGTTCTGCCTTGCGATATCGCAGACAAATCTGCCCTTGCCACAGCCTATTTCCATATGTACAGGGTTATCGTTTTTGAAAAGTGCGTTAAGGTTTAAAATACTGTCACTTGTTTTGACAGAGAAATCCCTGTTTTCCCTGTCCATAAAAATTATCTTGTCACCGCAGGCTTCAAGGCGCTGTTCAAGGTGTTTTTTTCTTCGCATCCGCATAGTGTTTTAGTCCTTTTTATTATGTTTATTCTTCAGTGTTCGGTTATAAAAATCATGCAGTTTTTCGATCTCAGCCTGTTCTAACTGCTTTTGCATAAATTCTTTAAGGCGTTCCCTGAATGACTGCTCAGATCCCAGGGCACGCAAAAAGTTGTATTTTTCCTTTGTCTGCTTTGCTCTTATGCGAATATACTTTTTGAGTTCTTCGTAGCGAATGACCATTTCGTTTTCTTCTGCGAAAGCTTTGATCTTTGCTGACAGCTTGAATGTATATGATATATCCACAAACAATACACCGTAAAAAACCCCTATCACAAAAGAAAACAGCAGGTTATGAGAGAACCACAGAAGAACTGCAAGTATTCTCGGGTGTAAAAAATAGTAATAAAATGCGCCTATCAGAGCCCAGAAAAAAGAATACTTCGGGCAGATAATCCCTTTATAATTAAAGCGAATATCTGAGTAGTCCCATAGTTTTATATGGCGGTGCACTATAAATATCTCACCTGCTATCAGTTCTGTCAATGTCATAGCGGCAGCTATGGCCGCAAGGATGATCGCAGTTTTTAATGATTCGTTTTTGACATCTATATATTTTTCGCAAAGAGAAATATGATATAATAATACAAGGCCAAAGCCGTATATAGGAAGGCATGGCCCGCACAGAAAGCCGGGGTTTATCCACAGGTGTTCCTTGTTATCGGGTTCAAATCTGCGGTATATGACTTCTATGCACCAGCCTGTTATGCTGCCTGCTGAAAACAGCAGTGCAATATTTATCAGATACAGTAGTATGTTCATTTTCATATTTTTATTTCTTTAAGCTGTCTGCATAGTAGTTTGAATTGCTCGTTACTTTCTTATAAAGAGTGGAAGCACCGGTAAGAACGCTTTCATACGGGTAGAGTGTGATCATCACTTCACATTCCTTTTCCCCTTCATAGGAGGGGGTGAGCCTGAACACGAACTGGTTCTGTGTTCCTGCGATAATACTTTCAAGGCGTTCCTGCTTGCTCTGGCTCGGTGCTTCGGGGATATATATACCCGAAAACTTTGCCGAGCACACATATTTGCCGTCGCTTTTCTTTGTGCGTTCAAGCTTTTTGGTGACTATTCGCTTTTTATCACCAACACCCGCTGTAAGCGTGACAGTTGTGAACCTTAGCCTGTTTTTATCTATCTCATCGCCCGAAAAGCTGAGAACAAAACCCTTTGATGAAGCTTTGCCGATACTTTCCCCGACGATAGTCGTTTCAAGCCCGTTTATCATTATGCCATTATTGGGCAAAAGCCTCAGTGCGACATCACTGCCCATAAATTTACGGGTAAGGTCATTTATAAGCTTCTGCCCTCTGGCATCAAGCCCTGCTTTGTTCTTTTTCAGTTTCATTACAGGCTGACCTCTGTACCGCCTACGGGCCTTATCGAAAGCACATGGCAGGAACCCTCACCAAACACGTTTTCTTCGGCAGCTATAAACTTATCAAGCAGTTCATTCGGGACAAACGCCTGAATCGTACCTGCAAATCCGCCGCCGTGAACCCTGCACGCACCCTTATCCTTCAGTACGCTTTTAGCGGTATAAAGGCCAAGTGATATACCCTGCTCTTTAGGCTCTTTATTAGCGTAGATGTTTTGCAGGTAGCAGAAGCTTGAATAGCCCGATTCGTTGACAAGCTTCAGGAACAGTTCAAAATCACCTGATTCAAGGGCGGAAGCTTGTTTTTCAACACGTTCGTTATCATCAAAGAAGTGCAGTGCCCTGAGAACAGCCCTGTCACCGCAGCGGCGCCTTAAAGCTTCATAGTTTTTGAGTATATCGCCCTTATCTATCTGTCTTAAACAGTCCTTTGCAAAAAATTCCGCAACGGATTTCATTTCGGCGGGGATAGCGGCATATTCAGGAGTAAGGTCAGCGTGTGAGCCTTTTGTATCAACAATACAAAGGCTGTGCCCGTACTTTTCAAAGTCAACATCAATTGATCTGATAACAGGGGCTTTAAGGTCTTTAAAATCAATTGTAATAAAGCCGCCGACTGATGATGCCATCTGATCCATAAGCCCGGAGGGTTTGCCGAAAAATTCATTTTCAGCCGTCTGAGAAGCCATAGCTATCTTTACGGCATCGATTTCACCGCCGTTGTAAAGAGAGCTTATAATATTTCCTATAAGCACCTCAAACGCCGCCGAGGAAGATATCCCAGAGCCTTTAAGTACGCTTGATGCTGTATATGCATTAAAGCCGCCTGCCTTATACCCCATACGCACAAGTGCCGCTGCAACGCCGCGGATAAGCGCAGCAGAGGAATTCAATTCGCTTTCAACGGGTTCAAGGTTTGTAATGTCTATTTCGTCCTCGGGGAAGCCTTCGGATTTTACCCTGATTATACTGTCATCACGGGGGGTAACGCAGGCAATAACATCAAGTGATACCGCACAGGCAAGCACACGCCCGCAGTTATGGTCAGTATGATTGCCGCCCACTTCGCTTCTGCCCGAAGCGGAAAAAAACCTTTCTGCCTGCCCGCCGAAGAAAGCAGAGTATCTTTCCTTTGCTTTTTCAAATCTTTCTTTTTGTGCAGGGGCATTCTTTCCATATATTCTATCAAGAGTATTAAGTGACATAATATTTACCTCCTCAAATCAGATTGGTTACATCAATTATAACACACTTTTCAACCAAATGCAATATTTACCGAAATGTTTTTTGCACTGTGCTATTTACACAAATCACGTGGGTGGATTTGTGCATATATACAAACTTATGGCAATACTGCATGATACAGGTATATCCGGGTGTTTTATAAGTAGAGAAAACTCAAAAAGGGAGGAAAAGAAATGATAAAAGCACAGGGGCTTAAAAAGACATACGGCAAAGGAGAGGGCATGGTGACGGCGCTTTGCGGGGTTGACCTTACTGTCAATGACGGCGAAATGGTTGCAATTATAGGAAAATCGGGAAGCGGGAAATCCACACTGTTAAACCTGCTTGGCGGGCTTGACACACCTACGGAGGGAAAGATATTCTATGATGACACTGAGATCGGCAAGATGAATGATTCACAGCTTTCTGATTTCAGGCTCAACAACGTAGGTTTTGTGTTTCAGTTTTTTGACCTGATACCCGAGCTTACGGCGGAGGAGAACATTCTTCTGCCTGCAAAGCTGACAAAGAAAAAAGCTGATAACGCCGGTGAACTTTATGAAACACTTGGCATTACAGACAGGGTACGCCATTACCCCGCTGAGCTGTCGGGCGGGCAGCAGCAGCGTGCGGCGATCGCGCGTGCGCTTATAAACAGCCCTGATGTACTTCTTTGTGACGAGCCCACGGGGAACTTAGACAACAAAACGGGCGAGGAGGTAATGGCGCTGCTCAAGCGCTTAAACGGGCAGGGGATGACTGTAATAATCGTCACCCATGACCGGGAGATAGCGCAGCAATGTTCACGGATAGTTGAAATATCCGACGGAAAAGTAGTGCAGTAAAAAACAGCAGTGAGTTTGATAGCTCACTGCTGTTTTGCTTATCAGCTTTTGTATGACTGTTTCAATGCACTTTTATTGTTTATACTGCGCGGCAAATGCAATTATCTCCGCTTCGTCGGTACTGCCGGCGAATACCCTGCCTTCGGTTATTACTGTAGTCGGAGAAACGCTGTTTTTGATAAAATCCACAGTTTTACCGAAGCCGCTGCCGCCTGATGTTGCGAAAAGAACGATTTCCTTACCCGCAAAATCATTGGCTTCAAGGAAGGTGTTTACGATAGTCGGCGCAATATACCACCACATGGGGAAGCCGATAAATACTCTGTCTATATCAGTAAGGTCAACCTTTGCGTTTACTATTTCGGGACGGGTGGATTTATCTGTCATTTCTATTGTCGAGCGTGATGCTTTGTCGCGCCAGTTAAGATCCTCCCTTGTGTACGGGATCTTCGGGGTTATTTCAAATGTCTGTGCTGAAAGTTCTTTCGCTATGATCTGAGCTGTGTTTTTTGTAACACCGCCTGCGCTGAAATATGCCACGAGTGTTTTCATAATATGCCCCCTTTTTTCTTAGACTTTGAGCTTGCTTATCTTCTCCCTCAGGTTATTTACCTGAACTGTAAGCTGCTCGCATGATGTAGCTGTGTGTATAGCTGTTACTGAGTTTTGTGCTACGACTTCGGATATCTGTTCGATACCTGCGGATGTCTGTGAGATAGCTGTTGCCTGATCGTCTGAATTATGTGAGATATCGCTTATAATATCGTTTACCTTAACTGACATTTTCTTGACTTCAGACATCTTTTCGGTGCTGTCCTTTACCGCCTTGAAGCCGCGGTTTACCGCGGTAAGCGTCTGTGAGATAAGTGCAGCCGAATCCTGTGCTGCCTGTGCGGATTTATTTGCAAGGTCAACTACCTCGTCGGCAACAACGGCAAAGCCGCTGCCCGCATCACCCGCCCTTGCAGCTTCGATAGATGCATTAAGGGCAAGAATATTTGTCTGGAAGGAGATATCTTCGATAGTTTTGATGATAGAGCTTATCTCGCTTGATTTTTCCTTTACTTCGGTCATGGTATCAAGAAGTTCGCTCATCTGGTGTTCCTGAACCGTTACCCTGTCGGCAGCGGAAGCACTTATCTTTGCGGCGTACTTGGCGTTCTTTGCTGTGCTTTCAGCCTGTTCGGCGATACGTGCCATTGTGGTGGTCAGTTCTTCTACTGCGGTAGACTGTTTTGTGGTACCGTCTGCAAGTGCGGCAGAATCTTCCGATATCTGATGAGCGCCGACAAGTACATCAGCAGATGATGTATTTATCTCGTTTATAAGTTTACCGAGTGTACGGTTTATCTCATTAAAGGAGTCGGATATCTTTTCAAAATCGCCTTTGAATTCGACTTCACTTACATTTGAGAAGTCGCCCTGAGCCATGTTTGACAGGCTTTCGGAAATGCTGTTTATATACCTTGACAGTTCCCTTACCGCCATTGACAGCGATTCGGTCATCTTTTCGGTTTCATCATTTGTATATCGTATTTCGGCTTCGGTATGTATATCGCCATAGGAAAGCAGGTCAAGGCGCTGCATTGAATACTCAACGCTCTTTGTTATCCTGCCTGAGATCTTATATGCCACGACGACTTCAAGCAGTATAAGGAATAAGCCGAGTGAAAATGATATTACTATAGATATCATAACACTGGAAAGAGCATCTATATAATCCCCGACAACTGCGATACTCCAATCACTTGAATCATCTATCGGCATATAGCTAACACCGTAGTTTGCCCTGTCACCTTTTACACGGTCGATACCCGTTTTGCCTTCTATCATTTTTTCACTGACATCAGCATAGTGTTTATCTTTAGACTGGATAAAATTGGTACGTTCCTGAACAAGTGAACCGTCGCTTGAAGCAATTACCATACCGTCCTTATCAAGGACGTATACAAGCTCTATCCCGCTTTCGGAAACAGCTGTTTCAAGCCCGTTTGAAAAAAGCTTTGATGAAAGTGCGCCGTAAAGCACCCTGCCGTCAGGCATAAGTGTGCCGACCATTGTAGTGACAGTGTTGTCGGTAAGCCTTATAACGGGGCTTGAGATATAGGTTTCGCCCTCAAGCGCACGCTGAAAATACTCCCTTTCAGAGATATCCGTGTCATTGAGCGTGTGGCCGTCCCTGTCTGCAATAGAAAGGTCTTTGAAGTATGTAGCCACTGCAAGCTCGTCAAGCACCTTTTTCATTTCCTCGTTAGAAAGCGACTTGTCCTGCACGCGCGGGTTAGCGGCAGTGCTTTCTATCTGGAGTTTTATGGTGTTGGTCATAAGCGACACGTTCTCGGCATATGCCTTTGAGAGTGATTCAAGCTGCTGCGAAAACTTATCGGTCTGTATCGTCTGTGTGATAACAGTCGAGCAAAGGGTAAGCGAGACCGTTGCTACTATTACCGAGATTATCCCGAGCCGCATTATGCGGTATTTTATCTTAGTCTTTCTTCCAAACATATATATGCACGTTCCTTCTCTATCGGCAGATATTATAATTCATTATTGATTATAGCACATTACAACAAAAAAATCAATAGAAAAGACATAATTTTAATAAAATTAACCATTTATATGCTGCAAATCTGCTTTGCTTGACTTATATCGGCATTTTATGTTATAATTAATAAACAGAAACTGCTTTGAAAGGGGTGTGTATGGATGGCGTTGTGTTTTGCGGATTTTGAATTTACCTGCGGCGGCAGGATAGTCAGGGGAGAAGTTGAACTATTGAGCGTAGGGCTTGTTTTCTGTGATGACAATGCCGAAAGGGTGATAGATACCTTTTATGACACCGTTTTGCCGATACGCCACCCAAAGCTTACAAAGCAGTGCACAAAGCTGACAGGGCTTTCACAGCAGACTATTGATGCTTCGTTTGATGCACAGTACATATGCGGCAGGGCAAACGATGCACTTATGAAATACAGCTGTGACAAGATATACGTCTGGGGCAATTATGACACGGTAGGGCTGTCCTCAACAGCGGGGATATATGACAGGTACGCCCTTGAATGTGACGAGATAAGGCACACCTGTTCGCTTATAGAGGACATACAGAAAAGTGTTATGAATCGCTTTGGCACGAATGATATAATAAATGTCGGCGACCTTTCCCGGGCGCTTGATTTTGAGCCTGACGGAAGGTTCCACAATGCACTTGTTGATGCACAGGCGCTTTACTGCATATATTCACATTCGCTTCACCCTGATGTCGGGTGTGAAAAGGTGTACAAGCTTCTTTCGGAGCGTGAGCAGATAAAAAAAGCGCGCGAGCTTGAACAGAAAGCCGCACATGAAGATCATATAAAGAGTATAATCGAGGGTATGACGGGGGCAGAGAAGGAACTTTATACTTCGCTTATCAGCGAGGGCAGGACAAAGGATGCCGATCGCCTTGTAAAGCTGCACCTTACAGTCGATAAGCAGTATTCAAAGATAAGCGAGAACAGTGATGTTGTTGCTGTCTGCTTTAACGGGACAGGCAGAGTCAGTGTTTTTGAACAGAGCAAATTCATAACACCCAAGAATGCGGATATCACATATAAAAGCTACCCGTATGGCGATAAGGAAAGGCTTATACTTGAAAGCTTTGCATCAAAAACAGCGGCATCAAAGAAGCGCACGCACCGCAGGCGCCGTTTACGCTCGGACATAAGAAACAAGGGGTAGATATGGCAAAGACGAGAACGCACAAGGGCAGGAGTCTTTTGACTTTTCCGCGTGATTATACTGTACTGGATATAGAAACAACAGGAATGACACCCGAAGGCAGTGAGATAATAGAGATATCCGCCATACGCTTCCGCGGGTTTGAAAGGGCTGAAAGCTTTTCTTCTCTTATCAAGCCCAGACACCGCATCAGCAGATTTATAACCTCCCTTACAGGCATTACCAATGATATGGTAAAGGGCGCACCCGATATTTCTTATGCTATAGAGCAGTTTGAAAGCTTTATAGGCAGTGATATACTTATGGGCTATAATGTCAATTTTGACATCAACTTTTTGTATGATTATCTTCAGGCCTGCCACGGGCGGTGGCTTGAAAACGATTTTGTGGACGTCTTGCGCTTTGCAAGAAAAGCACTGCCGTATCTGCCCGACAGGAAGCAGACAAGTGTGGCGGAGTATTACGGGATATCCACCAAAGGCGCACACCGCGCGCTGACAGACTGTATCATATGCAACAGCATATACCGTGAACTTATGAAAGAAGCGGTATTTGAGGAACTCAGGCAAAAGGAAATAAATGATCTTTAAAGCAAAACTGTTTTAAGTCAGCAGACAAATACCCGGAAGGTTCAAAAACCATCCGGGTATTTTTTATCAGTTTATATCGGGCAGCTGTGAAAGGCTTTTTTCAAGTTCGTCGTCTGTAGGGATATAATCGGACATATTGCCGTCGTTGAACTTCTGATATGCTGTCATATCAAAGTAACCCGTACCTGTAAGACCGAACAGGATAGTCTTTTCTTCACCTGTTTCCTTGCACTTTAGTGCTTCGTCTATCGCTGCCCTGATAGCGTGGCTGCTTTCGGGGGCGGGGAGTGTTCCTTCGATACGGGCAAACTGTGTTGCGGCTTCAAAAACTGAAGTCTGTTCCACGCTTCTGGCTTCTATCAGACCTTCGTCATAAAGTTCGGACAGTACAGAACTCATGCCGTGATATCTTAACCCGCCTGCATGGTTGGCGGAGGGTATGAAGCTGCTGCCGAGGGTATACATCTTGGAAAGCGGGCATACCATACCTGTATCGCAGAAGTCATACGCATACCTTCCCCTTGTAAGCGACGGGCAGGAAGCAGGTTCAACAGCAATAAACCTGTAATCGGCTTCGCCCCTCAGCTTTCTCCCCATAAACGGTGAGATAAGGCCGCCGAGATTAGAGCCGCCGCCTGCGCAGCCAATGATGATATCGGGCTTTATGTCAAACTTATCACACGCTGCCATAGCTTCAAGGCCTATGACCGACTGATGCAGAAGTACCTGTGAAAGAACCGAGCCGAGAACGTATCTGTAGCCTTCGCTTGTTACAGCCTTTTCAACTGCTTCTGATATAGCACAGCCGAGCGAGCCTGTCGTACCGGGGAATTTTTTAAGTATCTCACGCCCGACTTTTGTTGTATCGGACGGTGAAGGTGTTACGTCTGCGCCATAGGTACGCATTACCTCACGGCGGAAGGGCTTCTGCTCATAGGATACTTTTACCATATACACCTTACAGTCAAGCCCGAAATACGAGCACGCCATTGAAAGTGCCGTACCCCACTGGCCTGCACCTGTTTCGGTAGTAACACCTTTAAGGCCTTGTTTCTTTGCATAATATGCCTGTGCTATAGCACTGTTGAGTTTATGGCTCCCCGAAGTATTATTGCCTTCAAATTTATAGTAGATCTTTGCGGGTGTATCAAGAGCCTTTTCAAGAAAATATGCACGTACAAGCGGTGCAGGGCGGTACATTTTATAGAAATCAAGAATCTCTGCCGGGATATCGATATATGCGTTTTCGTTGTCAAGTTCCTGCCTTGCAAGTTCGGTACAGAATATTTTTGACATTTCTTCAAGTGTCACAGGCTGTTTTGTGGCAGGGTTAAGAAGCGGGGCCGGCTTTATCTTCATATCCGCCCTTACATTGTACCACTGTCGGGGGAGTTCCTCCTCACCCAGATATATCTTATAGGGAATATTTTTATCCATAGTATCAGTCCTTTCATTGATTTAAAGCTTTAGTGTGCTATCTTATTATAACACGTACTGGGTAAAATTGTCAAGAGGAAATACAAAAACTGCCCGCATAGAAAACGCAGGCAGTAATATCATAGCTTAAATCTGTTAGGCATCAGTTCGTCAAGGGTATATGAGCCGTCTGTAAGAATGATCCTGAAATCGCCTTTGCAGAATTCATTTATGACCTGCAAACACGCACCACACGGGTAACAAGGGGACGACAGATCCCCGCCGGCCCCGCCGGTTATGGCGATCGCAGAGAAGTTTATGAACCCCTCAGACACAGCCTTAAATATGGCGGTACGTTCAGCGCAAACGGTAAGTGAGTAGGAACCGTTTTCTATATTACACCCTGTAAAGACCTCACCGCCGTCGGTAAGCAGTGCTGCCCCTACCGAAAAGTGTGAATACCTGCAATAAGCCCGTTGAGCCGCATCAGCTGCAAGCTCCAATAGTTTTTTATCAGTCATATATATCTCCGCCTTATGTAGTATACGGGTATTATATCACATCTAAGCGATAAATGCAAGCATTTTACGCAAAACAAAAGCCCCGAAGAATGATACTTCGGGGTGTGGAATTGTGTATAGTGTTTGGGGGTTATCTCTTGCTGAACTGAGGAGCTCTTCTTGCGGCTTTGAGACCGTATTTCTTTCTTTCCTTCATTCTCGGATCACGTGTGAGGAAGCCCTCTTTCTTGAGTGCTGCCTTGAAATCAGGGTTTGCCTGAAGGAGTGCTCTTGAAAGGCCGTGTCTGATAGCACCAGCCTGACCTGTAACGCCGCCGCCTGCAACTGTGCAGACGATATCATACTTATCGTTTGTATCTGTTACGCTGAAAGGCTGACGAACGATAAGCTTGAGAGTTTCAAGACCAAAGTAATCGTCGATATCTCTGCCGTTAATTGTTATTTTTCCCTCGCCTTCGTATACACGAACACGCGCTACGGAATGCTTTCTTCTGCCTGTGCCGTAGAAGTAAGGCTTCTTTGATTCGTACATATTAAAACTCTCCTTTCATTAAAGCTCGTACTTTTCGGGCTTCTGTGCTGCGTTTTTGTGCTCAGCACCCTTGTATACTCTGAGCCTTGTAGCAGCCTTTCTGCCGAGCGAATTGTTGGGGAGCATACCTTCAACTGCTATCTTCATAGCTCTGTCGCTCTGCTTGGCCATAAGATCCTTGTAGCTTATTTCTTTAAGCCCGCCGATCCAGCCTGTGTGCCATCTGTAGAACTTCTGCTCAAGCTTCTTGCCTGTTAAAACTGCCTTGTCTGAATTGATGATTATTACGAAATCACCGCAGTCTGCATGGGGAGCATATGTTACTTTATGCTTGCCGTTTAAGATGTGTGCAGCCTTTGCAGCTACTCGTCCGAGAGGCTGACCTTCTGCATCAAGGATATACCACTTGCGGCTTTCGGTATCTGCTGCCTTGGGCATATATGTTGCCATATTTTTTTCCTCCATTCTTAATATACACGTTTTACGTGTCACTGGTTTAGCGCATACGGCGCTTTTCACAACATTTGCTATTATACACCGATACTTTCCTCTTGTCAAGACCTTCTTAGCCGAATTTTTAATTTATAACACCCGTTCTCTTGATTTCTCTCTAAATCTCTGCGTTTTTCTCGGTTTCTCTTAAATCATTCTATTTTTGATGATTGGGATAATACAGGCTCCGGTTTCATGATTAAGCCCCGATATAAGCCCGGCATCAGCAGCTTTTATACATTATATTAAGGCGGGGATATTTCTGTATCGCCGGGGCACAGGTGACAGGTTATACGGTAATGCCTTAATAATTTATTTGACAAATTTTAAAATCTATGTTATAATATTATTTACATATCTAATGCAGGGGGCGGGAGAATGGCTTGTAAACATACGCATGAACAGTGTGGAGGCAAAAACGTGCAAAAGGTGAAAAGTCTTGCGTCGCTTATGCCTGTTGAGGAGGAAGTCGCTGATCTGTCAGAGCTTTTCAAGGTGCTTGGCGATCCTACAAGGATAAGGATTCTTTGTGCACTTTTGAACGGCGAACTTTGTGTATGTGACATAGCCGAACTGCTTGATTACACACAGTCGGCGATATCTCACCAGTTAAGGGTGCTCAAACAGGCACGTCTTGTAAAGTACAGGCGTGAGGGAAAGACGGTATTCTACGCTGTTTCCGACGACCATGTACATACTATATTATCTATGGGTATGGAGCATATAAGTGAGTGACAGTACGGTATAAAAGGTATTTTAAGGAGAAAATATGGACTGGATAGAAATTGAGATATATACATCTACTGAGGGGATAGAACCGCTTACGGGTTCACTGCTCGGAATGGGGATAAACGGCTTTGTCATAAAGGACAGTGCGGATTTCGAGGAATTTCTTGAGGACAAGACAATAAACTGGGATTATATTGATGATGACCTTATGGGGCTTAAAGACAGGGAAACATCTGTCACCTGCTATCTGCCCGACAATGCTCAGGGTGCGGAATACTTTAATATGGTAAAAGCTGAGCTTAAAGCACTTAAAAGCAGGGATACAGACAACAGCTTCGGCAGGCTTGAATACGAACTGAAAAACGTCAGGGAGGAAGACTGGGCTAATAACTGGAAGCAATACTTCAAGCCGCTTTGTATCGGTGACAAGCTGCTTATAAAGCCTTCGTGGGAGGAGGCTTCTGCTGATGAAACGAGGAAGATACTTGAAATAGATCCCGCATCAAGCTTCGGTACAGGGCAGCATAACACAACACAGCTTTGTCTTGAACTGCTTGAAAAGAATATAAACGAGGGCGACAGGCTGCTTGACCTCGGCTGCGGCAGCGGTATACTTTCAATAGGTGCATTGCTGCTTGGGGCACAGAGTGCGTTTGCGGTGGATATTGATGCAAACTCCGTGAAGATAGCAGGGGAGAATGCACAGAAAAATCACATAGAAGCAGGCAGATACCTTACTGCCTGCGGTAATATCTGTGATGACAAGGCACTAAGGGATAAGATAGGCACAGGATATGATATTGTATGTGCAAATATCGTGGCTGATGTTCTGATAGCTATGTCGGGCTTCTTCGCAGCGTTCCTGAAAAAAGGCGGCAGGCTCGTTATATCGGGCATTATCGACAGCCGGAAGGATGAAGTGCTCGACAGGATAAAGGAAGAAGGGTTTGAACTTTTGGAAGTCAGGACCAAAGAGGACTGGACGGCAGCTTCGTTTATATACAGATGATCCAAAGACAACAAAACCGGAAGGCATGAACTATGTTAAAAGAAAGGAGAATCTATCATGCAGTTATTGTTTATAATAATCAAAAGGACGGGATTGGTCGATGATATCATGCGGGCGCTGGCATCAGCGGGCATACATGGGGGTACGGCTATAGATTCGACCGGTATGGCAAAATCCATATCGGGCATGGATAATCTCCCGACGATAGCAGTGCTCAGGGAAATACTGAAGGGCGAGGACGATGCACAAAAGGGCAAGACTATCTTTGTGGCAGTTCATGATGAACAGCTTCACACGGCTATCGACGCTGTCAAAACCGTAACAGGTGACCTTTCGGCGCCGAATGCAGGCGTGCTATTTGCACTCCCGATAACCTATTCTGAGGGACTTAATTAAGCATAGTATACAAATTTTGAAAAAAATATAAAAATTTGTGAAAAACACTTGCATTTTTATAAAAGAAATGTTATAATATATATCGTTGCTGAATTTGTTTATTGTTTAAAGGGGGTGCAACCTAATGGCAAAATGCGATATTTGCGGAAAGGGTGTAACTTTCGGTATCAAGGTATCTCACTCACATAGAAGAACAAACAGAGCTTGGAAGCCCAATGTAAGAAGGGTAAAGGCAATGGTAAACGGCTCACCTAAGCACGTTTATGCCTGCACAAGATGCTTGCGTTCAGGTAAGGTTGAGAGAGCATAATGATAACACGTAAGGATTAAAGACCGTCTGCTTGATGCAGGACGGTCTTATTGCTGATATGTATTATAACAATTTATAATAAGTAAGAAAAATACATTTTTTAGTGCTTGTATAGCGGGGGCAATTATTTTTAATATCCCTGTAGTTGAATAAGTTGAATTCGCAAGTAACACACAGGCATATAGTTTTACGTGCAAGCTCTGATAGGTGAACAAAATGAAAAAGATATGTTTATTTTTTACGATTTCTTTGGTGTTGTTATTATCCGCCTGCGGCAGCGCTGAGAGTTCGTCAGAAGCGGAATTGCCGCTTAATTCTGTCCCTCCAAAGATGCAGAACTGTTACGGCGAGATAACAAAATCAGTGGATTTTTTCGTCGTTGATATGAAGGTGACGGATACCCGCGGTGACAGCTTTACTGCTGCAAAAGAGGGGGATACTGTCAGAGTGTATATTACCCCGACACACTTTGATGACGAGGGTTTGCCCCTAATGACCAAGCTTGATTATTACGTGAATTTTAATGTCGGCAGTAAAGTTGAGCTTACCTTTACTGATGATGACACGGATATCTTTGAAGATGACGGTACAGTATGTATCAGGCAGAAAAAAGGCGCTGACACGGAAGTGACCGTTACAGGCAGGGCGGAGTATTTTGATGAAGAAAGCTTGTCACCCGATTGTTTTGATGAAAACGGTCAGCCTTTGTTTATCACAAGAGAAGAATATGAAGCCTTGGAGGCAGAATAGTATATATCTATCCCGCATTTGCTGCGGGATTTTTGTATTTATAATAGTTTTTTGTGCTCAGACACTTGTAATTTTACAAAATATAGTGTATAATATATTTTGTATTGGTATATATATTGTTTTTGTAAAGGAGATACTATGACTCAGCAGACAATACTTAAATACGGCGTAAAGCTGATAATTATATTTTTATGCCTGCCCGTGCACGAGTTTTCCCATGCGTGGAGTGCTAAAAAGCTTGGTGATACAACGCAGGATTATAAGGGCAGACTGACACTTAACCCGCTTGCACACCTTGATCCCTTCGGGGCAGTATGCCTTTTTCTGACAGGCTTCGGCTGGGCAAAGCCTGTGGAAGTAAATTCCAGACTGTTCAAGAATTTCAAGCGTGATATGGCGATAACTGCTGCTGCGGGGCCGATATCTAACCTTGTTCTCGGACTTATCGGGGCGATTCTATGGAAAGTCGTCCTGTGCGTTTACTGGAGGGGCGCAGGGCTTGGCATAAGCGATATCGCTGCGGCAGGCGGTGCGGCTGATGTTGTCGGCTTGCAGCTTGCAAAGGGTAATGATGCGCTTTTCTGGCTGCAATTTATAATGTGGTATTTTGTCAGGATAAATTTAGGACTTGCAGTGTTTAACCTTATTCCTGTTCCGCCGCTGGACGGTTCAAAGGTAATAATGTTCTTCCTGCCTAACCATATAAACTATAAGCTTTATGAATACCAGATGTATATATATATAGGGTTCATTGTTGTGCTTATGTCAGGTCTTATAGATACCCCGCTCGGATTTTTGCAGGGGGCAGTGTTCTCGCTTATTGACCTTATAACGGTATGGGTGCCGTCACTTATGGGGGTACTGATGTGAAAACAGGTGTGTTCGCGGTGAAGGAGGATGACCTTGAAGCGCTTGCCTATTGTTATGCGGCGACTTTCAACGCCCCGCCGTGGAATGACGAATGGACGTCAGATACAGCTTGCCAGAGGCTCAGAGAGCTGTATGATACGCCGGGCTTCTGCGGACTTGCATATTGGGAAGACGGCAGGGCTGTAAGTGCGCTTCTCGGTGCGGGTGAAAGCTATTTTGACGGAAAGGTCTTTCGTATAACCGAACTGTGGACTGACAGCGCATACAGGTCAAAGGGCTTTGCTAAGGCACTTGTCCTTGCACTTGAACAAAGGCTTTGTGAGGACGGGTATAAGCGTATATACCTTATCACCTTAAAGGATCCTTCCACTCTGGGCTTTTATGAACTGTCCGGGTTTAGCGGCAGCGCTGATATGTGTGTGCTTGAAAAAGATATTAAAGGGGATAATTAATTGGAGGCTGTTTCTTTTAAGCTTGATATGTTCGAGGGGCCGCTCGATCTGCTTTTGCATCTTATCGTGAAGCATAAGCTTGATATAATGGATATCGAGATATCACTGCTTTTAGAGCAGTATCTTGCCTATATGGAGGAACTTGACCACGAAGATTACGAGTATGCGGGCGAGTTCCTTGAAATGGCGGCAAGGCTTATATACATAAAAACCGTATCATTGCTGCCAAAGCCCGAGGAGGCGCAGGAACTTAAACAGGAATTGCAGGGGAGGATACTTGAATACTCTGTCTGCAAGCAGCTTGCGGGGAAGCTCAGGGAACTGTATATAAGCGAGGGCGTGTTCGTCAGGCGTGAGCTTGTGCTTGAAGAAGGTTCAAAGGCATACGAGCTTACCCATTCGCCCGGGGAACTTGTTTCGGCACTTATGCTTGCCGGAAAGAAAAAGGCTGTTTTCGAGCCGAAGATAAAGGCAAGGGATTTCGGCGGGATAGTTTCGCATAAGATATATTCTGTCACGGCGAAGATACTGTTTGTGCTTAAACGGCTCTATAAAACAGGACAGTTTGAAATGGACAGGCTCTATGACGGAATGAAGGAGAAAAGCGAGAGAATAGCCACCTTTCTTGCGATACTTGAACTTACAAAATCGGGCAGGATAACGCTTAATGATGATAACAGCGTGATATATTTCAGGCGCCGTACAAAAGAAGAACGTGCAAAAGAGCACGCCTTCCCCGAAAAGACCGAGGAACAGCGGCTTCTGGAGGAGGAGGGTGAGTATATCCCCGAAGATGATGACGAGGCAGGGCAACAGACTGAGGAAGAAATAGATACGCAGCAGATACCCGAAGGTGTCCGTTATGCTGTTTTTGAACCGTATCAGGATAAAGAGGAAAAGCGCCTGCAGCCGCTTGTAAAGCGAAGCAGTGAAAGGGTGTATAAGGCAAGTGAGATAATCTTCCTTGACGATTACCAAAAAGAGGAAACGCAGGCCGGACCTGACGATGAACAAGTGACAGAGAAAGCAAACGGGCAGGAGGAAGACACCCCAGAAGCAATAACACAACAACTGCCGAATGATAATCATGACGTTATAACGCACGAAACGGCTGTGGCAGCAGCTTTTGAAGAAAGGGAAGAATTCCCGCAGGCGGAGATCTCGTTTAAAAAGAGTTTTTACGGGGTGAGGTATTACTATCTGTCGGGTGAGATCTTTTCGGATAAGGGCATATATATATGGAAATACATAAGAGCGAGGAAAAACTGACAATATGAACGAAATAGAAGTAAGCGACGAGCTTTTGAGGATAACCGAAGCGATTGTATTCGCAAGCGGTGATCCTGTGACGGCTGAGCAGATAGCAAAAGGTGCAGATGTGTCGATAAGTGAAGCACACGCGGCTGCAAGAAAACTTCAGAGGACATATGCTGTGCGTGAGGGCGCACTGGAGATACTGACACTAAACGGCGCATATCAGATGGCTGTCAGAACAGATTACAGTGAGTATATCCGCAGGACGCTTGTTGAAAAGAAAAACACGGCGCTTTCAAATGCGGCGATGGAAACACTTGCGATAGCGGCTTATAATCAGCCTGTAACAAAATCCTTTATAGAGAATGTAAGGGGCGTTGATTCTTCGGGGGTAGTCAATTCCCTTGTGGAAAAGGAACTGCTCGAAGAATGCGGCAGGCTTGAACTTCCCGGAAGGCCGATAGCGTACAGGACTACGGATAACTTCCTGAGGTGTTTTAAGCTTGAAAGCCTTGATGACCTTCCCGAGGTCATCACTGCACAGACGGCTGACGATTTGGAGGCCAATATGCTCAGCGAGGAAGAACAAGCAATAAAAAACTAAGCGAAAGTGAGATGATGACAAATGAAAGTGCTGCTGATAATTCTCGGCATAATAGCATTCTTTGTTATCATATTGCATTTTTCGGTCACGGTGATACTCAGCTTTGACAATAAAGAGGGACTTAAATATCGTGTAAAGTATTTCGGCTTTACGCTTTATCCGAGAAAGCTAAAGCCAAAGAAGGGCAAAAAAAAGAAAAAAAGCCGGAAAAAGCAAGCGGCAAAAAAATCCGAGCCTGCCCCGATAGACAGCACGGAGATCCTATCGGATAAGGAACTTTACGAAGAATTGACTCTGCTTGATCTCGAAGATGATGACAGTTATGATAATGATGACTTTGAGCAGACTGAACAGGCAGTAAGTGAAAGCGTGAAAGATCGGCCGCCTGCTAAGTCTGAAAAGAAAGCGCAGAAGGTAAAGAAGCAAGCAGTAAAGACTGAAAATAAAACTAAAACCCCCGAAAAGAAGGAAGATAAGACAGAAAAACCTGAAAAGACAGAAAAAGAAACGCAGCAGAACCCGCCTGAAGATGAATCGGAAGAAAGCGGAGAAAAACCCTCGCGCGGCGGGATAGGCGGGCTGATCGATAAATATAATTATTATAAGCCGCTTATACCTATGGGGTGGAAGTATTTTAAAAAGCTTCTAAAGGCGATAAGGCTTTATGATACCGAGATATCTATGGTCACGGCAAAAAGTGATGCTTATGACTCGGCAATGTTCTATGGCAAACTACAGATGGCTGTCAATAACGCTCTGGCGCTTGTATGCGGGATATTTACCGTAAGGGTAAGGGCTGTCGATATAAAATGTGCCTTTAACGAGGAACGCTTTGATTACGGCGTAAAGAGCAGGGTGAAACTCCGGCCGTCTACAGTTATTGCAATAGTTGTATGCGTGGGTGTCAATTACCTGATTTTCAGGATAAAGAATAAATTGAAAGCAAAAAAAGCAGGCAAAAACGAACAGGTAAGAAAACCAGCCTGATATATGAAAGGAAGTTTTGAAAATGGCAGAGAACAATCTTGAAAACTTAGTAAAATCTTCAATGGATAAGATCCACGAAATGGTGGATTGCCAGACGGTTGTGGGGCAGCCTGTAGTCACAGCTGACGGTACAACTATCATACCTGTATCAAAGATATCCTTCGGATTTGCGTCGGGCGGTTCAGACCTGCCCACAAAGAGCGCAAAGGATCAGTTCGGCGGCGGTTCGGGTGCGGGCATTTCGATCACACCTATCGCATTTATAACAATATCAAACGGTGATGTAAAGCTTTTACAGCTTACAATGGACGCTGCACCATCAAACAGCGCTATCAATATGGTCCCCGAGGTAATAGATAAGATAACTGATTTTATCAGCAAGAAAAAAGGCGGCGAGGAATAATTGTTTTTTCTTGTCTGCGGTGTGATATCTTTGCTGTTTGGGGTATTTCTTATCTATGCTAAGAGTGACAGGATAAAAAACGCACAGCCGTTTATTGCAAAGCTTGTCGGTATTGAAAGCAAGACAGTCAAGACAGGCGGCGGGATAAGAAAAGTTTACCGGGCAGTGGTGAGCTACAAAAACGGCAGTATCAGCAGGACGGCGCATCAGCATAATTATGTTTACTATGATGACCACCGTGAACGTTTCGGGCTTGGCGACGAGTTTACCGTTTATATCGACACCAGAATGGGTGATGTGTTCTACTTCCCCGCTGAAATGCGCGGCAGGGTAGACTTTGGTGCGCTTGCGGCACTTCTTATAGGGGCGTTTTTTGTAATAGCAGGGATTATATTTGTATCACGGGGAATGTAGTTTTTTATTTCAAATTTTTTCATTATAAGCCTTAGTTTTCTAAGGATAAAAATGAACGGCGCGCACATTCTAAAAATGTGAGGAAACATATGAAAGGAATGTGCGGTAAAATGAAACGGATAATTTGTTTTTTGCTTGCGTCAGTTATGATGACCTGTCTTCATACGCAAAGCGCAAGCGGAGAGTATGCCCCTGAGATAAGTGCAAAAAGCGCTGTGGTTATAGACTACCTTACAGGGAAGATACTGTTTGAAAAGAACGCTTATGAAAAGCGCCCTATGGCAAGTACGACAAAGATAATGTCGGCATTGCTGACAGCTGAAAGCGGCGGGCTTGATGAGCGCTTTACGGTTGACAGCGAAGCGATAAAAGTCGAAGGTTCGTCTATGGGACTGTGCGAGGGTGATATAGTAAGCAAGCGTATACTGATGTACGGAATGCTTCTTCCAAGCGGGAATGATGCTGCAAACGCCGCCGCTGTTAAGATCGCGGGCAGTAAGGAAGCTTTTGTTTCGCTTATGAACAAACGCGCGGCTGAACTCGGGCTTGATGATACACATTTTGTGACGCCTTCCGGGCTTGATGATGATACGGACGAGCATTACTCAACGGCTTATGATATGGCAAGGCTTGCTTCTTTTGCACTTGATAACGGTATATTCCGTGAGATCTGCGGTGTATCAAAAGCAAAACTATGCTACGGCAACCCGCCTTATGACAGGTGGCTTACAAATACCAACAAGCTTTTGCAGACACTTGACGGCGTTATCGGTGTAAAAACAGGCTTTACCGATAAAGCGGGAAGATGCCTTGTTTCAGCCTGTGAAAGAAACGGTACAACGCTTATCTGTGTAACATTAAATGACAAAAATGACTGGGCTGACCATACAGCGCTTTATGACAGCTGCTTTGGCAAATGTGAGAGCGTGACTCTTGAAGGGCTTGACAGCGAGCTGTATGCGGACGTTGTAGGCGGAAATGAAGACCATGTTGAGTGTTATTCCCCGAAAACCACAGTATCACTGCCGGCAGGCGAGCAGGGAAACGTAATAAGGGTGATCTCACTAAAGCCGTTTATCTACGCACCTGTTTCACAAAAAGAGCAGGTCGGCAGTATAAGATATTACTACAACGACAAGCTTATTGCAAGCGTGCCTGTTTTTACTAAATTCAGTGCCCCGGCACTGCCTTCAAATCACAGGAGCAGGTTTGATTACTATCTTGACAGGATAAAAGGATTTTTTACAGCGGCGTGATATCCGCGCCGTACATAAAGGAGAGAATATGGACAGAATACAAAAGCTTATCGCACAGGCGGGTATATGCTCGCGCAGAAAGGCCGAGGAGTATATAAAAGAAGGCAGGGTAAAGCTTAACGGCCGCCCTGTAGGTCTTGGCGATAAGGCAGATCCGAACAAGGACATAATAACCGTTGACGGTGAGCGTGTGTATTTTCAAAAGAAAAAAAGCTTTCGTTATATTATGCTCAATAAGCCGAGGGGTTATGTAACAAGTATGTCCGACGAGCTTGACAGGCGTGTCGTCACAGACCTTCTTGAAGGTGTCAATGAGAGAGTTTACCCCGTTGGCAGGCTTGACAGGAATACCGAGGGGCTTTTGCTTTTTACAAACGACGGCAATTTTGCAAATGACATAATGCACCCGTCAAGACACGTTTCAAAAACATACCGTGTTACCGTAAGACCTGATATAAACGACGAACAGCTCGTGGCACTTTCCGAGGGTGTTGTTATCGACGGGAAAAAGACCGCCCCTGCAACAGTTATCGTGCTTGAAAAGCAGCAGGGCAGGGTGGTGCTTCAGATAACTATCCACGAGGGCAGAAACAGGCAGGTAAGGAAAATGTGTGAAGCTGTCGGGCTTGAAGTGGCAAGGCTCAAACGCACATCAGTCGGGCCGCTGAAGCTCGGAATGCTGCAGCCGGGTGACTGGCGTGATCTTAAACCCGACGAGCTTCGTGCCATAAGAACAGCGATAACTAAAAAACAGGATAAACAGTAATACCCGACCGGTGCAAAAAAAATGCGCCGGTTTTTGTCTTTTGCGAATTAAGCCGTATTTATATTAATTATTAATTTCTTGTTGACATTACGTTTAAATTGTGATAAAATAATTATGGTATTTTAAGTAAATACTTGATATTTGCTATTATATGTAAATTATAATTTGAAGGGATCGATTAATGATGAAGATGAAAAGGGTTTCGGCATTTGTCTGCGCTTTAGCTATGTCGCTAAGTACGGCTTATTCCGTATTGCCGCAGCAGGGGGTTTTTGCTTCACAGGAAGTTAGTTACAGCTATGATGATAATTATGGCGCTTATGAAATCAAAAATGCCAAAAGCTATCTGAGCGACAGTGCGGGTATGTTTGTTGTTGATTATAATAATAATGAATCCTGGAACGAATTCACAGTAAGTATTGATTACCAGAATTCTGATAGTGAGAATTCTTGTTATCTGAGGTATAATCTTTCATACAGTGGTGAAGGTCAGCTCAGAATATATGTGAGCGACATTCTTGATGCGATGAAAGAAGATACAGTGGATGTTGATATTTCAGACTGTGATATTACTATCTGTTTCAATACGGACGATTTTGATAAGGACGTAAAAAAGGTAACATATTACAAGGGAAGTGAAACAGCGGGCTTTAATGGCTTTAAAGGTGATGCTGATTACTATTTCAGTCATTATAATATCCTGTATGATGAAGAAGATACGCTTACTATAAAATATGATGCCCCGTATTCAGGCGGCAAAATGCAGCTGTGGCTGTATGATGAAGAAACTGGTGATAAATACTTTATTGATGTTCCCGTCGAGCAGGGCGCGGGTAAAGAAGCAAGCATAAAGGTTTCACAAATGCGTTCAATGATTAAAAAGTATGACAATGGTAAAGCTGTTGCCGCAAATGTAACCGATGCAAGTTTATTATCAGCCGAGTACATAAAGACAAGCGGCGGCTGTCTTTTAAAAAGCGCTGAGTGGACTGAAGCCGGCAGCGAGATAGGATATAAGGATCGTGATTGCTATGAACTTGGTACATTGTCTTCTGCGGGCAAAGGTGCCGTTAAAATAATATACAATTCACCTGTAAAGAACAATAACGGCATAAAGCTTCAGGTGACTGATGAAGATGGTGAAAAGGAACTTTATATCCCTGTGGAGGTAAACGAAAACGGCGTGGCATATGTTGACAATGATATGTTGAATTCCTCCCTTAAAATGGCGGGCACCGTAAAACCTTTGAATGTTTTATATGAAGCAAGACTTATAGGTTTGAACGGTGTAAGGATACGTGAGTGTCAGTATATAACTGAAATGGAATACAAGGGCGTTACTTCATATCAGCTTGAAGACATTAGCCCGGCCTATCTTGGTGAAGACAATGTCAGCATCTCTCTTAACTATACAAGCCCTTCGGCAGGGGAATACCTTTTTGTTGAGTATTATGATGCCTTCGGCGGGCATTACAGGTCTAAGGTAAAGGTGGCTGCCGCTGAAAGGAAAGATCTTGCAATAACCAAGGAACAGCTGGCGGCTTCGATCGAAAAGGAAACTAACGGTACATGGAAAAGTGCGCCGTTTTATACAGGCTTTTCTCTTGACAGGATCGTGATTTCAACAACCGGCGGCTGCAAAATACATGACGCTCGTATGAATTATTATGATAACTATGACGCTAATTTATTATTATTTAAGCAAGAATATGCAGAGCAGTTTTTAGCTGATGATGATAACGCTGTTAATGTCAGCTATACTTCCAAGAGTGATGGAAAGAATATCGCGCTGATATTCACAAAGTCTGATGCTGACGGCAGTATAAGTGCAGACAGCGAAAGGTATATCGCACTTATTGACTGCGAAGCACGTCAATCAAGTGATTATGGCTTTAAAATAACTGCCGGAGATGTAAAGAATAACTTATACAAGTTAAATGCCAAGACAGGTACAATAGGCGCAAAGGTCACTGATGTAAAAGCTTATGATGTGGATAATGTTTTTTATATTGTCGGTGTAAATAATACACTTTTAACCGGTTTATCTTCCGAGACGACTGAGAGTACGCCGAGTAAATCTATTGGTTTTTATGGCGAAAAGATCGAAATGCTCAATAAAGACACAACAGAGATCTTAATAAAGTATTCCGCACGTTTTGATGACAGCAAGGGCATAAGGCTTGATGTTAATGACTATAATGATGATGATTACAATAATCTGCGTTCATATATACCTGTCAAGGCGGGCGACGAGCAGATTATCAGCATCACTGCAAAAGAACTGCGTGAAAACCTTGAAAGAGAGCGTTATAACGAAGAAACAGATGAATATAACTGGGTAGATGGCAGCGACTATACTTTTATTGAAGATTCGAACGTTTCTTTCAAAGCAAATAACAATATACTGATTTACGGTGTGGTTTTGCATGATGTTACATCACCTGATTTCAACTATTCTGTCATAACTGATGATGAATACGGTACGTATGCAGTTATAGAAAAATACTGTGGTATCAGCGAAGATGTTGTTATACCTGAAACTATCAACGGCGTACCTGTAAAGAAAATAGCATATGATGCTTTTTCCCATAACAAATTAATAAAGAGTGTTCAGTTTTCGTCAAATATCAAAGAGGTATACGGCTCGTTTGAATACTGCACAAGCCTTGAAACCGTAAAGCTCAACGAAGGGCTTAAAAATATAGACGGTTCGGCTTTTTATGGCTGTGATAAGCTAAAGACGATCAATATCCCCTCAACTGTAGAGGATGTTTCCGATAACGCCTTTGGTGATACACCTTCGCTTGATAGTATAACCGTAGCTTCGGGCAATGACGAATATACATCATCAGACGGTGTGCTGTACAGAAGTAGTTATTACTATGATGATGACGATAACAGGGTAGTTAATGAGTATTACACACTTGTGAAATGCCCCGAAACGAGAACTGCGGTAACAATAAACAGCCAGACTGTGAATATTGGCGAAGATGCTTTTAGATATAACAAGAATATCAAGAGCATTGTTATCCCCGATAATGTTGAAATTATAGAGTCATATGCTTTTGACAGCTGTACATCACTTGAAAGCGTAACACTCGGCAAATCGCTTAGGTTTATATATAATGGTGCATTTAGTGACTGTAAGGCACTTAAATCTATAACGATCCCGGACGGTATTGTAGGAATATCGACAGATGCGTTTAGAAACTGCACTTCACTTTCGACAGTTAAATTCGGCAAGACAGATAAGCTTGAAGATATATACAGATCATCATTCCGCAATACCCCGTGGTATGATGCAAAGGTTGCCGAGGGCAAGCTTATAACAATAGGCAGTATTGTGATTGACGGCTCATTTTTAAGCGGAAAGGTCACTGTCCCCGAGGGTATGACTAAGATCGCGTCAGAAGCTTTTTCGGGCAATAAGAAGCTTACGGGTGTTACGCTTCCGTCAACACTTGAAGGTATACAATATGATGCGTTTTATAATTGTCCTTCAATGAAAAGCGTTACTATACCGGCTAGTGTTAAGTTAATTGATGACAACGCATTTGGCTATTACATTTTGGACACCGAATACGATTGGGACGAGTATGCTCTTTTGAAAGACTTTGTTATCAACTGCTACAAGGGCACTGCCGCTGTAGCTTATGCAAAGCATAATAACATAAAGTATACACTTATTACCCCTAAAACCACAGTTGCACAAAGCCTGACACATGACGGCAAGAGCCTGAAAATAGCAATAGATGACCTTTATGACGCTAAAAATGACGTAATGGTTACGGGTGTTCTTAACGGGACAGGGTACAAGGCTTCTGATGTTTATGCATACAAGGTGAATGTAAGCGTAAGCGCTGACCTTGCAGAAAGGATTGAAAACCGGGAAGATAAATACTTTAGTGTATCAAATCGTCAATCAGGGATATCTTCATATCAAACCGGTGATTACGCAGATAAACATATAGATTTTAGCTATAATCAAGAAGGCGACGATTATGTATTCATGAAAAAGAACGACGGCACTTACACATATACCCGTAAGGTGGTCAATAAACTGTTTGTTGATGAAGCTGATACATCTTCATATCTGCTGCTGGGAAGTGATAATTATGAAAACGCCTCACTTGATGGCGTTACGATAAATTCTGTTGTGCTTTATGATAAGGACGGCAAGGTCATCAAGGTAATAGGCAAGGATATCACAAAGGACAAGACGGAGGTTGCTGTTAAGATAACCGATCCTTCGCAGATCAATAATGAATATGACCTGAGAAGCTATCTTTCAAGCCTTACCTATGACAAGGCTAAGGCATACCTTTTAAGCCTTGACAAGAATATATACCTTTCTGAAAGGAAGTATACCGACGATTACGGCAAGGAGTTCAAAGAGCTTGGTTATTCGATAGCTTCGGTGAATTATCCTGATGATGATAGTGCGGTAGAATTCACATTTGCTGATGTAACAAGTGACGGAATTATCTACGATAAGTATGATTACTATAATGATTATGTGAGTCTCTATGTTGTCGGCTGTAAAGGCGAAAAGAATATTGCTTTGCCTTCAAGTATTGGCGGCGTGGCTGTTACAGGTATTGATGAACTCAATTGGGTAAATACGATAGCGTTTGGTGATGACGATGTTGTAGTGGGCAGAAACGATTACGATTTTTATATTGATTCATATACTGATACAGAGATCACTATACCCGAAAGTGCAAAGAATATCTATATGTATGATGCCACAATAACCGGTGAGGAAAACAAGATAAAGTTTGTTTACAAGAGAGGTTCTGCCGCTGAAACATTCTTTACTGAAAACGGAAGCAGAGAATTCCGCTATTATGACGGGCGCATCACATGGGGACCTGATTCTGATGAAGTGGTTCCTGCACTGTCCGGTAAGGTGACGCTCAATTCAAAGCTTAAAGATACAACGACAGACGGTATCACCCTGACATTTGCGGACACTAACGGCAAGGAAACTGTTGTGAAAGCTGACAAAGAAGGAAGCTTCAACACAGAAGGCCTTGCTGACGGAAACTATTATGTATCAGTCCGCAAGAGTGGCTTTGTGACATACAGGACATCGGTAAAGCTTGACTCGGCTGCGCCTTCGGCACTTAATATCAGTCTTTCGCTTGTTGGTGATGTCAATAACGACAATGATATAAACATGAAGGACCTTACAAGATTACAGCAGTACCTTGCAAACTGGGATGTTGATGTTGATGAAAGCTGCGCTGATGTTACAGCAGACGAAAAAGTCAATATGAAAGACCTTACAAGATTACAGCAATACCTCGCTAACTGGGACGTAAAGCTTGAATCCAAATAATCATTTCAGCCAACCTGAGAATAACTCAGGTTGGCTTTTTGTGAACTAAAAGTAAACAATGGGCAAAAATATTAAACCCCTCTTGTAAAATTATAAAAATAATAGTATAATAATATATGTATGATTATGACTATTTATTATTTGAGGAGGATAGTATATGTCTGAAAAGAAATTATCCCAAAGTGAGCTTGAAGCTCTTGGTGCAGCTTCAAAAACTGCGGGGGACAGACTTGCATATTTGTTTGATGAAGGTAAGTATACCGAACTTATGAAGTTTGTTACATCAAAAGATTCGCTTTCGGGCGTAATAACGGCTTTCGGTTTCTGCGGCGGCGTGCCTGTGTATGCTTTTTCACAGGATGTTTCCGCCAAAAGCGGCGCACTTACAAAAGAGGGTGCGGAAAAAATACAAAAGCTTTATGACCTTGCCGCTGAAACAGGCGCACCTGTTGTAGGTATCTATGATTCCTACGGCGCTGATGTTTCAGATGCGCTCACTTCACTTTCCGCATACGGCGTTCTTTTGCTTAAAAGCGCAAACGTTTCGGGCGTCGTTCCGACAGTTTCGGTGGTTTGCGGTACCTGTGCCGGCGCTGCTGCAATGCTTGCTGTAAATGCGGATGCGGTTATCGTTACAAAGGAAAGCGAACTTTATGTAACACCAAATTCGGGTATCAAGGACCTTGCAGAAAACGCTGCCAAAACAGGTATAGCGGCTATAATCGCCGATGATGACAAGGCGGCTGTGGAGGCTGCTGCAAAGCTGCTGTCAAAGCTTCCGCAGAATAACCTTTCACCTGCACCGATGTATGAATATGCAGATCCGACTGCTGCTTTCGGTGAGGGTGCTGCTGCTCAGGCTGAGGCTGTATTTGACGAAGGAAGTGTATTTGAGCTTTATCAGGAATTCGGCGGCGCTGCTTTTACTGCATTTGCTACACTTTTCGGCGCAAGTGTAGGTGTGGCTGCTTCAAACAAGACAGCTGATAAATTAACACCTGCTGATGCATCAAAGCTTGCAGGCTTTGTGAGAATGTGCGACAGCTTCAATATCCCTGTCGTTACATTTGTTGATACAGAAGGCTTTGAAACTGATGAAAACGGCGCTGTTAAGGCTATGGCACAGCTTTCACACGCTTATTCTGAGGCAACGACAGTGAAGCTTGCTGTAGTGACGGGCAAGGCTTATGGTTCTGCATTTATCTCACTTGCAGGCAAGGGCGCTGATTCCGATATGACATTCGCACTTGACAGTGCAGTTATTTCTGCACTTGATCCTATAACAGCAGTCGAGTTTTTGAGCCACGATAAGCTTGCGGGTGCTAAAGACCTTGCGGCTGAAAGACAGGCACTTGCTGACGAGTATGTAAAGTGTGAGTGTACAGCATATGCCGCTGCACAAAGCGGTGCGGTAGATGCGGTCGTTACCGCAGCACAGCTTCGTGAAACACTTTTCGCGGCACTTGGTATAATGGAAGGCAAGCGCGCACAAAGACTTCCTAAAAAGCACAGCAATATAAAGCTTTGATATAATAGTAACGGAGGAAATAAAAATGAAAAGATATAATATCACCGTAAACGGAAAAGCATATGACGTATCTGTCGAGGAGGTCGGCGCAGGCGCTTCTCCCGCACCCGCAGCAGCACCTGCCGCAGCACCTGCACCTGCCGCAGCCCCCGCTGCCGCACCTGTTGCAGACGGAACAAAGATAACTGCACCTATGCCCGGGACTATCCTTGATATTAAAGTTGCAGTCGGTGACACTGTAAAGAGTGGCCAGGCAGTATGTGTGCTTGAAGCTATGAAGATGGAAAACGACGTTAATTCGCCTGTTGACGGTAAGGTGCTGAGCATAAATACCACAAAGGGTTCTTCTGTAGAAACAGGCGCCGTGCTTGTTGTAGTGGGCTGATAAGCGGAGGTAAGCTAAATGGGAAAGTTGAGAATTACCGAAACTGTACTGCGTGATGCGCACCAGTCGCTTCTCGCAACAAGAATGTCAATGGACGATATGCGCCCGATATTAAGCGAAATGAATAAGGTCGGCTTTTATTCGTGTGAGTGCTGGGGCGGCGCTACGTTTGATTCGTGTATAAGGTTTCTGAATGAAGATCCCTGGGAAAGACTAAGGATTATAAGAAAGGAAATGCCCGATACCAAGCTTCAGATGCTGTTCCGTGGTCAGAATATGCTCGGCTACCGCCACTATGCTGATGACCTTGTAGAGTATTTCGTACAAAAGTCTATTGCAAACGGTATTGACATTATAAGAATATTTGATGCACTTAACGATATAAGAAACCTTGATACGGCTATCAGGGCGGCAAAGAAGGAAAACGGTCATGCACAGGTGGCTATTTCCTATACAACAGGTGAGGTATTTACGCACGAGTATTATAAGAATTACGCTAAGCAGATCGAGAACGCAGGTGCAGATTCTATATGTATCAAGGATATGGCAGCACTGCTTACACCATATGAAGCCGAGTCGCTTGTAAAAGAATTAAAGAGTGTTGTGAAAATACCGATACAGCTTCATACACATTATACATCAGGCCTTGCGTCTATGTGCATAATCAAGGCGGTTGAGGCAGGTGTTGACGGCGTTGATACGGCAATGTCGCCGCTTGCACTCGGAACATCTCATGCACCGACAGAGTCGATCGTTGCAACTTTCAGGGGTACAGAGTATGATACGGGCATTGACCTTGTCAAGCTCAATGAGATAAGGGATTACTTTATGGGGCTTCGCAAGAAGTATATTGATTCGGGGCTGCTTGATCCTTCGATGCTTGCTACGAATACAAATGCCCTGCTCTATCAGGTGCCCGGCGGTATGCTTTCAAACCTCCTTTCACAGCTTAAACAGGCAGGTAAGGCAGATCAGCTTGACGAAGTTCTGAAGGAAGTGCCGAGGGTAAGAAAGGATTCGGGCTTCCCGCCGCTTGTTACACCTACATCACAGATCGTTGGTACACAGGCTGTGTTCAACGTTATCATGGGTGAGAGGTATAAGACAGTTACAAAAGAGTTCAAGGGCATGGTAAAGGGTGAGTACGGAAGAACACCTGTCGAGATAGATAAGGAATTCCAGAAGAAGATCCTCGGAGACGAAGAACCGATAACATGTAGGCCTGCCGATCTTCTTGAGCCTGAGTTTGAAACTATGAAGAAGGAAGCTGCCGAGTGGACAGAGCAGGAGGAGGATATCCTGACATATGCTATGTTCCCGAAGGTGGCACCTAAGTTCTTCAAGGCAAGAAGGGATAAAAAATACGGCGTTGATTCAGAGCACAGCGATGCTCAGCAGAAGGTACACCCCGTAGTATAATGTACGTAAAAAGGGACTGTTAATAGCAGTCCCTTCGTTGTAGAAGCAAGGATAAGATATACTATGAAAAAAGCAGTTTTCGCGGTTTTGGGGCTTTTGCAGGGGGCGATTGGTTCTTGGTGGGTTTTGCTCGGGTGGGCATTTGCTTTTCCTGAAAGCAAAGCGGGCTCAAAGGATTATGAAGAAGACCTTGCATTTATACCATTTGGTTATATAATGATGCTTGCATGGGTTTTAGTCATGGCTTATGCAGTTATCAGGCTGAGAAAAAACAAGGGTGAGCTGATATCTTTTCTTGCGGCCTGGGCAGCCGGAACAGCAGCACTTATAATAATCGGGCTTATGAAAATCGACATTTCGGCTATGCTGTTTGATTAACAAAATAAACGGAGAAAAAACAATGAATAAAAAAGAACTTGGTGAGATAAAAAAGAATTTCAGTGAGGACAGCAAGTACCTTACTGTAAACAACGTGCTGTCCGCTTTTGTGGACAGTGAAAAGAATATAAAATATAAAAACGTGAGCAGCTTTGTGACACTGTCACAGGACGAGAGCGAGCAGATAATGATCAACCTGAAAAAAGTCCTGAGCGGCCAGCTTGGCAAAAATCTGAAAGAGTATCAGTTCCCGAATGAAGCCTATGAGGACGGCAGGGGACAGAAGGTGATGTATGAAACTCTGATGTCCAAATTTTCGGATAGTGAAACCACTGACAGGTTTCTTGACAGAATAGCTGAGAAAATGGCCTACGTTTCGACTTATGCTGTGTTTGCGGCGCATTGTACATACAGTGTGTTCGTCAAGAATAAAAATGACGAGATGACGGACGAGAGCGAGATGAACTATAACTTCATAGTAACAGCGATATCCCCTGTAAATACGCGGTTTGACGGGCTTGTCTATGACGACGAGAGCAATTCGATAATAAAAAAGATAACTGCTGATAAGATAGTTGAGCTGCCGTCTGACGGTTTTTTGTTCCCTGTATTCAGCGACAGAACACCAGATGTTAATGCGGTTATGTACTACGCAAAGAATGCCAAAAAGCCTAATGCGTCTATTGTTCAGGATGTTCTTGACTGCGAATTTACACTTTCGAGCGAGGGTGAAAAAACGGTCTTTAAGGCACTGATCAATAATGTCTGCGGTGAAGAACTGGATTATAATATCGTGACAGCCGTAAATGAGAAGATAAACGATTTTGCTGCACAGAGGGCGAATGAAACAGATATACCCATGATTGACCAGAAGAAGCTTTCATCCATCCTGTGGGAAGCGGGGGTGAGTCAGGAGTGTCTGGAAAAACTCCCTGCTGTGTATGAAAAGACCATGGAGAACAAGCCTTTTACAGCCTATAACCTGATAGAGAAAAAGACGACAATAACAACACCGAGCATAAAGGTAAATGTGGGTAAAGATGCTGTAGATAAGGTGAGAACTCAGCTTGTGGACGGGCGGCGGTGTATAGTTATCGCACTTGATGAAGCCGAGGTGGAGATCAACGGCATACCTGCAAATGTGGAAAAGTAAAAGGGTGATTTTATGGACAACAAAAAAGTCCTTGTGGCAATGTCGGGCGGCGTGGACAGTTCCGTTGCGGTGAAGCTTTTGCTCGATAAGGGCTATGAATGTGCAGGGGCAACAATGAAGCTGTATTCAAACGACGATATATGTGCTGTAAGATCAAAGACCTGCTGCTCGCTTGATGACACGACAGACGCAAGACTTGTAGCAATGAAGCTTGGGATCGACTTTCATGTTTTTAACTTTTCTGATGATTTCAGGCGGCTTGTAATGGAGCATTTTGTTTTATCTTATATCGAAGGAAGAACGCCAAACCCGTGTATCGAATGTAACAAGCATTTGAAATTCGGCAGGTTTTTGGAACGTGCAAGGCTGCTGGGTTTTGAATATATTGCGACGGGGCATTATGTTATAAGGGAACAAGACCAAAAAAGCGGACGGTTTATCCTTCGGCGTTCCCCTGATGCTAAAAAGGATCAGAGTTATGTACTTTATAATATGACACAGGACGAGCTTGCACATACGCTTTTCCCCTGCGGGAATATGGAAAAGGAAAGCATACGCAGTATTGCTGAGGATAACGCTCTTGTCAATGCCGATAAGCCCGATTCACAGGATATATGCTTTATCCCCGACGGTGATTATGCGGCGTTTATTGAAAAATACGCAGGCGTTCAGCCGACAGGTGACACTTTTCTTACCGACGGCAGCAAGCTTGGTACACACCGCGGGCTGATACACTATACAGTAGGTCAGCGCAGAGGCGTAGGGGTATCCTACAGCGAACCGTTATTTGTTGTTGATAAAGATGTACAAAATAACTCCCTTATTCTCGGTACAAAGGATAAGCTTTACAGAAGTTCACTGACGGCAAGGAATTGCAACTTTATACTTTTTGATAAGCTTACAGCCCCCTACAGCTGCAAAGCACAGACGAGATATCATCAGCAGGCTGCTGACTGTGTAATATCCCCGCTTGATGACGGGCGGGTGCTTTGCGAGTTTTTACAGCCGCACAGGGCGGTTTCCCGCGGGCAGGCAGTGGTATTTTATGACGGCGACATTGTAGTCGGCGGCGGTGAGATAGAATAGAAAAAACCCCGATAACACGGATAAGTGCTGTCGGGGTGTATCTTTTATTTGTGGTGCCTTTAGCCTATCACACGTCTGTCTACAGGGTTTACTCTGTAGTCGTAGGGGAGAATGTTGTAGTTTCTCCAGAAATCCTTTGCTTCTGCGAATACGGGATCGTAAAGGTACTTGCCGATAGTTGTCCATGAATGTGCTGTGTCGTGGCATACTGCGACGTCAGAATAACCGATCTCTCTGAAAAGGAAAGCTGTAGCGGAAGCTTCAGCAACACAGCAGCCCTGATGATTGATGAAGATGTCATTTGCAAATGTCATCTCCCAGCCCTGCTGTCTGTATATCGGTGAGAGCAGTCTGTATCTGTGGTATGGGAACGACAGCACCCAGTTAAAGCATTTAAGGCGCTTCTGATCCATGGTGTCGGTGGGATTGGTAATTGAAAGCATTATGCTGTGGGCACGCATCATGGTTTCGATCTTGCTCTTACTCCAGTCGGTCATAACAGCGGTGCCGTTTTTGTTGATCTTTACGCCGTCAACTGTGGTGTTTGAAACACGCTTTCCGGTTTTTCTGTCAAACAGGTAGTAATAATTCCCTACCTTCTTCCAGCCTGTTTCCATACCGCCGTTTGACATAAAGCTGTAATAATCGCTGCCTATCTTGTAAACGCCGTTTCTCAGTCTTACACCCTTGTTGTTGTAGTATATCCTGTAACCGTTGTGGTCAAGCCAGCCCATTCTTACTATTTTGAATGTCTTTGTAACGCTTGCCCTGTAATTGCCCTTGCCTTTGATTATTATCTGACCTGTGCCTACGCCTGTATTCTTTTTGTATGTAAGTGTGTAATCTGTACCCGCTTTAAGCGTCCTGCCGTTATGGGTTATCTTTATCGAAGGCTTTACAGCCTTGCCTGTGTATTTGTAGTATGTACCGGGTCCTGAATATGTCAGTGCCTTACTGCCGACATTTCTTGCAAGGATCTTGAAAGTAACTGTCTTTGTGCCGCCGTACTTGCCCTTGCCCTTCATGATCACCTTTGCGGTGCCGACTTTTGTGTTTGCAGAATATGTCACCGTATAATCAGTGCCGCTTTTGAGCCTTTTCTTGCCGTTCATAAGGATAGTGCCGGGCTTTATGGGGTTGCCTGTATAGGTGTAGCTTGCCTTTACATAGGTTTCTTTGAGCTTTGAAATGTCGATAAGCTTGTCCTTATAGTCGGATTTGACCGTCTGCCCGCAGACTGTACACTTATACGTTGTATAACCCTTTGTGGATAAAGTAGGAGCCTTTGTGCTTACCTTTTTGAGAGTATGTGCTTTCTTTGCTATAGTTTCGGTTTTCTGTTCGTCACATTCAGTGCATTTATAAACCCTCTTGCCCTGTGCCGAGCAGGTGGCGGGGGTTTCGCTTATTTTTACAAATGAATGCTTATGCAATTCTGTCTTGAATCCGTATTTGACCGCAAAATCATATGCGGCGCTCCCTTCAAAGCATTTTATAACGATATCAGTATTTGTTTTGTCAGTGCCGGCGTCATATCCTATAGCATATTCTTCGATGGTTGTGACGCTTCTGGGGATAGCAACAGTTTCAGCATTGCTGCCAACAGCGTATGCGCTTATGGCTGAAACTGCCTTGCCGTCATACTCCTCCGGGATAACAATGTCATTGCTGTCGCCGCCATACTTTTCAAGTGCCAAAGTGCCGCCTTCAAGTTCTTTATAGGAAAACTCGGGGATCTGTTCCTGTACCACGGCTTCATTTGCAGATGCGGTACTTTGCTCTGCATAAGCAGTAACGCCGCCTGCGCCCAGACTGATCACGGCTGACAGGCAAAGTGAGATCAAAATCTTTTTCTTCATCAAAACCTATCCTTTCATTTATTTTTATATACTGATATTATATCATATATTTATTATTATTTCAAGGCTATGACAGATTTTTCACAAAGGGAAAAATAACAATTGACGAGCACTGCCTTTTTGTGATATAATGCCTTAAAGGGGTGAAGAAAATGGGAATGTATGATAACGATAAGGATAAAAGTATACTTACCCGTGATTACTATGCTTCGGTTGCGCCGAATTTGCCGAGCTACAGATTCGGGCGGTTCAGGCGAATAAACGATCCCGTAAGAGCATTCTGGTATGTTGTTATAACAGGCGGGGTGTTTCTTGTGTTTTTGCTCTTTACACTTTCGAGTGTCGGCAAAGCCCCCGAGATAACCCCTTCCACAAAAGAAAGGCAGAAGATAACATCAACCGTTTCAGCACCGCAGATAGTTTTGTTTGATGATATCAAGGCGGTAGATGACACCTACACTGTCAAAAATGCTATGAATGGTTTTTATGAAAAGACAGGTGTTATACCGTTTATACACATCTGCAAAAGCATACTTGCAAACGGCAAGAACAGCTACAGTGATGCCGAACTTGAAGAATATACCGAAAATGAATACCGCACACGTTTTGATGACGAAGAACACCTGATGATAGTGCTTTGCAAAAACGGTTATACCTACAGGGCGGGGTTTTATGCGGGCAAAAGGGCAAGGGAACTATTTGATGCCGAAGCTATGCAGATACTTAGTGACTGTTTTGCGCATTATCTGTTTGAGCCTGTTGATAAGGTGCACTACAAGAACGAAGTGACCTATGATGATGAAAAAATACGTGATGCCCTTAATGAAGCTTCAAAGCGTATAATGACAGTTACACATAATTACACGCCTTATTATATAGCGGGCGGGGCGGGTGTTGTGGTGCTTGTTATAATAATCGTTGAGGTGAAAAGTAAAAAGCGAAGGCGTGGCAAGCTCGTTATCGAAAAGGAATACCTGCCTGGGGAGTATATACCGCAGAGTGTTATGCGTATCAGTGATGATGAAAATGATGCCTACGGCGTTAAGTATAATTACGGTGGAGAGCGCAGGAGTGTTGACGATATCCCCGATAGCCTTATGCGTACTATGTGGGAGCCTACAGCGGAAATGTCTGAAAAAGCAAGACAGAACTCCGAAATGCCAAGCGCCGAAATGCCTGGGATATCGACTGATGGACTTGATATAAGCAGGAATATAAGCAAAGGCTCTGCCAATTTGTGTACACCCGAGCATAGGGATAACAAGGGCGGTTTTGTATACCAAAACCCTGATAAGCCGACTGATGAAAGCCTTGCAAAATGGGCACAGTATTATAATCTAAGCAGTGGTCTTGCTGATGAAGATGAAAGCGGTGGGTTTGGAAACAGCACATCAGTCTACAGGGACAGCAGGGGGATAAGCCACCTTATAAATAACAGGAATGACGAGGAGTAATATATGCAGGATAACTTGATAAATACTGAAAAAAAGGCACAAAGGGCAGTTCTTGTATGTGTGGATACAGGTGAGTATGATGCACAGCGTTCACTTGACGAGCTTGAAGAACTTGCAAAAACCGCAGGCGCTGAAACTATAGCAAGGGTGATACAGAAGCGCCCTGCATATGAAAGCGGCACCTGTATAGGTACAGGCAGGCTTGAAGAACTTGCCGGGCTTGTGAAAAATGAAGATATCGACATTGTGATATTCGACTGTGAGCTTACAGCAACACAGACAAGAAATATTGAAGATACGCTAAATGTACACACGATAGACAGAACGACGCTTATACTTGACATATTTGCACAGCACGCCAGGACACGTGAGGGCAGGCTCCAGGTCGAGATAGCGCAGTATAAATACCGCCTTGCAAGGCTTGCGGGAATGGGTGTAAAGCTTTCTCGTCTTGGCGGCGGTATCGGAACAAGGGGACCGGGTGAAACAAAGCTTGAAACTGATAAGCGCCATGTCCGTACCCGGATCGCGGCGCTTACCGAAGAACTTAAAGAGATAGAAAAGCGCAGGGATCTTCACAGGGCGAGGAGAAAGAAGGACGGCGTACTGACTGCTGCTATAGTAGGATATACAAATGTCGGCAAGAGTACACTTTTAAACACCCTGACCGAAGCGGGCGTGCTTGCGGAGGATAAGCTTTTCGCAACACTTGAAACAACATCTCGCGCCATACTTCTTCCCGACGGGAGGAGTGTTACGCTTATAGATACGGTAGGGCTTGTGAGAAGACTTCCTCATGGGCTTGTTGAAGCCTTTAAATCCACACTTGAAGAAACAAGCAGTGCCGATGTGATAATCCACGTCACTGATGCTTCAAGTGACGAATGTGCTGAAAAAGCGCAGGCGACGCTGTCACTTCTTGACGAACTCGGCTGTGCGGGCATTCCTGTGATAACAGTGCTCAATAAATGTGACCTTGTCCCCGAAATAGACCTTGACAGCATATCGGGCGACAGCACTCTTGTTAAGATGTCTGCTAAAAAAGCTATAGGCATAGACGAACTTTTAAAAGCGATAACTTCGGCACTTCCCGAAACTTCAAGGCGGGGGAGGTATCTGCTTCCGTATGCACAGGCAGGGCTTGTCAATAAAATACTTGAGGACGGCAAGGTCTTTTCACAGGAGTATAAACCCGACGGAATAGAAATAGATGCACTTGTTGCGGTAAATAAGCTGTATCTGTTAGATGCTTACAGCATTTGACAAAGTGGTATCAATAATTTTTACAAAAGGTTAATTTTCTGTTATACTCTTGACAAATCGGTAAGCTTGTTTTATAATTTAACGTGATAAATCAATGAAAGGAAAAGTATCTGTATGTTACTTACAGCAGCATTTGTCTTTACATACTTTTATTTTGGCTCGTTTTACTTTTTTGGACGCGAGTCTGTTTGTCGTGTAAAGAAAGCTGCAAGGGCGCTTAAAACGCCTGCAAAGTAATAAACATCATATATTTTGATCTTTATGGCTGTGGTTTTCTTTAAGACCACAGCCTTTTTGGTTATCCGAATATCTTGAAAGGAATGATAACAATGGTAGTAATTCTGAAAAACAACGCAACAGAGCAGCAGGTAGGCGAGCTTTTGAAATGGCTCGGCAAATTCAACGTAAGCACACATTTTGTAGAGGGTACACATTCAAAGATAATCGGCCTTATAGGTGACACCACTACGATAGATATTGATGATGTTTCTGCAAAAGACTGTGTTGAGAGCGTAAGACGTGTGCAGGAACCCTATAAAAATGCCAACAGGCGCTTCCACCCCGACAATACCGTTATAGATGTAGCCGGCAGGGCAGTCGGCGGCGGAAAGCTTCAGGTCATTGCAGGCCCGTGTTCTGTAGAAACTGAGGAGCAGCTCATCACAACAGCCGAAGCTGTTAAACGTGCAGGCGCAACTATGCTCAGGGGCGGCGCATTCAAGCCGAGAACTTCGCCATATGCATTTCAGGGGCTTGGCAAAGAAGGTATTGATATTCTCCTGAAGGCAAGGGAAGTGACAGGCTTGCCTATAGTGACCGAAATTATGGACTTAAAAGATATTGACCTTTTCTCTGATGTTGATGTTATTCAGGTGGGCGCAAGAAATATGCAGAACTTCACACTGTTAAAAGAACTCGGCAGATGTGATAAGCCCGTTCTTCTCAAACGCGGCCTTTGTGCGACATTGCAGGAACTTCTTATGTCTGCTGAATATATCATGAGCGAGGGCAACAGCAAGGTGATACTCTGTGAAAGGGGTATAAGAACATACGAGCCTGCAACGCGAAACACCCTTGACCTTTCGGCAGTTCCACTCCTTCATCAGAAAACGCACCTGCCTGTCTGCGTTGATCCTTCACACGCAACGGGGATAGTTTCACTTGTTGAGCCTATGGCGCTTGCAGCAGTTGCGGCAGGCTGTGACCTGCTTGAAATAGAAGTCCACAATGATCCTAAGAATGCATGGAGTGACGGCGCTCAACAGCTGACACCTGCACAGTTTGAAGAAACTATGCGTAAGATATTAAGCATATCGGGCTTCTGCGGCAGGCCGCTCTGGAACGAAGTGAACAAGTAATGACGCTTATAGCAGTACGTTAATTTGTACAGCTATAATTTGTCTGATTATGCGGGAAAATATGGCTTTACAAATTTAAAAAAATATGTTATAATAAATTATTAATAGTCTGAGGTTTTTGCTATGATATTTAATTGTGAACTCAAAAAAACGGTTGATGACAGCTATGATATAGAGATAGGGCACTCGCTCAGTGATAAACTTGTTGATGACCTTTGCGGCGGGCTTTGCGGAAAGGCTTCACGCTTTGCCGTTATTACAGACGATAATGTTCTTGAACCCTATGCGCTGCCGATACTTTTAAAAATGACAGAGCGCGGGCTGAAAGCGGATATCTTTACTATCCCCGCGGGGGAAAAGAGCAAGACACGTGAAATGAAAGCTTTCCTTGAAGACGAAATGCTTGCTAAGGGGCTCAGACGTGATTGTGCAGTCGTTGCAGTCGGCGGCGGCGTGGTGACTGACCTTTCCGGCTTTGTTGCGGGTACTTTCGGGCGGGGGGTGCCGTTTGTAAACTATGCGACAACGCTGCTTTCCGCGGCTGATGCATCAGTAGGCGGCAAGACTGCCGTTGATACCCCGCTTGCCACAAACCTTATCGGGCTTTTCAATCAGCCGAAAAAGGTTTATATCGATATCGATACGTGGAAAACTCTGCCTAAGCGTGAGCTTTCAAGCGGACTTGCAGAAACAATAAAGCACGGCTGTCTTGGCGACAGGGAACTCTTTGAGTATCTTGAAAAGAATATAGAAAAAGTGTTTGAGTTTGATACAGAGGTAAACGAGTATATTTCACAGCATAACTGTGCGGTGAAGTATAATGTCGTGATGCAGGACGAGCGTGAAAGCGGACTGAGAGAGATCTTAAACCTCGGCCATACTGTAGGGCGTGCTGTGGAAACTGTTTCGGATTACAGGCTTCTTCACGGTGAAGCGGTGTCTATAGGGATCATGGCGCAGGCACATCTCGGCAAGGGCTTCGGGTTTATGACAGAAGATGAAGTTTTAAGGGTGAAAGCACTTCTTGAACGCGCAAAGCTTCCGACTGAGATACCTGATTACATAGACAGGGATGTGCTTGCTGACAAGCTTTATACCGATAAAAAGGTGAGAAACGGCAGGCTCAGGTTTGTGTTTGAAAAAGGTATCGGGCAGATGGTAAGGTTTGATAATGATAACTATGGCAAGGAGATATCGAGGGAACAGATAGCCGCGATCCTTGATGAAATGTGAGATGCTGTTAAATGCCAAGAAAGAAAAATCGCAGGGAAAATTATAAAAACGAAAAAGCGGCGGCCGAAAAAAGCATAAGAATGAAAACAGGCTGCTGTGTATTGCTTGTGGTAATGGCTGTGCTTTCCTTTATGTTTTTTTGCCTGTTTGAATTCTTTTATGACTATGATTATTATGACGGTAGTGTATCAGCGGTGCTGTCGGGGTATGTTATAGAAAAAGACGGCGGTTATATTCCCATACGCGGCGGCAGGACTACCTATGATGATCAGGAGGTCTATGCGGAATTGAAAGTTGATACCGACGGCTCGTTTACAAAGAAAACTGTTTATACAAATCCGTCCGGCCTTGTAGAGGGCAGGGATAAAACAACTATCCTTTATAATAAAAACAACCCTGATGATTACATCATAAAGGGTGAGAATAATGATGATCCTCTGGTGGCATATGTGTTCCTTGCTCTTGAACTGCTGATCGTTCCTATGCTTATAGCAGCAATGCGGGCAACTATAAAGGAGAGAAAAGAGTTTAGGGAAAAGTATCACATATCCGGAAAAGAATAAGCGGTGTTCCCTTAATTAGATACTGCTGAAAACCAATGAAAAGAGTGTAATAAAATGGACATAAAGATAACCCCCGCAAAGCTTTCGGGGAGGGTGACAGCACCGCCTTCAAAAAGTGTGGCACACAGAATGCTTATATGTGCGGCATTGTCGGAGGGGGAGAGCACTGTAAGAAACCTTTTCCCTTCAAAGGACATCACAGCAACTATAGCCTGCTTGTCTGCGCTCGGCGCAGAAATAGAATATGACGGCAGGACGGCACTGGTGCGGGGTATAAAAAACGCTTCCCGCCGGGCAAGGCTTGACTGTAATGAATCAGGCTCTACACTGAGGTTTCTGATACCGGTTTCCTGTGCACTGGGGACGATAAGCGAATTTACAGGTGCGGGCAGGCTTCCCGAACGCCCGATAACGCCTTATCTTGAATGTCTGCCAAAACATGGCGCTTTATTTGATTATAAAAACACTATGCCGTTTACTGTCAGCGGTAAGCTTTCCGCAGGTGTTTATGAAATAGGCGGTGATATATCTTCGCAGTTTATTACAGGTCTGCTTCTGGCGCTTCCCATGCTTGACGGCGACAGTGAGCTAAGACTTACAACGCCGCTTCAGTCAAAGCCATATGTTGATATAACTATAGGTGCACTTGAACAGTTTGGCGTTAAAATAACGCAAAACGGAAATGATTACATGGTAAAAGGCGGGCAGAAGTTTACCCCGTGTGACGTAACAGTTGAGGGAGATTATTCTCAGGCGGCGTTTTTTGAAGTCGCCAATGCCCTCGGCGCAGATATAGAGATACAGGGGCTTTTGGAGAATTCATATCAGGGTGATAAAAAAATCATTGAAATATGCCAGAAAGTGTTGTATAATAATAATGGCGGGCTGAAGCCTTTCAGCGTTGATGCGGCTGATATTCCTGACCTTGTGCCCGTTCTTGCAGTGCTTGGCAGTTTCTGTGAGGGGACTTCTTATATAACCAATGCCGCACGTTTAAGAATAAAGGAAAGTGACAGACTGCACGCTATGGCGGTGAGTCTGAATTCACTCGGCGGCAGGGTAAGGGAGTTTGATGACGGCCTTGAGATAGAGGGCGTGGGTAAGCTTTCGGGCGGCGTTGTGCCGGATTTTAACGATCATAGAATACCGATGGCTATGTCGGTGGCTGCTATGAAAAGTGAGGGTGACGTTATCATCTGCGGCGCACAGAGCGTTTCAAAATCCTATCCCGATTACTGGGAAGTCTATAAAAGTATTGGCGGGATAATTTCGGAGGTCTGAACAGTGGGGGTTTCTCAAAGCTATTCGGTCTGCCCGGTGAAGGCAGCAATGGACCGCTTGAAAACGTAAATGCCATTCCGATAGCTGACGTGGGCGGCTATAATAAAGAGGATTTTCTGATGTGTGTTGATATGTATAACACCTATCTGAATGAACTTGAACAAGCTGTAAAAGCAAGGGTGAGGGGCGTGTATTCTCTTGCCCAAAAAAGCCTTTGATGCCCATAATGCGCAAAACACGGCGCGGCGGCTTTAGCGAAACCGAAGTGGAAGCTTATTTGTCAGAACTTGATAAAAAGACATCTGAATTAAAGAGCAGACTTTGATCTTTATACAGCATAAATAAAGAGGAGGACGTAATAATGTCATCAACATTTAACGGTAATATCAGCTTTTCGGTCTTTGGCGAAAGTCATGGGCCTGCGATAGGAGTGTGTATAGATAATGTGCCTCCCGGGGAAAGTATAGATATGGACAAGCTTATGGCTTTTATGGCCAGACGCGCCCCGAAGAAGGATAAGACATCAACACAAAGGCGTGAAAAGGATATGCCGCAGATTATGTCGGGCTTCTTAAACGGCAAGACTACGGGAACGCCCCTTTGTGCCCTTATTCAGAATACTGACCAGCATTCTAATGATTATGCGGCGCTTTCACGACTTGCAAGGCCGGGGCACGCAGACTATACGGGCGCGCTCAGATACCGCGGCTTCAATGATGTGCGGGGCGGCGGGCATTTCTCCGGAAGGCTCACGGCACCTTTGTGCTTTGCGGGCGCTGTATGTGCACAGATACTTGAAAAGAGGGGCATATACGTAGGCGCACATATTCAGGAGATACACGGCATAAAGGATAAAAGGCTTGATCCTATACATACAACAAGGGATATGATAATTGACCTGCATGAAAAAGACTTCCCGACTCTTGATGATGCTAAGGGTGCGGGAATGAAAGCTGATATTGAAAAGGCAAGAATGTCACAGGACAGCGTGGGCGGTATAATTGAATGTGTTGCGATAAATGTTCCTGCGGGTATAGGCTCACCTATATTCGACGGGCTTGAAAATACGATAGCGCAGCTTGTGTTCGGTATACCTGCTGTAAAGGGCCTTGAATTCGGCGCGGGCTTTGATGTTGCAAAAATGCTCGGCTCTGAAAACAATGACGAGTTTTATGTTGATGAAAGAGGGCACGTCGTTACACGTACAAATAATCACGGCGGTATTCTCGGCGGTATATCTTCTGGTATGCCGATAACGCTCAGGGTGGCGTTCAAGCCGACACCTTCTATTTCACAGCCGCAGGAAACTGTTGATTATTCAGCACTTAAAAATGAAACGCTCGTTATCAAGGGCAGACATGATCCCTGTGTTGTTCCGCGGGCAGTACCATGCGTTGAAGCGGCGGTGAATATCGCACTTCTGAACCATATGCTCGAATACCCAAATTTTTAGCACCAAGTAACGACGAGGAGTGATAGCTTGGATCATAATTTTGATAAATATGTTTCGCCTAATATGCTTGTTTTGAATGATGTATATGAAGCGAAGATCCTTCTTGCATATTTTCTGTATCAGATAGACAGACCGTGTACGCCCATGCAGCTTGTGGAAATATGCGAGGCATCTGAGGTCATGGATTACTTCCTTTTTACAGAAGCTATAACCAGAATGACCGAAAACGGTACGGTCGAACTTGTGGACGTTGACGGTACCAGACAGTATGTGCTGTCTGAAAAAGGCAGAGAGGGCGCCGAGGATTTCAAGACTATGGTGCCTAAAAGCCTCAGAGAGAAGATCTATGCGACGGGACTCAAGTTTTTTGCAATGCTTAAAAATGAGCGTGATGTTACAATAGAAACCAAAGAGCATGAAAACGGATTTCTTGTGCATTGCCAGTGCCGTGATGATGACAGGGTGCTTATGGATATATCGGTTTTTGCACCTGATGCTGAACAGGCGGAGTTTATAAGTGCGAAAATCAGATCCAACCCAGGGGCACTATATTCACAGGTGATAGATTATATTGTGGATAATCAGGAGTATATCCCTGATGTGAGGGAATAGGATACGGCGGCGAATGCGTGACGGCAGTCGCCGCTTTTTATCAGTTTAGCAGGATAAAACAGATTTTATACATAAGAATTGCGATTGACCACAACTTTTTGTGCAAAACATAGAACCTGAGAAAAAGGGTTGACAAGTGGGGAAAAAGGTGGTAAAATAAACAAGTCGCCTGACGAGAGGACGGCAAAGAGTCCGAAAGAAAATAAAAAATATTTTCAAAAAGGGCTTGACAAGCTTTCAAAAGTGTGATATAATAGTTGAGCGCTTTAAAGAGAAAGCGAACGGTATCTTGAAAATTGAACAAT
>CACZFN010000006.1:421-165556 GCA_902780505.1 uncultured Ruminococcus sp. | reverse complement strand
TCTTTTCGTGATATTTTTGTTTTTGATAGCACTTAACATTATATCATATTGAGAGTTGTTTTTCTATTTTTGGTGTCTATGATCTATTGTAACATAACATTAAGAGGTTGTACGCCACGAAAATCAAAAATTGATTTCCTTAGATGCAAGATTATCAGAGGCAAGAAGCAAGACAAGGTGTACCTACGGTAGATTTAACTTTGCGGACACATTATTCTTGCCTCTTGCTTCTGATTTCTTGAATCTGTAAGTGGAGATCATTTATTGATCACACTGGGGGCAGTGTTTTTCCTGCCAAAGAGGAGGATACACAGAATAATGACACCGCCTGCGAGCAAAGCGCCGAGGGTATCTATACAGACATCTGTGACCTGAGGGCTTCTTCCCGACACAAAGCCCTGATGAAATTCATCCGTTGATGCGTAGAACATACAGATAGGCACGCTTGCAAATATACCCTTTGCACCGTTTTTTTGCTTTGCAGACAGCCCGAAAACGAATGCAAGAAGTACAAAAGTGCCGAGAATGAAATACTCGGAAAAATGGGCAAGCTTTCTTATAAAATGCTCAAGCCATGTGGGTTCTTTTTCAAGGGAAAGGCTATCTATGACCGCCCTGACCACGCCGCCGCTAAGATCAGCGGAATCGTCGCCGTTTTCGGCGGAAAGCATAAATATCAAAGCCGCCCACAGAATGCTTAAAACTGCAAATATCACAGCAAGTGTCTTATTTCTCTTGTGTAAGGTATTGTTTTGCAAAATCAATGATCTCCTCTTTTTTATTTAAAAGCGTTCCGTCGATCACAGCCAGAAGGGCTGAGTGCAGTGCTATGCCTATCTGCCTGCCGCTAAGCCCGAGTGCGAGCATATCGTTTCCGTCTGCGGCGAGGTCGGAAAGTTTGAGGCAGGCTTCCTGCTTTAGCAGATCATCTCTTATCGACTTTAAGACTTCAAGGTCATAAAGTTTTTCCTTTCTGAAATAATCCGACTGGGCGAGGGTATCTGCACGCCTGATAAGCAGGTAATTATCAAAAAAATCATAGCTGTGCTTTGATATAAAGCGCGCGACACTCCGGCGGCTTTCTGACAGTCTGTTGTCATGTTCGGCAATATACTCACATACAAGTTCACGGGTATCATTATCGGCTCTTAGGCGTGAAAGGATATCAGCCGCCATTTTTGCACCGACTGCGGGGTGTGTTTTAAAATGGTCTATACCGTTTATATCAGTCGTCCTGCAGCGGGGCTTGCCTATATCATGGAAAAGCATTGCAAGGCGGAGTATTTCATCAGGCTTTATATTATCGACACTTTTACAGATATGTGTATAGACATCATACATATGGTGGGGGTTATTCTGAGGTACATCAAAACATTCCGAAAGCTCAGGGATAAAAAGTGCAAAAACATCACGGTATTCCAGTAATATATCCCCTGCACGCTTACCGGTGAGAAGTTTTTTCAGTTCAGAAAACACACGTTCAGCCGAAACGAATCTTAGCAAAGGCGCTTTCTTATGGACAGCCTCGGCGGTAGCGGGTTCGATATCAAAATCAAGCACGCTTGAAAATCTGAGTGCACGAAGCACACGCAGAGCGTCCTCCTCAAAGCGGAGGGCGGGATCGCCCACGCATCTTATTATTCCCGAGTCAAGGTCTGTTATTCCGTCAAACATATCTATGACATTGCCGTTTTTATCAAGGCAGAGTGCGTTCACGGTGAAATCACGCCTTGAAAGATCCTCTTTAAGGGAAGAAACAAACCTGACCTGTTCGGGGCGGCGGTGGTCGTGATACTCGCCGTCTGTGCGGAAGGTAGTGACCTCGACAGGCTCGCCCTGTGACAAAACGGTGACTGTACCATGTTTAAGCCCTGTAGGTATAGTAGTAAATCCCGAAAGCGCACTTATCGTCTGTTCGGGGGAAGCGTTTGTACACACATCAAAATCGTGAGGGGCTTTCCCAAGAAGCATATCCCGCACACAGCCGCCCACGGGGTAAGCTTCAAAGCCTGCGGATTCAAGTGATATAAGCACATCAAGTGCATAAGCGGGGATCGTCGTATTCAAGTTATTTCTCCTTACATATGCAAAATTACTTTTCAAAACCTATAACGGTGAAAAAATATATCGCCGCATAAGGCAGCGATATATTCAAGCTTCTTTATTGAAATCCACCCTGAAGAAATAGTAATATTCCTTATAGTTCTTGGTCCTTCCCCATTTGACATCTATACGCACTATGCAGGCATCAAGGTCTTTTGTGGGAAGCGACAGGGCGGCGGCGGGTTCTGATATCTGTTCACCTTCTGTTGTAAAAACGGTATAATTCACATCATCAACATACTTGCCCGTAAAGGCGACTGACATATTTGTATTTACCCGCACAGCGCTGCTGCCGTTATTTTTCATTACCGTCTGCGCGACAGCTGTCACATCACTTGCAAGTGTCTTTATATCGGGCGTTTCATCGGCGGCCTTAGCCTTACCGTTTCTGAGCGAAGCTATTTCATAGCCTTTTAGTTCTGTTTCATTCGCACCTGAGGCAAGCGTAACTATTCCGACATCAACATTCGGGGTACGGTTAAGTATACCGATTATACCGAACAGAAACACTGCCGCACAAAAGCTTATTATCAGTCTTCTTTTCATGTTACGCTTCACCTCCCTTTAGTTTTGATATTTTTGCCCAACTTATATTATACTATAAAACGCCTGTTTTGTCAATGGTGCGCTATCTTATCTTCTGGCTCTGCTCTCGCTGTGCTTTGAAAAGGTAGGAACAAAGCTTATCGCTGTCCTCTTCCCTATCAAAGAGGAGTTTTATGCCGTATTCCTGGATATTCTCATCGTTCTCGACTGTTGTATTACGCACAAACTGGGCTTTCACTGTAAGCTTTGTACGTTCATCAAGGTCAAAGGTGAGCCATACCACCTGTCCCAGGATATACTTTTTATCGGAATGTATCCTCAGCCCGCAGATAGACATATCCTTTATCCACACCACCTGAAGGTCTTCCGACTCACCGCGTTCAAGTTTTTCACGGCTTACAGAGATATGTGCATTGATATCAACAGACACACGGAAGCCCTGACGTCTTTCGTGGTCTACTATTTTTATCGGCGATACCACCCTGAGCATTTTCCTTGTTGAAGCGAGCACTTCACAGATTATCACCGTAAAGCCCACCTTTGAATTAAAGATATTGAGCTTTATCTTCTGGAAGGTATTGAAAAGCTTCAGTTCGGAATCCCTTGCTGTACCTATTGTTATATAGTCCTCGCCGACTTCTTTTATAACACCTATGCCGATAAGTTCGTTTGAAAAGCTTCTCAGCTCACAGGTATTGCCGATATATCTTTCATCAATTGGGTTCATACATTTGTACCTTTCAACATTTTATCCCTTAGTTCCTTAGATGAACGCAGAAGCGAAACATACACGCCTGCCACCACCTCGTAAAGTTCGGGCGGTATTGAACTGCCGACTTCGAGCATACACATAAGTGATGCAACAGAATCGTCCCTGTAAACAGGAATACCGTTTTTTTCAGCCACATCAATTATTCTTTTTGCCACCTCGCCGCAGCCCGAAGCCACAACGACGGGGGCGCTTTCGTGCTCGGTATCATATTTAAGTGCAACTGCACGATTTTTATTAGATTGCAACATTTATACCCGTCCTCCTTTCAGGAAGTGACTTGAACACCTCGATAAGCGAACGCGGCTCTTTAAGCTTATCAACACCTATCTCCTTGAACTTATAATCAGAAAAGCTGAGATCTTCTCTGATACTTTTTATTTTATCCTTATAGAAATCCGCATACTGTTCGGGGCAGAGGATACTCAGGGTTATATTCTTATCCTCAACCCACATTTCCGTTTCAAACTTACCGATATCCGCTATTTCAAAAACGAACAGCATATGGGTAAGCTTCCTGCCGCTTCCGCTGCCGCCGGGGAGGTCGTTCTCGCCATCGGGGTTTATCCACATTTCAGCGGAGGAGGAAAGGTCTTCATACTGCACAGGTATCACATAGTGCAGCAGCGGTGTAAAGTTACAGGGGGAGGAAAGAAGGCTTTGGATTATCTTATTCATACTGTCGGAGCCGAGCATTTTAAGATCGGGGTTTTCCGACTGTTTTCTGAGTATCTCGGTAAGAGCATTCATAGTTTTTGACTGGCTTACATGGTCATTCTGTTCAAGGAAGCCCAGAAGGAGGTTTGTAAGGTTTTCCTTTTCCTCCTCATTATCCATAAGTCCCAGAAGGCGTGAAAAGCTATCGGTTATACCTTCATCCGAAAGGGCTATCCTCGAAAGGTTATAAGTCGCCATAGAAACTGATTTTGCTATTTCGTCATTATAGAGGATACTTTTTTCAAGCTGTGTAAAAAAGTCGAGTGTTTCACTTTTAAGGGCAGCGAACTGTGCATCAAAGCCTGTAGTATTTTGCAGGTTCTGCGTCTGCGAATTAAAAAGGCTGAACTTTTCAAGCAAAGCATCAAGTCCTGTTGAAAGTTTGGGGGAAGCGTCCACAAGTTTCCTGATAAAGCTTAGATTATTCATAACAGAGGAAAACACATTGCCCTTTGAAGCGGAATTATTGAGTGCTTTCAGGAGATTGCCGACTGTTGCCTGAAAATCACGCACCTGTTGGGTATCGCCGCCGCTTTCGGCGATATTTTTCTGTATCATATTGCGAAGCATATCGAATATGCCGCCCTTGAACATTGTAGACATATCCTCCTGCCGCATCATCTCACCCGATATCTCGTCGGGAGAAAGCGTCAGGTTTGAAAGGAGTTCATGCATTTCCTGTGTCTGTGTTTCATTATTAGCGGGGAGGATATCAACTATCTCCTTCAAAAGAAAGATATTTGTAAGAAATGCTGATGTTACCTCCTGATCGTGCAGGACTTCATAGAAGCCTGTCATTGAGCCGTCCTGCCGCAGGACATTTGCCTGCGACTGCATTTCACTGTTAGGGGTAGCCTGCTTTACCTTACTTGTATCCTGAAAATCAAAGGGGATCTCGTTTGTATTTCTGTTTTCCCTTGAAGGGGTTATGATATTGCGGTTATTTATAGGGGTTGCCGCCCTTGTTACATCAGCCATTTCTTTTCTCACTTCCTTGTGCTGTCAGATGATAGATGTAAATACCTGTCGCTTCATATCTTCCCTGACAAAAAGCGGCGTTTGCCTTACGGCTTTAAAAACTACTGTCTTAGGTTATTGACGATATCCTCGACTTCGTCGGCAGTCTGCACCACCTTAGCGGAAAATGCATACGCCTTCTGGGTGACGATTATATCAGACATTTCCTTTGCAAGGTTCACGTTTGAACGCTCGATAGCGCCCTGGAGGAGGTCATACTCGCCGTCCTGTGCCACACGGGGCTGACCGCTTTCGGCGGTAGGTGCGAAGCTCTGCCCGTCATAGCGGAAAAGGGCATAGGGGTTTTCAAAATAGAACACGCCTATCCTGTCTTTAAGGGCGGTGATATCGAGCTTACCCTGTTCATCAGTCGGGATAACTATACGCTGGTTCTGGTTATCGAGCACATAAGCGCCGTCAGAGGAAACGAGATAGATATTATCCCCCTCGACACTGGCATCAAATGCGCCGTTTCTTGTATACTGTACAGTTCCGCGCCTGTCAACTGCGAAAAGGCAGTTATCGCTTGCAAGGGCAAAATCGAGGTCATACTCGGTCATCTGGAACTGCCCCTGTGAAAACTGAAGCGGATCTGACTGCACCTTGACACCGTGACCGTTAAGTATCTTATGCTGCTCGTCAAGTTCTTTATTTATATTCTGATCCATCTGGTTATAGATAAGCTCACGGAAATCCGTAGTTGTGGCCTTATAGCCGTATGAGCTTATATTTGTCACATTCTGTGCCGATATATTAAGGCTGTTTGAGTGGGCGATTATGCCGCTTCTGCCCACATAAAATGCTATGTTCATTCAATTTCCTCCTCTGTTCAGAATATTCGCTGTTTCATATGCTTTTTCATAGGAAAGTTCGTTTATCATGACCTTGCCGTCTGTTATCTCATTAGCCACAGTCGGTGAAAAGACACATTCCTCACCTATCCAAAGGGATATTTTCTTGCCGATATTATTCCTTGTCACCCCGGCAAATCTTTCCCTGCCTTTATCATCAAGCGTTATAAGCACCCCGTAAAAAGGGCCGTCACCCACTTCATTCTTATAGCTTACAAATTCCGCCGAAGCAACGCTCGTATCATCAAGTATCACGTCACCGTCGCGGCTCTCGCCCATTATGAACAAGGCACGCTCTTTCTCTGCTTTTACAGTTGTTGTTGTCGGTGTACTTGCCGATGCGGTATCTTTATCCGTGCTGATGTCTGTCTCACCGCAGGCGGTAAGCATCACCGCAGCTGCCGCCGCTGTTATAATTGCCCTTATCATTAAGAGATAGCCCCTATCTGCGAAGCGGATTTCATATTGAGCTGGTTTATAGTAGAAAGTGCCGTCGAGCACGCCTTGAATGCCGCCTGAGCTTCCATAAGCCTTGTATACTCATCATTCATATCGACATTTGAGCGCTCGTAGCCGAAATTCATGACTTCGGCGTTTTCAACAGGCTCTACGTTATCCGTCAGGAACAGGCCGTTATTCATTTTAAGTATCTGTGAACCCTCGGCAGGTCTTGTAATAAGAAGCCTGCCCGAAAACTGGCCGTTTATATCATATATATTGCCAAGCTGATCCATATTGAAATTATTGCCGCCGACATATATATCGCCGTTTTCACCCTGTACCCTGCCTACACCTTCAAGCTGGAGGTAGCCTTCCTCGTCAAGGGAAAAGCTCCCGTTTCTTGTCATAAAAGTCCTTCCCTCAGCACCTGCTATATTGAAGTAGCCATCAGAAAGGATAGCCATATCATACGGGTTTTCCGTTTCATAGACTGATGCTTCGTTTACTATGGTATCAACAGTTTCCACAAGGTTTGTCTGAGAAGCGTCACCTATCCGGTTATAGACACCGTTTTCATATCTTGTAACAAGTTCCTGGTCAAAGGTAGACTGAACGACTCTCTGAGCCCTGTAGCCTGCTGTCTGGGAATTTACTATATTCTGTCCTATTACATTCAGGTTTCTCTGCGACACAAGCATTCCCGATGCCGCGCTGTAGTATCCTCTTAACATACATTTTTCCTTTCTTTATATCAGCCGTAAAGATATTTTTCCATTGCACTTTTAAGCTTGCCTACCGCCCTTGCATTTATCTGCGAAGCCCGCTGGACCGATACTTCGAGCACCTCTGCTATATCGGCGAAGGTAAGGTTTTCGTAGTAATAAAGTGATATCACAAGGCGTTCACGCTCGCCGAGTTCATCTATAGCCTTAGCGAGGGTAGTTTTAAGTTCATCACTTAGTATCTGCTTTTCAGGGCTGAGTCCTTCCGCTTCAAGGGAGGTACCCATCTGTGACATATTCTGTATAAGTTCCTCAAAGCTGAGCACTGCACTTGAATTGACTTCCGCCTCCATAGAGGAAAGCTTTTCAGCGCTGACGCCCATATAATCGGCAAGTTCATTTGCGCTCGGTTCACGCATAAGGATATTTGAAAGTTCATTTCTTGCCTGATTGATCTTCTTATCCTGTTCCCTTACACGTCTTGGCACCCAGTCCTGTTTTCTGACAAGGTCGATTATTGCGCCCCTTACGCGCATAAAGGCGTAGTATTCAAAGCTTATCCCCTTTTCTTCATCAAAGTGGTCTATACAATCCATAAGGGTGATTATGCCCTGGTTTACCATATCGTCCACCTGTGCATAGCCGCTTGCAAGGCCGCGCAGCTGCACAGCGGCCGTCTGAGGGATATATGCAAAATTCATAACGATATCGTTTCTAAGGGCGTTACTGCCGGTTTTACGGTATTCACGAAGCTTTGCAAGGAACTGTTCTTCGGTATATGTATCCTTAGTTTTATGAAAGTTCACATTATTCCCTCCTTTCTTTTACGGGTATAAGTTTACTGCCCCTCAATAGTAATATGGCCGAGCGCCTGAAGCTGAACGTTATTGTCTATCTCGTTAAACGACAGGACGTTTACATTCTGATAGAACTGGTCGATAAGCTTTTTGAAATATATTCTCACAACAGGTGATGTTACTATAACAAGTTCGCTGACAACGTCCTTGATATTATCAAGTTCCTTTGTTGTAGCAACGATTATCTTTTGTATCGTCACCTGGTCAAGTGCAAGATACGAGCCTGAATCCATCTTCTTGATAGATCCCATTATTGCGTTTTCTATCGAAGCGTCGAGGGTTATCACCTTTATCTGACCTGCCTCGGAGAACTTATGGGATATTGTACGCTTGAGTGCCTGTCTTACATATTCGGTAAGCATATCTATATCCTTTATCCTCGGGGCGTAATCGGCAAGTGTTTCAAGAATGGTTTCAAGATCCCTGATAGGCACCTTTTCTTCAAGGAGTTTACAAAGCACCTTTTGCAGATCGCTTACAGGGACTATTGCGGGGACTATCTCACGCACAAGGGTTTCATTGGTCTTTGCCAGGTTTTCGAGCATATTATTTACTTCCTGTCTGTTTAAAAGCTCGTGCGCGTGGGCTTTTATTATCTCTGACAGGTGGGTTATTATAACAGATGTCGGATCAATAAGGGTATATCCCATAAGTTCCGCCTTGACTTTTTTATCTTCCGATATCCACTTTGCCTTGATACCGAAGGCAGGCTCGACAGTTTCTATACCGTCGATTATATCTTCTTCCTCACTCGGGGCAAGGCCCAGGTAGTGGTCAACGAGCACATCACCGCCCGACACCTGTTCGCCCTTTATATAGATAACATACTGGTTAGGGTTTAAGATACCGCTGTCTTTAAGCTGAACAGGCGGGATTATAAAGCCCATTTCAAGGGCGAACTGTTTTCTGAACATTACCACCCTGTCAAGGAAGCTGCCGCCGCTTGATTCATCAACAAGCGGGATAAGCGAATAGCCGAATTCTATCTTTACCTGTTCGACATTAAGCAGCCCGTAGAGGTTATCAATATTACGGTAGAAGCTTGCTTCTGACTGTATTTCCTCCTTCTGTTCGGCAGCCTCAGCTGCTTCGGCCTCCATGACCTGAGCGCTCTGGCGTTCCTGTCTTTGCAGCATAAATCCGCCGCCGAAAAGAATTGCCGCCATGATAGTTGTCTGCACGAACGGGAAGCCGATTATGATAAGACATTCAAGGGTTATACCCGCTATCATAAGAACACGGGGCTGTGAGAGGAACTGTTTTGAGATATCGCTGTTTATATTATTTTCAGATGCGCTTCTTGTTACCATCATACCTGATGCGACAGACACAAGAAGTGCGGGGATCTGCGACATAAGGCCGTCGCCGACTGTCGCTGTGGAATAGATTGATGCGATAGTTGAAAAATCGCCCACACCCGAGATAAAGCCTATTATGATACCGCCGATAAGGTTTATAAAAGTAACGACTATAGACATTATAGAGTCGCCCTTTACAAACTTCGAGGCACCGTCCATAGAGCCGAAGAAATCAGCTTCACGCTGGATATTCTCACGGCGGCGTCTGGCTTCCTTTTCATCTATAAGGCCGGAACTCAGGTCGGCATCTATAGCCATCTGCTTACCGGGCATAGCATCAAGGGTAAAACGCGCGGAAACTTCAGCAACACGTTCAGAGCCCTTAGTGATAACGAGGAAGTTTACCAAAACGATTATAAGGAATATGATAAGCCCGACGACTACCTGCCCCTTGATAACGAAATCACCGAAGGCCTTGACCATTTCACCCGCATAGCCCTGATTTGTGAGGATAGAACGGGTAGAGGAAATATTAAGGCCGAGCCTTAACAGAGTAGTAACAAGGAGTATTGTCGGGAAAACGGAAAATTCGAGAGTTTCCCTGATATAAAGGGTAGTAAGCAGTATGACGAGTGACAGCCCGAGCTGCACCACGAACATAAAATCAAGTATAAACGTCGGCAGCGGTATGATGATAAGAAAAACTATCAAGACCATGAATACCGCTACGGTATTTGATAATAATTTTTTAAGTCTTCCCAATCTCAAATGCTCCTTTTGCCTTTGCTTTTGTTCTATATCTGTTTACTGCGCAAGCTTAAATGTCTTGCCGTATCTTGAAAACTCAGTCTCTGATATGTAATTCCATGTTACGTCTGTCTCGCGTATTATGGAGCCCTCCGGCGGAATGGTACCTATATGAAAATAACACTCCATATTTTCTTCTTTCATTTCGTCATTCTCATATATAACAGCCACCCAGTACTCAAGCTCTCCGCCGAGCTTTTCCTTGAGCTCAGAGTAGGTAAGCTCATCTGCTTTATCTTCCTCGGGCTCGCCCCTTTGAGGGGCATTTGTCTCTCCGGAGCTTTCCTCCTGCGTTTTGTCGGGGGCATATTTTAAATTCCAGTCGGCAATAAATTGCTCTGTATCTCCATGAAGATAGGCCTTTCCTGCGCTGTTTCCGCCCTCATCTGCTTTAAGCTCGATATAGTAGGGCGACAAAGTGCTGTCTCCGTCAAGGTAGTAATTTCCCTCTTTTACCCCGGGTATCACCTCAACGTATTCATCATCTTCCCCGTCATACTCTTCTTCCATAGCCCTCTTCTCACGCTGCCTATCGACGATCATTCCCGCAGCAAATGCTATGCAGACACACGCCGCACACGCTGCTATTATCATTCTTTTTTTCATTTATTTTTGTCTCCTTTGAAAAATCGTTATACTTTCTTTACCGGCTTTCCGTCGGGCGTTATTCCCTTTTCCTTGTAGATCACCGCCATTATCTCAGCAAGTGCCTGATAGAATTCTGTAGGTATTTCATCAAGCAGCTCTGTCTGTGCATAGAGGGCACGGGCGAGGAGTTTATTTTCTATACACTTTACGCCGTTTTCCTCTGCGACCTTAACTATCCTCAGTGCGAGTTCATCAAGACCTTTTGCCACAACTACAGGTGCTCTGTTCTTTTCCCTGTCATATTTAAGTGCTACTGCCACGTGTTCAGGGTTTCTTATTACTACATCTGCCGAAGGCACTGCCTGCATCATACGCTGCCTTGCCATTTGCTGCTGGCGCTGTTTACGCTGGCTCTTGATCTGCGGATCACCTTCGGTATTCTTATACTCCTCCTTGACTTCCTGCTTGGTCATACGAAGGTTTTTATTATATTCCCATCTCTGATAGAAGAAGTCAAACCCTGCAAGGAACGCGAAAGCTATTGCTACAGTTTCAAAGAGTGAAAAGAGCATTGAGCCTGTTTTTTCCGCAGCTTCGGGAATGGACATATACATCATTTTCGGAAAAACCATTATATTATCTTTTATAAAAGTATAGATCACATAGAAAAGGATCACTATCTTTACTATAGATTTTAACAGTTCGATGATACCTTTTAGTGAAAACAGGTTCTTGATGCCGTTAAGCGGGTTCATACGCGAAAACTTGGGGCGCAGGGATTTCATATTGAAAAGCCCTTTTGTCTGTGCGATAGTTGCAAGTATCGCAGCGCCCATTGCTATTGCAAGCAGCGGCCCGCAGCAGATTATTACACATATACAGGAGGATATGAATATCTCCCTTGAAGAATAGACATCGAACGTTTCCTGTTCACCTGCAAGGACGAATGCTTTTGACATAAACTGCTGTGCTGACGACATTATAGTCGGGTAGAGCAGCTTGAACCCAAAAAACGTTGCAAGCATTGTCACAAGGATAACTATTTCCTTGCTCTGGAATATATTACCTTCCTTTCGCTCGTCCTCCCGCTTTTTGGGAGTCGCTTCTTCGGTCTTGTCACCTGCCGACGCTGCCAATGCTCACCACCACACTTTCGTTTCCGGCTTTTCAGGTCGCCCCCGGCACTTGTTTTCAGGTAACAAGTGTCAGCAGAGCATCATTTGCTGAAGCAAACATTTTTTCTATATACTGTGTAACATAATTCGTAACGGGGATAAGCATTGCTATAAGCAGTGCCAGCCCGACAAGTATCTTACCCTGCATCTGTATAACAAAGACGTGTATCTGCGGGATAAGCTTCATAAGCAGCCCGAGTGACACCTCAAGAACGAATTCCGCTGCCACAAACGGAAGTGCGAGCCTTATTGCAAGAAGAAACACCGATGAAAACAGTGCTACCGCGAACTTACAGCCGCCTTCATAGCTTATACCGACCGCCCCCGCGCCGACCACATCAAAGGTATTGACTGCCATATTTATAAGTATCAGGTGGCAGTTTGTCGCAAAGAAGTAGAGCATAAACATTATATTAAAAAGGTTGCCCATTGTTGCTGACTGTATATTTGTCAGAGGATCCATAGTCTTTGCCATTGAAAAGCCGAGCTGGGTATCCATTATATCGGCCGCAAACATAAGCATATAATAATACACATTGAACACGAACCCCAGCAGGAAGCCTATAAAGAATTCCCCCATAACGCTTAGCATAAAGCCGAGCACCGAGCCGTCATAGCTATAAAACGGGACAAGCGGGGTGATTATTATAGTCAGGCACATTATAAGGCCTGTTTTAACGCCGCCGGGCATTCTCGCCCTTGAAAACACGGGGTTGAAAAGTATTATTGCAGCAAGGCGTATGAATACAAAAATGTATATATGAAGATCCTCTATATTTATACCAAGTGATGCCATACTACACCGCCTACAGGTTTGCTATCCTGTCGAAGATCATTTTGAAGAAATCGTCCATAAGTGTCATCATCCACGTACCTGCGACAAGCAGGATAAGTGCTATTATTATAAGCTTAGGCACAAAGGTAAGTGTCTGTTCGTGGATCTGTGTTGCCGCCTGAAAAATGGCGACTATCAGGCCTATAACGATTGATGCTATCAGAAGCGGCCCCGCGATCTTCAGAACGACGGTGAACGCCTGTGAAAATATTGTAAGCAGATCGCCCGAAGTCAAGCGGATTAACCCTCCCTCAATAAACTTTTTTGCTAATGGAAGCCCACGATCAGGCTTTGGATAAGAAGACTCCACCCGTCAACAAGTACAAACAGCATAAGCTTGAACGGCAGAGCTATCGTCGCAGGCGGCAGCATTACCATACCCATTGACATAAGTGTCGACGACACGATAATATCAATTATCAGAAACGGTATATAGAGCAGGAAGCCTATAAGGAACGCCCTTTTTATCTCGCTTGTGATAAATGAAGGTATAACAACTACAAGGGGAAGTTCTGTAAGGTCTTCAGAGATCGCCGCATGGTCTATTTCAGCGATATCCCTGTCCTCTGCAAGGGATATGAACATATCAAGGTCGTCATTATATACCTGTTTGAGCATAAATTCCTTCAGCGGCACACCTGCCGCAGTTATTGCATCACGCTCACCGAGTTCGCCGCTGACGTAGAGATCATAGGCGTTTTCCTTTATCTGGGTAAACGTCGGCATCATAATAAAAATAGTAAGGAACAATGCAAGCCCTATAAGCACCTGATTAGGCGGTGATGACTGAGTGCCTATCGCAGACCTGAGAAAAGAAAGCGATATTATGATCCTGGTAAAGGATGTCATCACAAGCAGCAGTGACGGGATAAGAGCAAGCATTGCCAGCAAAAACAGCAGGTCAAGTGCGCTTGAAGAACCGTCTGCCTCGCCCGTATCGAGGGTGACATCTACAGTTGCAGCTTTTGCGCGCATAACGCAAAGGCTCAGACACATTATTATCCCGAGCAGCCCGATCAGAAGTCTGATGACAGCTTTTTTAAGTGATCTTGTTCTAATCATCGGCAGCATCCTCCGTTTTATCGGGTTCTGCGGGGGTTGTATAGTCGTTTATATCAACATCCCTGCCGAGTTTTTTATTTATATTATATTTAAGCGCATCAGCAAAGCTTATGCTGCTGCCCTTTGGAACAGCGCTGCTTTCGGATAGTTCTTCAGACAGGTCAAGGTCACTGCGGGAAAGCTCGCTTATAAGACTTATCCTGTCCTCAGTAATGCCGATAAGGAAGAAGCGCTCACCGGCCTGTGTTATCGCGATATTCATATCCCGCCCGACAGGTAATGTTTCGTGGAGTTTTAAGTTCCTGCCCTTTCTGCCGTTTAAGGAATAGCGCTTACCTATAAGCTTAGTTGAGAAATACGCAAGGTAGAGTATACCCACAAACAGCACCAGCCCGAAAAGCAGAGAAAAGACACTTTTTACTATTTCCAAGCTTTTTCCTCCGTTCAGCTGCCTATGCCGTTATTTTTGGAATTTACAAGTTCCGTTATCCTTACGCCGAAGTTATCGTCGATGACTATAACATCTCCCCTTGCGATAAGCTGGCCGTTGACTGTTATATCAACAGGTGCGCCCGCCTGTTTATCTATAGGTATTATAGTACCCTGAGAGAAGTTCATGATCTCCTTCATCTTCTTTTTTGTCTTGCCTATTTCGATACATACATTCATAGGCACTTCCATAAGAAGATCCATATTACCAGGCATTCCTACGCCGTCATCATCAGCCACATCGAACCTCGGGAAAGAGGAGGGTGATATATTAAGTGCAGGGGAATTAACATTTGCCCGCTGACCGTTATTGACGGAAGGTGCCGCAGGCTGCTGCTGCCTTTTTCTCGGCATTGCAGCTGTAGACTGACCGTTTGCGGCTGCTGTAAGCTGTTGCTGGGTATTTTCATCATTTACGATCTCATAGTATTTTGAGAGGTTGTTTACAAGCATTTCATCAAAGCTGAACATTGCCCTGCCCTTGAGGATAGTACCGACTTCATACTTGACATTAACGCTTGCACATTCGCTAAGTTCCTTTCCGCCGAAGATACCTGCAACGGCATCATTACCCGAAAACTCCATAAGTGCCGAGATAGATGCAGAAGCATCAACTGCGAAGAACTCACCAAGCTTTGATGCAAGCTTATTTGACACCTGCGACATTATCTCCTTTATCATCCCAAGTCCCATTTCATCGAATTCTATCTCGTCGCTGTCGGAATTCATAAGGAGTTTAAGTATTACAGCAAGGTCTATCTCACGGAAAACCGCAACTGCCTTACCGCTGATATCGCCCACAAAGACTATATTGAAATACAAAGCAGGAGAAACGGCCGAATAGTCGGTATCCTTGATAGTGTGTATCTGTGCGCTCTGTGTCTGGGCGGTGATATCCGCGCCAAGTATCGGTGAGAGCGCATCTAGCGCCCCTCCGACCGAATCAGCAAGCACATCTGATATTTTATCGAAATTTGATCTGTCAAGACTCATTTTTATATTTCTCCTCACTCGTTACTTTCATAAATACTCTCGGTGATCTTTACAGCCTTTTTTATATTTGTCTGCCCGAGCTTTGCCTTAAACCACGGCACATCATCTACGACTATCGTAATATCGTCTGTAAGTTTTTTATCAAGGGGGATTATGTCGCCTACTTTAAGGCTCATGACCTCCTGCATATCAAGAGTAAGCTCGGCAAATACCGCACGAAGCTCTATACTTGATTCGCTAAGTGTTTCAACTATCTGTTCACGCCTTCTTGCATCACGCTGTGCATCAACTGGTTCAAAGTTCTGGTTATCCGTTTTCTGACCGTGGAGTTTTTCCATAAGGTCTTCAAGGAACTGTGCCGAATAGGCAATACTTATAGCAGAAACGCTGTTTTTCACCGACACATCAAAACTCATGACGAGCCTTACATCACTTTCGCTTCTTACATCGATAAGCTTCGGGTTGGTTTCGCTTTTTTCATAGGTGATCTGTGTTGTCACAAGCGAACTCCACGCTTCCTTCAGCATATCGCAGAAGCGGGTTATAAGGTTTTTCATGATAGCCACTTCGATATCGGTATGCTGTCTTTCAAGCGTGACCTCTTTACCCGCCCCGCCCAGCAATATATCAATAAGCAGGAAACTCAGTGCAGGCGGTATATGGAACATCACCCGCGGATCACGGAAGTCGCTGTCGATGACCGTAAAACCGAGCAGGCCTATCATTGTATACTTAGGCAGGCTTTCAAGATAGGTAGTGGTCCTTATTTCCTCTATCCTCGGATTATAGACAGAGCAGTTTTCCCTTGTCATTGTTGTAAGCCCCGAGCTTAAATGCTTTGCAAAGGCATCGGTTATACGGTTTAGTGCCTTTACGTCCTCCTTTGTAAACTTCTTGGGTACACGGAAGTCATAAAGCACTGCTTTTTTAGCCGTAAGATCGGCATTTTGCTTTTGCTCGGTCACTTCGGTATTATTCATTAAAACGCTGTCCCTTCATTCATACACATATTATTTTACTCGTCCCCGCCGACAGCTTCTGCGACGGCACTGCTTTCAAGGATCTTATCGTAGTCATAATCCATACCGATAAGGCTCTTTAACAGGTCATTCTTTATAAGCGGCGAATTAACACCTATAATAGAAATTTCGACACGCCTGTTTTTCATTCTGCCCTCCTCTGTACCGTTATCGGAAACGGGGTAGAGGTTTGCAAGCCCAAGCGGGAAAAGCTTTTTTGGTTCAAGGTTATAATTTGTTTCAAGATAGTTTGCTATCGTACTTGCACGCTCTGACGATAGGATACGCGAATCTACCTCAGAGCTGTCATACTCAGCTGTATGGCCTTTTATTATGATAACGGCGATCTTATCCTGTATTTCCGCAAGCTTTCTGCCGAAGAAGTCAAGGAACTCGTAAGATGACTCACGCAGGACTGCCGTATCGGGTTCAAAGGCTATCATATCCTGAAATTTAAGGTAAATATTTTCTTTATTTGTACCGTTTGAAGTATCGCCGTCATCCTCGCCCTGTTCAGCGACTTCGGCGGCAGAGGCCTCCTGGTCTTCAAGGTATTCGACAAGTGCAGTATAGAACTCGTCGAATTCGGTAAGTCCCTGTCCATCGGGTTCGTCCTCGCCTGTATTCTGGGCGGGCTTATCGCCGTCGCCGTCTACTACGAGCACTATCTGGTCGACCTTTGTCTTACCGTTTTTATTAAACGCCTTAACGATCTCTGCCCACTTCGATTCTTCGATAGAGGACATTGAATAGAGCACGATAAAGAATGTAAGAAGCAGTGTTACCATATCGCCGTAGGTATCCATCCAGCTTCCGCCGCTTTCTTCACCGCCGCCTTTTTTTCTCGCCAAGTGCTCACTTCCTTTCTATAGTGTACAGCACACATGATCTGTTATGTTATCAGATACGCCCGTCGTCGTTGAATTTGCCTGCTTCGCCCTTGCCGCCCTTCTTAGCCTTCTGATTAGCGGGAAGGAGTTTTACAAGCTTATCCTGTATAAAGTTCGGGTTATCGCCCGCAAGTATGCCCTGAACGCCTACTACTATTATAGTCTTACAGAGCATTTCCGATTCATGCCTGATTTTAAGCTTATTGGCTATAGGCTTGAAGATAAAGCTCGAAAGGAACGAACCGTAGAATGTAGTGATAAGCGCGACCGCCATATTACCTGCGAGAGCGTCCGAGTCTGACAGGTTGCCGAGGAGGTTGATAAGACCGATAAGTGTACCGATCATACCGAATGACGGCGCATAGTCAGAACCTTTGAGGTAGAAGCCCTGGCACTGCGAGTGGCGCTCCTCCATATAATCAAGTTCGTTATCCATCATTTCCTGCACTTTTTGCGGATCGACCGAGTCGCAGACCATCATAAGGGCGTTTTTCATAAACTTATCGTCAATGCCCTTTACCTTTTCTTCAAGGGCAAGAACGCCGTTTATACGCGCTTCCTTTGCGAAGTCTATTATCTGGTCTATTATTTCCTGCGGGTTTTTGTTTTTATCCTTGAACATCATTGCCAGATGCTTAGGGATCTTCTTGAAGAACGTCATAGGGTAGGATACGAACAGAGCGCAGAAAGTACCGCCCACAACTATCGCAACAGACGGTATATCTATAAACGATTTTATAGCACCTGCATTAATAACATATCCACCCGTTTCGGGATCAGTGCCGAGCATGATAGAGAATACTATCAGCCCCATACCGATCACCCAGCCTATGATAGACGATATATCCATACTATAATAAAGCCCCTTTCAGTTTTTTATGAAAGGGACCAACCCCCCTTTCGTTTAAACGGCGATTCCCTTCGCCGTATAATTACCGCTTTATTTCGGCGCCGAAATACACATTGCTGACAGATTTCTGTCTGACCTCGATTATCTTATCGAGCACTTCGGCAAGTGTTTCGGCAACTATATATATTTTGCCGTTTGTAAGCTTAATTGTGGTATCGGGGCATTCCTCAATGGTTTCTATAAGGTCATCATTCAGTGCGAAGCGGGTATCATTATGCCTTGTCAGAACGATCATTTTACATCCCCTCCAAAATCACGCCTGCCCGAGGGGGACTGCCCCTCGGGGATCAGCGCTTAACAATTATCTCTTTAGATTTATAAGCTCCTCAAGCATTGTATCGGAAACGGTGATAAGGCGCGAGCAGGCCTGGAAGCCCCTCTGTGTAACTATCATATCCGAAAATTCCTGAGAAAGGTCAACGTTTGAAGTTTCAAGCGTACCGCCTGCGATAGGTCCAGAACCGTCCTCACCTGCTATACAGAGGTGGGGCTCGCCTGAGTTTACAGTCTTCTGGAAGTATGTAGAGCCCACCTGAGAAAGGCCTGCGGGGTTATCAAATGTTGCAAGGTCTATTCTGCCGAGTTCGAGGGTGCCGAGTGTCGGGTGAGTACCGTATATAACGCCGTTATAGCCGATAGCAACACCTGTAAGGTCGGCAAAGGTCTGTGCGCCGCCCTCCGTACCGCCGCCGAGTGCGAAGCTTGTTGCTCCGAGGCCGAGGTTTTTAGCGGGTGCAGATGGTACTGATGCATCCTCTGCGGTATACGTTCCCGCATAGGACTTCATATTATTCCAGTTCGGGAAAGTAAGGACGAAGTTATCGTCATCAGTATCGCTTTTAAGTACCACCGAGCCTGTAGTTTCCATCTGCGACTTATTGATAGTAGCGCTGTATTTGCCGCCGCCTGCCGTGATAGTGCAGGTGCCTGCATCCTCGTCTACAGTTATATTAAAATCCATAGGCTCCGAATAGCTGAAGGCATCGCCGACGCTCTTTACAGAGAACGCCCTTGAAAGATCTTTGGGGAGGTTGACAGTACCCGACGCAACGCCGAAGTTAGTATTTACTATCTGCTCACCTGTAAGCGGCGTATCAAATGCCGCAAGGGAATCTATATCCACCCTGAAGCTGCCTGCGGGGTGCATTACACCGCCGTTTGCCGCCATTATCGCGTCGTTCATAGCATTTTCGAGGTCTGTGATGCTGTCAAAGGTTTCGTTTGAGTTAAGTGTTACTGTGATAGCGTTTGAAGAAACCACAGCTTCAGCCTTCTGACCGATAGGCAGGTTAGAGCTTGATGCGAAGTTAAATGACACATTGCCGCTCTGGTTCTCAGCGGTAGAGCTTACCTTGATATTGATGCCGTTTATAACATCACTTGCAGAAGAAACGTTAGGGCTTTCGTAAGGGAGTGATATCCTTATCCTCTGCGAAGATGCGCCCTGATTCATATTATTGCTTGATACACCGAGAACGAAGTTGCCGTTGATATCAACAAGGTTGCCCTCGGCATCTACGTCAAGCATACCTGCTTTTGTATAGAAGATATTGCCGTCACCGTCCATTACCTGAAAATAGCCGTCGCCCGTTATAGCGGCATCAAGTGCCAGACCGGTCGTTGCCATTACAGATGTTGACTGGTTTACGTCTGTCGAGCCTATCTTTGAGCCATAGCCTATCTGAACGGCATTTGTACCGCCCTTTGATGCTGTAGCTTCTGTCACCGCGCGGGAAGTCTGATAGTAAACGTCCCTGAAAGTAACACGGCTTGCCTTAAATCCGTATGTAGATACGTTTGAGATATTATTACCTATAACGTCCATTTTAGTCTGCTGGGTTGTCATACCTGCAACGCCTGAATATAAGCTTCTTATCATAATATTATCCTCCGTTATTATTTTTCAAACGGCAAGGGAGGGGCTTCTGTCGTTCAGCCCCCCGAAGACCTCCGAAATCGGTCCGGTCTTAAACTATTACCGTTCCTTCGATATTTGTAAAACAATTGCCGACAAGTTCTTCATTAGAAACCGTCGTTATGACCGTATTATTCTTGACGCTTACGATATACGCCGATTTATCGACAAGTATAAGTGTATCGTCAAGCCCCTTTTCACGCGCTATCTCAACGCCTGCATTGAGCCTTTCCATATTGGTATCGGAAACGTTTATATTACGTTCAACGACACGGTTCACTGCGTGCTTTGAGAAATTGAGCCCGCTTGTCTGAAGCTGCGCTTTGAGCACCTGATCGAAATTTGCCGTATAAAGACTGTCATTGACACTTGCGGTGCTTGTCTGCGGAATACCCGTGGTTATAGGGGCGGTGAGCCTAAGCATATTGATATCCATATTCTAAAGACTCCTTTCCTTTATGTTTATCTGTATGCACCGGCGTTTTTATCAGTCTGGGATTATCTCCTGGACTTCTTCCTCTGCCGCTGTTTCTTCGGGCTTTGAATCGGAAACGCTCTTGATATCGCTGATAGAAAACTCCTTACCGTTTACAGTAAGCTTATAATCGTCATTGACAAGTGAAACTGATGTCACCTTACCGGTAGTTGTTTCAACTTCGCCGCCGACATTATAAACAGATGCGGTAACTTCCTTGCCGAGGTAGGACATGACAAAGCTCTGCTTAGAAAACTGTGCAAGATCCTGCATTGCAGACATTGACGAGAACTGTGCAAGCTGTGAAAGATACTGGGTATCGTCAACGGGGTTCATAAAGTCCTGATTTGTAAGCTGTGTCACCATAAGGTTCAAAAAGTCCTGAACATTAACGTCCGACTGATCCTCGTTTGAGAACTTGACATTATTATAGGATTTTTCGGTGCTCTTTGTCTTTGATGTTCCGTTCAGAAGATCGGTATAATTACGCTGATTGGTGTTGATGCCGTCCATAGTTTTTCCTCCTTTTTAAATAGTTTTGTTCAACAGATCCGTATTACGGTAGCCTGTTGTTCTTGCTTCCTGCTCATCTTCAGCCGAATCGCTGTAGACATTCCCTGCCCTGTTGCGGTTGCCGCTGTAAGCGTCCTGCTGCTGTGAAGATCCTGCCATACTGCCTGCAAAGTCATCAAAGCTGAAGCCTGATGCGCTTTCGGCGTTGTTTGATGATGTCACCACTGCGGGGTTTATCCTGGCTTCATATTCTGTCATACCCTGCTGAAGCTGCATAAGCCGCTGGTTTATCATTGCCGCTGTACGCTCGTTTGTAGTGAGGATATCAAACACTATACCTGCGCTTGATTTTTCCATTCTGACTATTATCTCGCCAAGTCCTTCGGGGTGCAGCCTTGCGGTATAAAGCTCACGTTCCTCTGTAAGTGCGCGTGATAAAACGTCAAGCGTCTGGTTAAACACTGCATTTTCTTCCGGTGTGCCCTCAGTCATCACTTCATTCGGTGTTATACCCGAGGAATAATCCACAAAGCCCATAGCCTGTGCCGCCGTTTCGCCTGCGGCATCTGCGGCATCTGCATTTCCGCTTATTTCCGCCTTTGCCTGTTCGACTGCCTTTGAAAGGTTAAGCCCTTCGCTGAGAGCATTGACAGTTCTGTCGACTTCGTTTATCTCACTTGTGACAGTGATACCCGCGATAGTCTTCAGTGCCTGCTCAAGCGACTGTGAATCATCAACGCCCGAAAGCACTTCAAGCAGCCTGTCAAGTGTTTTTGACGAACTAAGCAGTCCCGTAAGGTCATCAAACGAACCGTCTGCTATCTCGTCGATCATCTCACCGCCTGCCGAAAGCAGATCGGTATTATCGAGCACGGCCGAATAAAGGCTGCTCTGCACTGCCGCCATAGGATCATCGGACTGCAAAAGGTTTGTTACAGAGCCCTCAGACGTATACATTGACATAAGTTCCATAAGAATATCAGCATTCAGGTTTTCAGCGCCGTATTCATCAAGTATCTCACCGAGCGTATCGGAAAGCTCGTCTGTCTGCTGCAAGCTGTCCGTCTGTGCCTTTTGTGTTTTCTGTGCCTTAGGGGTATTTTGCGCCTTTTCCGTCTTTTTGGCGGAAAGCCTGTTTACGATATCAAGGAAATCGACGTTCTGAACGTTTTTATCCTTAACACGCGACTTTGGTTTTGCGTGGTTCACCTTGCCCGCATCACCTGTGGTAACAACATTCAAGTCAAAGCCTTTGTCCATTCACTTCCCTCCTTTACTTTAAATTTTATATCAAACGCTTTTGCGCGTGATATCAGCTTATTCTTTTATGTTCCCTCGTATATTTCTGGGAAACAAATTCGGATATCACAAGATCCTGTTCCTTGGCAAGTTCCTTGTTATACTCCTCACGCTTTTTAGCTTCTAAGTTATCATAGCCCGAAACGTCCTGCTTCAGGGAGCTTACCCGTTCCTGCTGTCTGTCTATAGACACCTGCAGGAATTCAAGCCTGTCACCGAGCAGCCGCTGTTCTTCGCGCATACCGTTTTTCTGTGCTTCAAACAGACGTATCTTGGTGACATTCAGCCCCGAGCGCATTTCCTCGTGCATTTCGTTATTCACCTTTTCAAATTCCTCCTCAAGGGCTTCAATGCGGTCAAGAATACCGTTTTTCTCCATCATAAGCCCTACAAGGACATTTTTTTCCCTGTCAAGCAGGATATTCTTATAATCCCTTATCCTGCCGAGCTTGAATTCAAATTTTTTCATTTACATCACTTGCCTAACTTGTAACTATACGCTTCATTTCACTCACCGTCTGTTCAAAAGTGAACTTTTCGTCGACCTTCTGCGTGAGGAAGCCGTTTATTGCATCTATCTTCTTGATCGCCGTATCCAGTGCGGGGTTTGAGCCGGACTTATAGGCACCTATCGAGATAAGATCCGTATTATCGTTATATATGCTCATCATATTCCTTATCTGCCCCGCGTACTGCTTCTGCTCGGGGGTAGCTATAGAGGACATAAGCCTTGAAAGGCTTGCAAGCACATCTATTGCGGGGTAGTGGTTTGTCATGGCGATCTTACGCGAAAGCATTATATGGCCGTCTATGATACCTCTTACAGTATCGGCGACAGGTTCGTTGGTATCGTCACCCTCTACAAGAACGGTATATATCCCTGTGATAGAGCCGTTTTCAAAGTTCCCGCAGCGTTCGAGCAGCTTCGGGAGGGAAGCATATATCGACGGCGGGTAGCCCCTTGCCACAGGGGGTTCGCCCGTTGAAAGGCCGATCTCACGCTGTGCCATACAAAAACGTGTAAGCGAATCCATCATAAGCAGGACATCCTTGCCCTGATTTTTAAAATACTCTGCTATAGCCGTAGCTGTCATAGCGCATTTATTTCTTAGCATCGCCGAATTATCAGACGTTGCCACCACAACGACAGAGCGTTTCAGTCCTTCGGGGCCAAGATCCTTTTTAAGGAATTCCATAAGTTCCCTGCCACGCTCACCCACAAGGGCGAGGACGTTCACATCAGCGGTGACATTTCTTGCTATCATGCCCATAAGTGTGGACTTACCGACACCCGATCCGGCAAATATACCGATCCTCTGCCCCTTACCGAGGGTTATCATACCGTCTATCGCCTTTACGCCGAGTGTTATCGGCTCACTGATCTCAGGGCGGTGCATAGGATTTGAAGCCTTGCCGCTTATCGGGAGCATTGTGCCGCCCACGATATCGCCGAGCCCGTCGATAGGTCGTCCGAGGGCATCTACCGTTCTGCCGATAAGCGCATCGCTCATACGCACACGCAGTTTTCTGCCCGTGTTATATACCGTATTGCCATAGCCGATACCGTCAGTTTCGTCATATGGCATTATCTGTGTGATACTGTCATGAAACCCCACGACCTCGCTTAAAACCGAAGGCTTGCCGGGGATACGTATCTCGCACACATCGCCTATACTTGCAAGCAGCCCCGAAACTTCTATTATCATACCGACTATCTGTTCGACTTTTCCGAGTCTTGTATAGAAGTTCATATGGCGCATCTCACGCCGAAGCTCCACAAGCTTTTCAAAGGAGTGTTCCTTCGTCATTATCGTCATTTTCATCCATCACTTTAAGGTAATTTCTTATATTTTCAAACTGAACGGGGAGTGATGCATCTATCACCTGTTCCTTGACTTCAAGGATAATACTTCCGCCGTCAGGGAGGTTTGTCTTGAACTCAGCATTATCAAGCCCTGAGGAATGCCTGTCAGTCTTCAGCTTTTTTGCAAGCATCGAGAGGTTCTCGCTCATGGTAACGCTTATATAATCAGCGTCCTTAAAACCGAGCAGTGCACGTTTTACGAGGTTTTCGAGGTAAAGGTCATCACTTTCGACCTTACGTTTTACAACATCCTCCGCCACATCAACAGCGAAGAACTTGAGCTGTTCTGCAAATTCATACAATGCCTGCTGCTGTGTCTTCTTTATCTCCTCTATCTGTTCCTTCATCTGCTCAAAGAGCTCGTCTGTTTCCTGCGCTTTTATACGCTTGCCTTCTTCAAAGCCGTCAATTTTCGCCTGTTCTTTTATACGCTCGCCCTCAGCCGCAGCTTCATCAAGTATCTGCTGTGCCTGAGCGTTTGCCTTTTCCACAGTTTCCCGTGCTTCTCTTATTGCCGCATCAAGGCGTCCCTTGCATTCTTCCTCTATCCTTGCGGATTCTTCCTTTGCGTGCTTCAAAAGGCTTATCTTATAATCCTCAAAGTATTCCTTCAGTGCCTTTTTAGTGGCTTCATCAAATTGCGAGGAATCAATATTCGCCTTTTCGATACTCACCTCGTCTGCCCTTGTACGGGGCTTTTTGACGATTACGGCATCAGGTATCTCCACAGCCTTGCTGTTTTCTCTGACATTTTCAGGGCTTATGATATTAAGCAAGACCAAAACACCTCTTTATTTTAAGCTATTATCTCGTCATCTCCGCCCTTGAAGAGCACGATATCGCCGCTTTCTTCAAGCCCGCGGATAACATCTATGATACGCTGCTGTGCAGCTTCGACATCACGCATACGCAGGTTATGAAGATACTGCATATCCGACTGTATCATTTCCTTCTGTCTTGATGACATATTGTTGAAGATACGTTCCTGCACTTCGGCGCTTGCCGCCTTTAAGGAAACCGTCAGATCCTTTGTATCGGCTTCCCTTATAAACGCCTGTATCTCCATATCGTTTAAGTTCACGATATCGCCGAACACGAACATAAGCTTCTTTATCTTGCCAACGAGTTCCGGGTTTGTGACCTCCATACTCTCGAAAACGGCCTTCTGGGAATTCTTGTCTATTCTGTTCATGATATCTGCGATATACTGAACGCCGCCATGCTCAGGCGCTGCGGAGGACACGCTGAATGTTCCCGCAAGCTTCTTTCTGAGCATACGCTCAACTATCCCTATAATATCGGGGTTGCCCTTATCCATACCCGATATCCTTTCAATAATTTCCACCTGCTGATCGCGCGGAAGCTCGGCTATTATCTTTGATGCCTTATCGCTGCTTGCGTGGGAAAGCACCACAGCGATCGTCTGCGGGTGCTCGTGCTGAAGCACCATAAGCAGGTTACGGTTATCGACTTCGTTTATAAAAGCAAAGGGTGCGCTGTCCATTTTATTTGTAGCGCGGAATATAAGTTCCTCCGCCTTTTTCTCACCGAAAGCCTTATCGAGCACGCTTTTGGCGTAATCCTCGCCGCCCTCGGTAATAGCCTTCTGGGCGATACACATTTCGTAGAATTCGTTTATTATATCTTCCTTTTCCTCAGCGGTAAGGCTCTTTATCTGCGCTATTTCCGCGGAAAGCGTTTCCACCTCGCCCTCGTGCAGATACTTTACCACCTCGGAAGCGGGGCTTGTTCCGAGTGCTATAAGCACAGCCGCCGCTTTTGTACGGCTGTTCATATTGGCAACGGAACTGAGTTTGATTTTAGGCTTTTCCTCACCGGCAGCTTCAGCTATCCCTTCGGCAAGGGCTTCCTCACTTTTCTGTTCAGCCCGTCTTCTGGAGGGCTCACGCTTTTTTGGTGCCATCAGGTTTCATCTCCTCCGAGGTCTTCTTCATTCTCTGCTGCGGCCTCGTTCATCTCCTGTTCATTTATCATAGAACGGATAATAGCCGCCGTAAGCTCAGGGTTAGTGACCGCGAACTTCTTGACTTCCTCGGCTGTTTCCTTTCTCTGCTTATTATTTTCATTAGCCTGCTCGATAAGTGAACGCCGTCTTGTATCTTCAAGTTCTTCTTCAAGCTCGTTGACCTTCTGCTTATTCTTCTTATCAAGCTCCTTGATCTTCTTCTTACTCCTTGCCGTCACTATAAGTATTATAATAATAGCAAGCAGCAGTATCGCTCCGAGTATCACAAGCACCCAGAACAAGCTGTTCTTGGTAAGCGGCACGCTGACATCCTCTGTGGTATCGTCATCCTTTTCCGAAACGCCGCGCCAGTCAAAGACTGTTATCTTATTGAGGTCATATATAGCGGTAGCATTCTTTACAAGTTCTATCACCCTGTCCCTTTCGGCATCGGTGATAGGGTTTTTGGTCTTCACGGTTATGGATATCGAAGAATCCTCTATAAGCCCCTGAGCCTTTTCAGTCTGTGTAAGGACATAGCTTACAGCGTTATCGACTTCATGCTCATAGTAATCGGGATCATTTCTTATAGCCTCATCGTCCTCGTTCGGATAGGTGGGAACATCAGTATTATCCTCCTCACCCGTCACGCCGCCGGGGGCGTTATCGCCGTCACGGTCACCGGTATAGGTGATCTTTTCCCAGTCAACGATATTGCCTTCTTCCTCGAAATACTTTTTCATCTCCTCGGTTATCTTGTCATAGTTCACCTTGACATTTGCCGCCGCCGCGACATTTCCGACACCATAGGGGTTTGAAAGGATCTCAACAACACGTTCTTCAAGCGTCTGCCTTACTATCCTTTCGTAGTTTTCGCGGGAATTGAGTTCATATTCATCGCCCGAACTGCCTGTACTTCCAAGTTCCTTGCCCGTTCTTGTATCAATAACGGTGACATCATCAGGGGACATCTGCTGTGCGGAATACGCCACAAGGTTCTTTATTGCCTGGACATTTCCCGATGTGAACTGGGTATTGGTCTTGAGTGTAAGTGTTACGCTGGCCTTCGCCTTGTCCGTCGTCGTCTGCCACGCATAGTTTGATGTTTCGGGGTATGAAATGGTAACTACAGAGCTTTTTACGCCGTCGATACGGTTTATCGTAGTCTGGAGCCTGTCCTGAAGTTCCATTATGATAAGCTTTTTCTTTTCACTGTCGGTCATAGTCATACTCAGGTTATCTATATATGTCGAGTAGGACGGGGCCGACTGCGGGTAGCCCTGTGCCGCAAGCTGATAGACGAGTGTGTCCCACTCCTCCTCCTTTACCATTATCTTACCCTCGGTATTGATTATCGCATCAACATTTTCGCCCTGAAGATACTGGTATATCTCAGCCGTTTCCTCGGTGTTTATATCGGGGAAAAGCACCACATAGCCGCTGTTTCGGGTATTCAGGAATATAGTAAGCCCCACTGCCGCGCCGACTATCAAAACGCCGCTTATCAGTATAAGCCGCTGTACTGCCTTTGAAAGGCCTTTCCACCATTCGGCTATTTTTGTTCTTATCGCCTTAAATCTTTCGTTCATACAAGCATATCCAATTCGTTAAAATTTCAAGCGTCAGATATTCATCTGCATGATCTCACGGTAGGTATTGACCGCGCGGGTGGTTATCTGCGTTGTCATCTGAATAGCTATCTGTGCCTTTGTAGCGGCAAGCATAACGGAATTGAGATCGTCCGTATTGCCGACTGCAAGGTCATAGGAAGCCTTATTTGAAGCCTCCTCAAGCTCTCTTACATTATTTATAGCGCTTTCAAGGCGCTGCTCAAAGCTCTGCCCCGAGCTGTCGGTCTTTAAATGCCTTGTACCCCTTTGAGCAACAGGTTCCATAGCCTTCAGCGGTTCAAGCGGTGTTATCAAAGATACTGCCATAGTTTTCTCCTTATCAACAACTTATCTGTTTACAAATATGCCGCTTAGCCCTTGCCTATCTCAAGCCCCTTTGCCGCCATTGCCTTTACAACGGAAAGCGCTGTAAGGTTTGCTTCATATGCGCGGGTGGCTTCAAGGAGGTCTATCTGCTCCTCGGCATTATTGACATTAGGCATATATATGTAGCCGTCATCATCAGCAAGCGGGTTATCGGGATCATACACAGGGTTTACGTCCTCGCCGAGTTCGACAGTTTCAGTCACCCTTACACCGCCGCCGTACACCTGCATGACACGTTCATCAAAGGTCATAGGCCGCGCGCGGAAAACCACCTGCTTTCTCTGATAAGCTTCCTCGGGCGAGGAAGCGGCGACGTTCTGGTTTGCAATGTTTTGCAGGATAACGTCTGTTTTATATCGCTCAGCCGTAAGCGCCGAGCCTGTTATATTGAGAGAATTCAAAAATGCCATTTTCTGCTGCCCCCTTATCTGAAGCTTGCGTTCGTCATTACATACTGGTAATTGCTTATCGTCATATTCATCTTTTCTATAATATATGACTGCTGTAAGTATGCTGAATACAGTTCGAGCGATTCCTTATCCGTGTCGACATTATTGCCGTCTGTATTGAAATATGTATCCTCAGTCTGTATTACGGATGTTTCAAATGCATAATCGCCGCCGCGCCTGGCGCTTTCGTATTCGCGGTCAAGCAGGTCACGGAACTGCACCTCCTGCGTTTTATAATGCGGGGTGTCGATATTGGCTAAATTGTTTGTTATGACCTGTTGCTTAACGTTTAACATATTAAGGCTCGATTCCATAGCCTTGAAGTCAATTGAATCAAACAGCATAGGCTTTTCCTCCCGAAAACATTTTGTTAATTCTTTTGATTTAATCGTATGCCGACAATTATATCATTTTATAATATACCAACTTAATTATACTACATAACTGTACAAAAATCAAGCACGTTCTCAAAATTTATTCAATTTATCACAAATGAAAGGCAACTTTTCGGCGGTTTAGACAAAGGTAAAAATTTCATTTTGGTCAATATGCCGAAAAAGATACTTTGCATAATTGCAAATTGTCCAAAAATAGGGATTTAGCGTTGACAAAAGGGCGTTTGTGATGTATAATAATGTCGGGTATTATCTCTTGAAAGGGCGGTGAGGAAATGGTCGAAAAAAGCATACTGTATATAGGCAACAACAAGATGAACCAGTTTGTGCTCAAACAGGCACTTGGCAAGGAATACAACATAATAACCCTCAGCAGTTATATGGAAGCTGTAAGCAAGACCTCGGCACTAATCGGGCGTATGTCGGCAGTGATATGCTGTGACAGCGAATTTTCAAACGAAATGCGGGTTTACGGGGAAGATTTCACTACAAAGAAGTATTCTGACAATGTCCCGCTTATCGCGATGCTCCCGAGAGAGGTCTGTGAAGACCACGCATCAGCGGTCTACGAGCAGGGGTACAGCGAAATAATAGAGATGCCTTACGATCCGACCTACCTCAGAACAAAAATGAACGCCCTTACCTCGCTTTATGCCGGTGTCGACAAAGGCAGCAGTGCAGACAGCGAGGAACTTGAAAAACGCACCAAGATGCTTATCAACGTGCTTTCAAACTGCTTTACGCTTATACAGTTTGAATCAGCTGACCACATAATACGAAGCAAAGACCTTACAAGGATACTTACAGAGAGCTTTGCAGATATGTTCCCGGAATACGGGCTTACCAAAGAGGATATCGACTATATTTCCGATGCGGCAGCGCTGCATGATGTGGGCAAAGCACTTATACCGCCCGCGATACTTTTCAAAGCGGGCAAGCTGACGGACGACGAGTTCCTTACCATGAAACAGCACACGGTAAAGGGCGTAGAGCTGCTGACACGGTTCGGGCTTGACAATTCGCACAAGTTTTTCAAATACGCCTTTGAGATAGCCAAGTACCACCACGAGCGCTGGGACGGCAAGGGCTACCCTGACAGGCTGGAAGGTGAGCAGATACCAGTTGCGGCGCAGATATACTCACTTGTGGACGTTTATAATGCGCTTATAGCGGAGAGAGTTTACAAATCGGCGATACCGTATGACCAGGCGGTCGCAATGATACGTGAGGGCAAGTGCGGCGTGTTCCCGCCGAAGGTAATAGAAGCGTTCAACCAGAGTGAGCCGAGATCAAGGGCATACCTTGAAAAATCCCTGAACATCAAGATAGAAACCACCGAGGGTGCCATATAAAAGATAAAAGTCCGAAAGCAATTCCGCTTTCGGACTTTTTTAACAGCCAAACAGCCGCAGGCGAAAGAAGGGAAGGCAGCCGCCGCAGGCGGTCGGAGGGACTTGCCTCCCCTGAACTTAGAATCTTCGATTCATGGGAGGTGGCCGCCGCAGGCGGGCGGAGGGGTTTATAGAAAATGTTAAATAAAAGTTATAATTTGTTATTTATTTTTAGCTATTATTAGAGTATCATTAAATAGTAGCATTATCGGCTGGATCGACCGGAAGGAGATATAATTATGTATACTGCAAACGAAAAACGATATGAAAAAATGAAGTACAATCACTTCGGGAAAAGCGGGCTGAGGGTAAGTGCGATATCGCTTGGACTTTGGCAGAATTTCGGATTTGGTTCTGACTTTATAAAAGCAGAGGAAATGTGCCGCACTGCGTTTGACCTCGGCATTACCCATTTTGACCTTGCGAATAACTACGGGCACCCTTATAACGGATCGGCGGAGGAAAACTTCGGAAAGATACTTGACAGGGGGTTAAGGGCATACAGAGATGAACTATGCATCTCTACCAAAGCAGGGTACGAGATGTGGGACGGCGTTTACGGCGACAGGAACGGCTGCCGGAAGTACCTTATCGCATCGCTTGACCAGAGCCTTAAAAGAATGGGGCTTGAATATGTCGATATTTACTACCACCACATATTTGATCCGAACACCCCGCTTGAAGAAACAGCACTCGCTCTTGACCAAGTGGTAAGGCAGGGCAAGGCACTTTATGTCGGCATATCAAACTATAATAAGGAACAGACTTCCGCGATACTCGATATTTTCAAAGAGCTTAAAACGCCGTTTATCGTAAACCAGCCTTCGTATTCAATGCTCAACCGCTGGGTGGAGGACGACGGGCTTGATAAGTTCTGTATCCAAAACGGCATAGGACTTGCAGTGTTCTCGCCGCTGTATCAGGGCTTCCTTACCGACAGGTATTTAAAGGGCATACCGCAGGATTCAAGGATAGGCAAGGGCAACACATGGATAGCTTCGCAGCTTGACGACAAGATGCTTGCAAGGCTCAGGGCGCTCAATGATATCGCAGCCGGCAAAGGACTTTCGCTTTCACAGCTTGCTATTGCATGGCTTCTGAGCAACAAGGCGGTGGCGACTGTTTTATGCGGGGCAAGCAGGAAGGAACAGATAATAAACAACGCAGGTGCGCTTGAAGCGGGTGAATTTACAAGCGGAGAGCTTGAAGAAATAGAAAAGATACTTAAAGCATGAATTCGGAGGAAGCATAATGAAGGAAAAGACAAGAATAGTATCGCTTTTACTTGCGCTTTGCATAACACTCGGCGGGTGTGCAGGCAGTGACAGTTCGGCGCAAAGCGTGCAGGAAAGTACAGCCGATAATTCCTCCGCTGTGCAGGAAAGCAGCAGCGAGGAAGAAAAAGAGCCTGAATTTGAAATGCTCAAACAAAAGCCAAAACAGGTCATAAATGAACAGCCGCTCACCTTTGAAACGGCGGGCGCAGACAAGGCGGCTGTGGAAAAGCGTGAAAAGGAGCTTGAAGATAAATACTGCATCCCGATAATAAGCGTTACCACAAAGGATGAGGACGAGATAGTATCCACGCAGGAATATACCCCCTGCCTTGTTGATGTGATAAACTGTGAGGACAAATACAGGCTTTCGGAAGCATCTGCGGGGATAAAGGTAAGGGGCAACTCGAGCGCTTTTTACGGCGACGTGGCACAGATACGCAAAAACCAGGTGCCATACAGGATAAAGTTTGACAAAAAGACCAATATGTTAGGGCTTCACGGCGGGAATGAAAACAAAAGCTGGGTGCTGCTCAAAGCTGACTGGGATCTTATAAGAAACGACATTGCCCTGCGCTTCGGGCGGGCGATAATGAAAGACGGCACATTCTGTTCTGATGCACAGCTTGTATATACTTATGTAAACGGACAGTACAAGGGCACTTATCTGCTTTGCGAGCAGTGTCAGGTGGGCAAGAACAGGGTGAATATCTCCGAGCCTGAGGAAAACTACACGGGGACGGATTTCGGGTTCTATTTAGAGCTTGACAACTATGCAACGAGCGAAGAAGATAATATATACATAAACGTTGACTACGGCGAATATGAGGTCGAGGACGCAAACGGCGAAACAAGGGCTTTTGTACCCGCGGAATACTCTGTCAAGAACGACGTTTACACAAAAGAGCAGGTCGAGTTTATAGAAAAATACCTAAACGGTGTTTTTGAGATAGTTTACCAAGCCTGTGAAAAAGGTGAATACTTCAAGTTTGATGAGAATTACGATCTTGTGAAGGCCGACTTCACATCTGCTGAGGAAACGGTGGAAAATGTTATGAATATCGACTCGGTAGTGGATATGTACCTGCTTTACGAGATAGTTCACGATTACGACTGCGGCGAAGGAAGCTTCTTTATGTGTACCGATTTTGCTGAGGGTGCACAGTATGACAAACTGACATTTACCTCCCCGTGGGATTTCAACTGGGCATACAATGACAGCACCAAGCGCTACTGGGCAGGCGGGTTTTCGGCAAAGAGCTTTGTAAACCAGTACGGCGACAGGTCAAACCCGTGGTTTATCGTACTTATAAAGCAGGACTGGTTCAGGGCAAAGGTAAGTGCCAAGTGGACGGCTTTACAGAAAGACGGCGCAATTGAAGGGTGCATAAAGGACGAAAAAGCTTACCTTGAAAAATACCGTGATGACCTTAACCGTGACAGCGAATGGGGCGTTGACAACGCATACAAGCTTTTTGAATGGATAGAAAAAAGGCTTAAATGGATGGACGAACAGTTTATGACTGAATAATAAAGCGGCAGGTATGCATAAGCGCAGCAGCGATATAAAACTTCTATATTGCGCCTGCGCTAATGTGCAGGCCTGCTTTTTATGTCAATATTTTAGTTAATTTTCATAAATTTTCTTAAATCGGGGATTGAAAATAATGAAAATATATGATATACTTATTATGTATTTATGAAAAGTAGCGAGGTGCTTTGAATGGGAAAACGAAAAACTATCGCAGTATGCGTTACAGGATATGACGAACAAAATGAAATAATGATAATCCACGGCGCCCGTGAAAAGTGCAGAGAGCTTGGCTTTAACCTTATAACTTTCTTTAACTCAATGCGCAAGCCCGAGCTTAATCTTGACCTTGTTATCCCCGAAGATATAGTAAACGGCGAAATGCAGGTAATAAAGCTTATAAATTTTGATATGATAGACGGCATACTCGTTTTCGGTGATTCAATGCTGAGCAGCAGTATGCTTTTTAATATTGCCAATGAAGCTAAAAAACGCGGCGTACCTATGGTGGATATAGACGATCCCTCCTATGAAGTATGCGAAAAGATAACCCTTTCAAACGAGAACGCTATGGAAGACGTTATAAGGCACTTGGTGGAAGACCACGGGTTTACGGAGATAGATTTTATTAACGGCTTTAAAAACAACCCGCAGTCTGACCAGAGGCTCGCGGCATACAAAAAGGTACTGACAGAAAATGGGATACCGATAGACGAAAGCAGGATACATTACGGAGAATTCTGGCGCAAGTCAATCGAATGTACAGAAAATATCATAAAGCGGGGGAAACTCCCGCAGGCTATCGCCTGTGCAAATGACACTATGGCGATATTCTGCATGGACACGCTGAAAGAACACGGCTTCCGCATACCCGAAGATGTTGTGGTAACGGGCTTTGATGCAACGATCGACAGCACACTTTGCACGCCGACGCTTACCACTGCAAGGCGCGCGATATACGAGGCAGGTCTGGCGGCAGTTGAAAAGCTTGCAAGAATGATGAAGGGCGAGGATACCGAATACGAGACCTTTGTTGAAAGCGTACTTGTCAGGCGGGAATCATGCGGGTGTGTTCCCGTAACGCCAAGAAAGGACGAAACCTACGAGGAACGTTATGCAAAACTCAACCGCTTCAAGCAGTTCAACAGGTACATTTTATATATGAACTCGGAATTTGCAAACATCACAAGCTCGGAGGAACTTTACGAGCCGCTTCGCGAGGGTGCGGATATTTTCGGGTTTGAAAAGATGTTTGTATGCATAAACTTTGATATAGAGCACAAGCAGGATCTGATTGATATAGACAAAGACGACAGCAACCCCTGGACGGTCCCCGAAAAAATGGTATCAATGCTCAGCAAGGGACATGATGTGCCTGTGGGGACGGAGTTTTACACAAGTGAGCTTATCCCCGGAGGGCTTGACGACGAGGACGGACCTGTACACTATGTTATAGCGCCTATATACTTTAAGCGCAACTTTCTCGGGTACCTTGCCATAGTTCCGCCCGATAATTATATCGAGGGCGATATGTTCTCGGCGTGGCTCGTCGCTATTCAGAACAATGCGGGAAGCTTTTATATGAACAATGAACTTACCGAAGCGATAGGCGAGCTTCAGAAGCTTTACCTGAGAGATCCGCTGACGGGGCTTTTCAACAGGCGCGGGCTAAACAAATACGAAGTGCCGTACATCGAAGAAGCACTGAAGAAAGGCAGGCTTGCCGCAATAATATGCGCTGACGTTGACGGGCTGAAGAAGATAAACGACATATACGGCCACGAGGAGGGCGACAATGCCATTGTAAGAAGTTCTTCGGCGATAATAAGGTGCTTCCCTGTGGGGAGTATCTGCGTAAGGACAGGCGGCGACGAATTTCTGATAGCGTCTTCATTTAAAGACGAGCGTGAGCTGAAAGCTACGATAAAGGACGTTTACAGGAACCTTACCGAATACAACGCCATAAGCAACAAGCCGTACAAGGTCGGCTGTTCGTGCGGGTATGCACTTATACCGCAGGAAGGCTATGACATCGACGAGATAACAAAGCTTGCTGATAAGAATATGTACGACGAAAAGCTCAAACGCAAGACTGTCAGAAAGGATTAGGGTGAAAAATATGATAGAATTCCGCTACGACACGCAGCTGCTTTTACAGGCTGAAGGTATTGACGAGGACGATCTGTTTGATTATATCACGGACAATTTTGTGGGGGACAGCCTGCTTGTTGTTACAGATGATGATGTGACAAAACTGCACTTCCACACAAACGAGCCGTGGAAGATACTTGAATACTGTGCGTCCTTAGGTGAGATATACGATATCATAGTCGAGGACATGGACAGACAGTCAAGAGGGTTACACGGATAAAGGTCAACAGCCGCTGTTTATACGAAGCAGCGGCTTTTTTATGTGTAATATGCTTGATAAAACACGGTTGCAGGTGCAGTTTTCGGTCAAAGCGTTGATTATTTCAGCATTTGACTTGACAGGGGTTTTTAATCGTGATAAAATTAAGTGAATATGCAAACATACACTTTTGATTTTTAAAGGAATGAATGAATTGGAAGAAAAGAAATTCAGGTTCAAAGAGGGATCTTTCTTAGAACTGCTAAATTATAAAGACCTGCTGTATCAGCTTGTGGCAAGGGACATAAAGCTCAAATACAGAAGAAGCTTTTTAGGGTATGTGTGGAGTATACTAAACCCTTTGCTTATAATGATAATAATGTCTATCGTATTCACGCTGCTTTTTAATAAAAAGACCGAATACTTCCCCGTTTACCTTATGTGCGGCAGAACTGTGTTTGAATTCATCAAGACTGCCACCACTAAATCAATGGACGCTATCACGGGCAACGCTTCACTGTTAAAAAAGACATATGTATCGAAGTTTATGTTCCCTATGTCGAAGATAACCGCTTCAATGGTGGATTTTGTATTCAGCTTAGGGGCAATGGTCGTGCTTATGGCAGCACTTTCGCTTATTGACGGCGTGTTCCTGTTTTCATGGAAGAACATTGGCATTGTGATAGTAATAATAGAAGCCTACATTTTCTCAATGGGGCTCGGGTTCTTTTTAGCGGCGCTTGATGTATTTTTCAGGGATATAAAATACATCTACAATGCAATACTGACAATGTGGCTTTATATGTCGGCGATATTCTACAATATCGGTCTTTTCTATGACAGGGCCGCAAAACAGAAAAAGCTCGGCGAAACACAGACGGCTTACATTCTTGCAAAATTTATCGACTATTGCAACCCTGCATACATTTATATAAAACAGTTCCGCGCGTTTGTATGGAGTCCTGTTATAAGTGATGTGCCGTTCTGGCAGGTAATGGCACCGAAGGACTTTATTCTCGGCTTCGGGTATGCATTTCTGATGTTCTTTATAGGCGTTGCGGTATTCCGCAAGACACAGGACAAGTTTATACTTTATATCTAAAGGGAAGAAATATGAACGAATATATCGTAGATGTTGACAAGGTCACGGTGCGCTTCAATAAAGCGTCGGAAAACATAGACAACTTAAAAGAATACTTTGTAAAGTTAGTCAGGCACGAACTAATGTTCAAGGAGTTTTTGGCACTTAAAGACGTTGACCTTAAAATACGCCCCTGTGAAGCGTGGGCGATAATAGGTACTAACGGAAGCGGCAAGAGCACGCTTTTAAAAGTAATAAGCAGGATACTAAAGCCGTACAAGGGCAGTGTAAAGGTAAACGGCACAGTGGCTTCACTGATAGAACTCGGCGCAGGCATTGATCCGAAACTAACAGCAAGGGAAAACATATATTTAAACGGCTGTATACTCGGATACTCAAAGAAATTCGTGCAGTCGAAATTTGACGAGATAGTGGAGTTTTCAGAACTTGAGGATTTTCTGGACACACCTGTCAAGAACTTTTCATCAGGTATGAAATCAAGGCTCGGTTTTTCCGTTGCAACTATGGTAAAGCCTGATATCCTGATAGTTGACGAGGTGCTCTCAGTAGGGGACGTACTTTTCAGGAAAAAGTGCATGAACAAAATGAACGAGATGCTTGCTGACGGTACGACACTTCTGTTTGTATCGCATAATATGGAAACCTGCAAGGATATGTGTGACCATGCACTGTGGCTGAACAAGGGCGAAGTGGTGATGTCCGGCGAGATAGGCCCGATCGCGGACGAATACCTGACAACGATCGAAGCCCGCAAAGCAAAGGAAAAGGCACAGAAAAAGAAAAAGCAGCAGGAACTCGACAAAAAAGCAAAAGAGATAGCTGCAAGGAAAGCGGCTAAGCAGTAAAGGAAAGAAGGCATAAGCTTGGCAAAACAGAACAACGAACTTCCCGCATACAGCGTGCTTATGTCTGTATACGCGGGAGAAAATGCGGAATTCTTTGCAAAAAGCATAGAAAGCATTTTAGCGCAGACCTACCCGACAGATGATTTTGTGATAGTCACCGACGGTGAACTGACGCCCGAACTTGATGCTGTCATAGAAAAATATATGAAGAATGAAAAATATATACGTGTGGTAAGATCAGAAAAATGCGGCGTAGGAATGTGTGCAAACAAGGGGCTTAAAGCCTGCCGGCACGAATACATTGTAAAAATGGATTCCGATGATATTGCAAGGGCTGACAGGTGCGAACTTTCTATGAGGGTTTTTGCAAACCACCCCGAAGTCGATATGGTGGGCGCTTATATCACCGAATTTGACAGCGACACGGGCAGAGAGATAGCCATTAAAAAAACGCCGGCTAAAAACCGTGACATTCACAAATACGCAAGACGCCGCAACCCATTTAACAACCAGACACTATGCTACAAAAAGCATATGGCACAGCGTATCGGCGGCTACAGCAATATAAAAAGATGTGAGGATTACGAGTTCGTTGTGAATATGCTTTCTGCGGGGGCTGTAGGCAGGAATATACCGCAGTCTTTGGTAAACTACAGGGTTACTAAAGAAAACTACAGGCGCAGGCGCAATCTGGCAAATACCAAAGCTTTCATCAGTGTCCGCTACAGGATCTGGCGAAAGGGGTTTTCACACTTTACTGATTTTCTGATACCCTGTCTGGGGCAGCTGTTTATCTTTGTTATGCCGCCCAAGCTTACTGAGGTCTTCTACAAAAAGCTTTTAAGAGATTAAGCCGGCAGCCGCCCATACCGGGGCACGCTATAAGGAGGATCACAATGACAACACAGGGCTATAACTGTATAGCTGTAGTACATAACAACAAACGCGACTGGCTTATGTGCAGGCGCCTTAAAGAGCCTTATAAGGGCAAACTAAACCTCGTCGGCGGAAAGATAGAAGACGGCGAAGACCACCTTGAAGCCGCATACAGAGAGCTTTGCGAAGAAACGGGACTCACGCGGCAGGACATCACGCTCACACGCTTTCTTACATTTGATTACCCGCTTGACAACTGCTATGTGGAAGTCTATGCGGGCACACTTGAAAAGGAAACGGAGGTCAGCGGTGACGAAAACAAACTGCTCTGGGTGCCGATGCGTGAGGATTTTTTCGATATGGAACGCTTTGCAGGCGAGGGGAATATCGGGCATATGCTCGAAATAATGAAACTGCACTTTGATATATGTCCTAAGTAATCAAAAAGACACTTCTGCTCATTGGGCAAAAGTGTCTTTTTATGTTATTCACTGCATTCATTCCCTTATCTGACCGCTGCCGTTTATAAGGTACTTGACTGTTGTAAGTTCCTTTAACCCCATAGGGCCACGGGTATGGAGTTTCTGGGTGGAAATACCTATCTCTGCCCCAAGACCGAACTCCTCGCCGTCTGTAAACCTTGTTGAGCAGTTTACATATACTGCCGCAGCATCAATGCGTTTCTGAAACTCGTCTGCTGCAAAAAGGCTCTCGGTAACTATGCACTCGGAATGTCCCGTAGAATACCTGCTGATGTGCTCTATGGCTTCACCCAAGCTGTCCACTACCTTTACTGCAAGTATGTAATCGCCGAACTCTGCGGCATAGTCGTCCTCAGTTGCGGGGATAACGCAGTCACCAAGTATCATTTTTGTTATCTCGTCGCCCCTCAGCTCAACATTATGCTTGTCAAGTTGCGCCTTCATCCTGGGAAGAAAATCCTCTGCTATATCCCTGTGAACAAGTACGGTCTCTATCGCATTGCAAACGCTCGGCCGCTGTGTCTTGCCGTTGTCAACAATATTCACTGCCATACCGATCTCTGCTGTGCTGTCAACATAAACGTGGCAGTTGCCCGCACCTGTTTCTATTACAGGAACAGTCGCCTGTTTTACAACTGCCTGTATAAGCCTTGCACTGCCGCGCGGGATAAGTACGTCGATATATTCGTTGCACTTCATCATAAGCACGGCCATTTCACGTTCGGTATTTTCCACAAGCTGTATGCAGTCTTCGGGAAGCCCTGCGGCTTTGAGCGCCTTACGCATAAGCGCACAGAGTGTTATATTGGTATTTATAGCCTCCTTGCCGCCCCTTAATATACAGCAGTTGCCCGATTTAAGACAAAGCGCCCCCGCATCAACTGTAACATTCGGGCGGGATTCAAAGATTATCCCGATGACGCCGAGCGGCACCCTCGTTTTCAGAATACGCATACCCTTAGGCGAGAGATGCCCGCCGTCCACTGCCCCGACAGGATCTTCAAGAACACAAAGGTGCTCGCAGGCATCTGCCATGGCATCGATGCGCTTTTCGTTGAGCATGAGCCTGTCAAGCAATGCCTGTGAAAGCCCGCGGTGCCTGCCGTTGTCAAGGTCTATCTCGTTTTGCGCTATTATCTCCTTTTTATACCTGCGAAGAACGTGTGACATTTCCATAAGTGCCGCATTCTTCTCCTCAGTAGTCGCATTTGCAAGTGTCATCTTACACTGTGAAGCATTATAGCCTAACTGTTCTATGTAGTTTAACATCCTGATTACTCCCTTTCAGATGATTTGGTTTATGATCTCTTAGCCCTGAACAGCGTTCCCATTTCTCCGTTTTCAAAAAGCCAGTACAGGTTGTCGGGGTTCTTTCCGTTTATGATTATCATATCTATGCCATTATCATTTGCTATCTGTGCGGCATTGAGCTTTGTTATCATTCCGCCTGTGCCGAGTCTTGTACCTGAACCGCCCGCAAGCTCCCTTATATCGTCGGTTATCTCCTCAACAACGGGGATAAGCTTAGCGTTTGGATCATTTCTCGGATCGCCGTCATAAAGGCCGTCGATATCCGTAAGGATTATAAGCAGATCCGCATTTGCAAGTGCCGCAACAGTTGCCGCAAGTGAATCATTTTCCCCCACTTCAAGTTCGAGTTCATCAATGGCAACAGTATCATTTTCATTTATAACAGGTATCACACCATGCTGTATTATTCTTTCAAGTGCATTCTGAACATTTGCCTTCCTGCCCTCAAGCAGTATGTATTTGGTAAGGAGCATCTGTGCCACATTCAGGCTGTATTCCGAAAAAAGCTTGTCATAAAGGTACATAAGCTCACACTGACCTACCGCCGCACACGCCTGCTTTGAAGGGGTATCCTTAGGCTTTTCCATAAGGCCGAGTTTTGCCACGCCGAGCCCGACCGCACCGCTTGATACAAGTATTATCTCGTGCCCTGCATTCTGAAGATCGGCGATATTCCTGACAAGGTTTTCTACCCGCCTTATATTCAGTCTGCCGGTCCTGTGTGTCAGCGTTGATGTTCCAAGCTTTATTACAACACGCTTCTTTTCCTTTAAGTATGACATTTTCTGTTCTCTCTCCTTATATAGTCTATCTGTGATAAAAGAATATATCCCCGTAGACTGCACGCATTCTGTTATATGCAAAATCAAGAAACTCCCCGTTTTGTGACATACGCTCTATCTCACCGGCAGACGTCAGTTTATAGTCCACCGTTTCGCCCGCCTGCAAGGTGATATCCTTATCGGTAAAATCCCCCTCAAACAGGTAGAAGTTATGGATACAGCCCGATCGTTCCCTGATTATCTGCCCCATATATCTAAGGGCGCTGACATCTGCTTTCAGGCCTGTTTCCTCGTAAAGTTCTCTTACTGCGCCGTCTGTCGGGCTTTCCCCCGCAAGTACAGAGCCGCCCGATATCTCCCACATATTTCCATAGGGCTTATCGGGGTGGCGTTTTGTTATAAGTATCTGCCCCTCGCGGTTTACCGAAAGAATATTGACAACGATATGAAACTCACCCTTTGGCATTTTCATATTGTCATTTCTCAGTATTGTTTTACCAAGCGGCCTTAACTGCCTGTCATACATATCCCAGTATTCGGACATAAAACCTCCCTGCCTTTATCAGTCTATTTTGTTTAGTCAATACCTAACCACTTTTTTAACAGCAAACAGAGCTGCTGCGTTAAATCTGACTTGCCACAGCCCCTTGTGTCAGGTGGATAACTGTTTTTTTAGTTTGCCACATTTACAGGTGAACCGTCACGCCAAGCTTTCAGGTTTTGGGCGACACGCTCTATAAGGCGCTCTCTCGTTTCTTTTGGTGCCCACGCTACGTGCGGCGTGATAAAGCAGTTATCAAGCCCGTAAAGCGGGCAGTCCTCCTGCATAGGCTCTGAAGTCAGCGCATCAATACAGGCCGCGGCTATAGTTTTTTCTTTCAGTGCCGTACTCAGTGCAGCCTCGTCCACAAGCCCGCCCCTTGCAGTGTTCACAAGCAGCGCCGTCGGCTTCATAAGGCCAAGTGCGCCCGCATCTATCATTTTTTGGTTTTCTTCGGTAAGCGGACAGTGGAGTGACACTACATCAGCTTCTCTCAAAAGCGTTTCAAGCCCGACACATTCAGTCCCGTCATCGACCTTTTCAGGTGAACGTGTGTATGTGATGACCTTCATGCCAAACGCCCTTGCTATGCCTGCTACGCGCCTGCCTATGCTGCCGTAGCCTATTATCCCAAGCGTCTGTCCCTCAACCTCTGCCGTTGGTATGCAGAAGTTTGAAAACAGCTTGTAATTTATCCACCCGCCGTCAGCAGTCATTTTTATATATTCGGATATTTTAGAATAATATTCCAGTATAAACGCAAATGTATGCTGTGCCACCGCTGCCGTAGAATAGCTCGGCACATTGCAGACGACTGCCCCGTGAGCAGACGCTGCTTTTACATCAACGTTGTTGTACCCCGTGGCAAAAAGCCCGACGTATTTTAAGTTTTTACACTTTTCAAAGACTTCTTCCGTGATAAGGCATTTATTGCATATCACGGCATCGGCATCACCTATGGTGTCTGCAACGTCCTCGTTTTTCGTAAACCCGAACACCCTTGCCTGACCAAGTTCCGTTATACTATCAAGCAAAACGTCATTTCTTGTTACCGTTTCGGCATCTAAAATACATATCTTCATTTCAAACCTCAGTCATCAAAGGCGTCGTTTACTATATCCTTTTTCTCCTCTTTCGGTGCTTCGGGGGTGTCCTCCCCTTCTTCCTCCTTATCGGGGGTGCCGTCGGCTTTTTCTTCTGTTTTTTCCGCCGCTTCCTTTGCTTTCTGCTCCTTTGAATACTTATACGCGAACACGCCCGCCGCGATAAGGAAAGCAAGTTCTACCATACCAAGCATCATGATAAAGATAGAATCCGTACTTATCTGCGTCAGAAACGTCCCGTCCACCGCAAGTGCGAGCAGCAGATAATGCGGTGCATTCTTCCTGTAATACTGCGTGCAGTAAACGGCAGTGGCAATTATGCAAAATACCAGATGTGCCGCAAACGGCAGCGGTGTGTAGACATTCTGCATCTGCGATCCGGCAAGCAGCGTCACGTCACTTATCATTTATATTCCTCCTTACGGGGCTTAATACTCCCCGTTGTTAAAATCCAGAACAAAGCTCTCAAACTGCTCTCTTGGCAGCGGCTTTGAAAAATAGTACCCCTGTATATACTCGCACCCGAGGTCTGAAAAGCGCTTTAGCATCTCCTTTGTTTCAACGCCCTCAACGACTATCTTCATTTTAAGTGCCTTTATCATATCGATAGAACGCTCGACCACAACGGTTTCCTTTTCGGTATTCATATCCACAAATGTCTTGTCAAGCTTTGTGATGACAAGCGGAAGTGACGCTATGCTCTGCATATTTGAATACCCCGTACCGAAATCGTCAAGCGAGAAGGTTATCCCCGCTTCGAGCAGCTGCGAGATATTTGCCGCCATTGTGTTCTGATAGTATGCCGCAAATGATTCGGTTATCTCTAAGTTTATCTTATCAAACCCTACGCCGTATTTTTTCATAACGCCCATTATGTCATCTGCAAGTGTGGCATTCATACACTGAACGACCGAAAGGTTTACTTCTATATAGTCTATCCCGAGTTTTTCAAATTCCTCACTTGCTATAAAGCGGCATACGCTTTCAAGCACGAACATACCGATCTTATGTATAGCGCCGTTTTGCTCGGCAACGGGTATGAACATATCAGGCGGCACAAAGCCGTACTTGGGATCTTTCAGTCTTAAAAGCGCCTCGGCTGAATTGAAGCGGTTTTCCTCTGTCGAATATATCGGCTGGTAGTATACCTCCAGCCCGCCGTCGGTCAGGGCCCGTCCGATAATACCATCCATATCAACTATCATATCATAGTTATCCGAATTAAGAATATCATAAGCCCTGCTGACACCCGCCGTTTCATGCCCGACGGAATGTGAAATAAACGCCGAAAAATCCGCAAGTGACGCTATATCCTCGGGGCAGTTTATTATGCAGACGGCGCTTACAAGGTTTATCTGCATATCCTTTACGGTTATCGGCTCACTCGTTGCGCTGTAGATCTCCTTTGCCAGATCGCCGATATCTTCCAGATATTTATTGTCGAGCAAAAGCACAAAAACACCGTTTCTAAGGTAGTATATCTCGGTAAACATTTCATACCTGACGGTTTCCTTTGCTATCCTGCTCCTTGTTTCCTTTAAAAGTGTCAGGCTTTCGTCATAGCTCAGTATATCACCGAATGAATGGGCATTAAGAAGCTTTACCGATATCATACAAAAGCGCCTGCCGTTATCAAAAGCACGCTGTACATCAGCATTAAAGGCATTGCGGCTCTTAGCTTCGGATTCTACGTCTATTATCTCCTCCGGCCTTTGCACCATTACGGATATAAACAAAAGCCCGACGGCATTTGAAAACATCTCTACAGGGTACTGGGGTTTAAAATACTGCACCGCCACCGCCGCAAGCATAAACACTATAAGCACGATAAGCGAAAGCCACCTGCCGAAGGCGATACTCTTTCGGTACTTGATAATCAGATACATTGCAAAAGCTACATAAAAGGCTGTGGATATATACATCAGTATGAACCATTCGCCCCTGACATAGCGCCCGCCGCCGTCAATGTAAAACATCTTTTTAAGTACAGGGTTCAGAAGAAAAGCCCCAATAAGCACGATATAAGGCAGGCTTGACACGATCATCATCAGCTTATTTCGTCGGATAAGATGTTTTGTACCTGTAAGCTCGGTGACATAAACAGCGAATACCGGCGTTGTCATTGAATGAAACAGAAGATACACACAGTGTTCAAATGACCTGAGTGAAGTATTATCCAACAGCGCATTATCGTGTGTCACCGCCGAGATATCCACGGCCGACGCTATAAGCGCAGTTATCACAAGCTCCAAAAAATATCGGTTGAGCCTGCCCTTTGTCATCTTACGAAGCACAGTCGACACAAATATCATCAGAAGCACGATACACGCACAGTAATCAAAATAGACAAGCTTCACTATCTCTGATCCTGCATTTACCACAGGCTCACCCCCTTATCATAAATCTCCCACGCATAGTAATACAGTTTAATTATACCATTTTAGCAAGCTAAAGTCAAGCAAGGAAAAACCACTTAATGCGGTATCTTAAATAAGTTACAATTTGTTAAGAAAATTATTTTAATAAATTTCAAAAACCCCTTGACAAAAAAGTAACAGTCTGCTATAATATATACGGTTAGCTAATACTAACTTTTTATTTTGATGCAAGGTTAGCTATATCTAACTTACAATATCGTCAATTTCGGGTATAATATATCATATTATATAAGGAGAAAACCGGATATGTCCCTTACCGAACAACGCTTATTTGAAAAAAAGATAGCCTTTAACTCCGCCCCCGCCCTTTGCGGGATAAAATGCGCGTGCCTGCTCTCACTTGACAGCGAGGAGTTTGATGTGCGCGGCAATGCGGATATTTTCAACTCAAAAGCAGCGTGCCGCGGGCTTGAAATGCGGCTTATGTGCAGCTGCGGCAGGCGTGTGCTGATAATGGTCTTTCAGAGGGGACTTCTTCGGGCACAGCTTGAAAACAAACGTGTCCGTGCTTTGCTTTCAGGCTATGGGTACAGCCCTGCACTTGATACAGACGCCTGCCTTGACAGGCTTAGTGAGCGTATAAAAAACGGCGGGGGATTCCCGCACGAGATAGGCTTATTTCTCGGATACCCTGTTGATGATGTGCTCGGCTTTATTGAAAACGGCGGTGAGAACTTCAAGCTGTGCGGCTGCTGGAAGGTCTATTCGGATACCGAAAGCGCCGAAAAAACATTCAGAAGCTTTGAGCGATGCAGGGAATATTTATGCAGTAAACTAAACAGGGGCCTTGATATCTATCAGGCGCTTGGAATATAAACAGGAGGTCTTTTTTATGAAAACAGCAGTAATTTATTGGAGTGGCACAGGCAATACCGAGGCTATGGCAAACGCAGTAGCAGAGGGCGCAAATGTAAGCGCTGTAACGGTTTCCGATTTTTCGGGCAATGCTGATGAATATGATGCATTTGCATTCGGCTGCCCTGCAATGGGGGCAGAGGTACTTGAGGAGGACGAATTCGAGCCTTTCTTCACAAATATAGAGAGCAAGCTTTCGGGCAAGAAAGTAGGGCTTTTCGGTTCCTACGGCTGGGGCGACGGTGAATGGATGCGCAACTGGGAAGAACGTGTAAAGGCAGCAGGTGCAGAACTTGTTTCCGACGGCGTTACGGCAAATGAAGCCCCCGATGACGAAGCGCTTGAAAACTGCCGTAAGCTCGGCGCTCTCCTGGCATAACTCTATGAACAGCAGCGATAAAAAGGGCGGCGTACACGCTTCGGGAGAGGATTACCTTGAAGCGATACTTATGCTTTCAAACAAGCAGTACGGCGATGTCAGGAGTATCGATGTTTCAAGGGAGCTTGGCGTGACCAAACCCAGCGTTTCAAACGCTATGAAGATACTTAAAAACGGCGGCTATATCACTATAGACGATAACGGCTTTATCAAACTGACACCTGCGGGAATGGAAATAGCAGGCAGTACATACGAAAAGCACCGCGTGCTTTCCATATGGCTTGAAAACATTGGCGTTGACAGCGCCACCGCCGCCGAGGACGCCTGCAAAATAGAACACGTTATATCTAAGGAAAGCTTTGAAAAGCTCAAAGAACACCTTATAACTGTTCATGGGCTTTCTGAAGTAAGCAGGATATCAGATGAAAACAAAGAGTAAATTTCTTCCATAATACATCACTGCCCGAGGGGATATATATTCTCTCGGGCACAAGTGTGTTGTACACCCTCAGCCCCTTGACTTCGGGGCGTATTTTTGTTATAATCTATTTATCAAACCGAAAAGAGGCAGAAAAGTATGAATACCGACAAAAGAAAAGTTGTGCTTATCGGCACAGGTATGGTTGGGATGAGCTTTGCTTATTCGCTCGTTAATCAGGGCGGTATCTGCAATGAGCTTGTGCTGATAGATGTTAATAAGAAAAGGGCTATAGGCGAAGCTATGGACTTAAACCACGGACTTGCATTCGCTAAATCCAACATGAAGATCTACTGTGGTGAATACGGCGACTGTAAGGACGCTGATATCGTCGTTATTGCAGCAGGCGTTGCACAGAAGGAAGGCGAAACACGCCTTGACCTTTTAAAGAGAAATACAGAAGTATTCCGTTCTATTATCACACCTGTTGTAAAATCAGGCTTTGACGGTATCTTCGTTGTTGCCACAAACCCTGTTGATATTATGACAAGGGTGACATACGAGCTTTCACGTTTCGGCGCTTCAAAGGTAATAGGTACAGGCACAAGTCTTGATACCGCAAGGCTTCGCTACCTGCTCGGCGATTACTTTACCGTTGATCCCAAGAATATCCACGCCTATGTTATCGGTGAGCATGGCGATTCAGAGTTTGTCCCGCTTTCACAGGTAATGCTTGCCACAAAGCGCGTACAGACTATCCTTGATGACGAAAAAAACGGCTACACCTACGAAGGAATGGCACGTATCGAGGAGGAGGTGCGTACTGCCGCATATAAGATAATAGAAGCCAAGAGTGCAACTTACTACGGCATAGGCATTGCCCTTACAAGAATAGTCAAGGCTATTCTCGGTGATGAAAACAGCGTGCTCACAGTATCCGCAAAGCTTTCGGGCGAATATGGCACAAAGGGCGTGTTTATCGGCGTTCCGAGCATTATCGGCAGAAACGGCGTCAAGGAGATAGTTGAGCTTGAACTGACTGATGATGAAAAGCAGAAGTTCATAAACTCTGCAAAGGTGCTTGGTGATGCATTTGACAGCTTAGGGATATGAAAATCATTTATTGACACGTATAATAAGAGCCTGAGAACTTTTATCGTTCTCAGGCTTTGTTTATTCTTATCCTTTATACATAGGTCCGTAATTTGCGCAGGCGCGGAAGTCTGCACCCTCCTTATCCATACCGAAAGCATTCCATGCAGCGGGACGGAAGATATCGCCCTCAGCAACGTTATGCATTGCAACAGGTATCCTCAGAATAGATGCAAGTGTAATAAGGTCAGCACCGACGTGGCCGTAGCTTATAGCCCCGTGGTTTGCGCCCCAGTTGTTCATAACATCATAAGCTGTCCTGAACGGGCTGCCCTCTTTTCCGTCGGTCCTCGGTGCAAACCATGTGCATGGCCATGTGTAGTCTGTCCTTTTCCACAGCTTGTCGTTTACTTCGTCGGGAAGTTTGACTGTATAGCCCTCGCATATCTGAAGCATAGGTCCAAGTCCCTTTACAAGATTGAGCCTTATCATTGTAGCAGGCATTTCACAGTCTGTAACAAAGCGTGACGAGTAGCCGCCGCCCCTGAAATACCCGAGGTCTGCGGGGTTCCATGTGGTCTTGCCCATTATTGCGTCAATGTCCTTGTCGGTGATGTCATACCACGGCTTCATTACACTGTTGCCTGCTTCATCCTTTGCACCGCCGTTTGCATCAAGGCAGGCCGCGCCCGAGTTTATAAGGTGTATAAATCCGCCTGCTTCTGCCGCCTTGCCTTCGATATCATAGCCTGTTGCCCTCTTTACAGCTTCGGGTGACCAGTATGTACGAACATCTGCAAATATCTGTGCGCGGTTTGTAAGCAGCTTTAAGAACAGCATCCCAAGACCGTTCAAAACGTCATTTTCTGTTGCAAGAATATAAGGCTCGCGCGCACCGTTCCAGTCAAAGGTGGTGTTGAGCATAGCTTCGGGGAAATCACAGTTCGGGTAGAAATCTGTCCACTGCCTCTGCCCCTGGAAGCCCGCGGCGATAGCATTATGGCCTACAGCTTCCTCCTCACAGCCTGCGGAAAGCTTGTCATTGCCGTTCATAAGGTCTTTTATTATGCACATCATCTTTACGACAAATTCCCACTGCTCGTCCTTGACTTCGCGGGACTTCTGTACCTCCTCGGGGTTTTTGTCAAAGCCCTCGATACACTTTGCCTTAGTCCATGCAAGGGCTTTCTCGTATTCTTCCTTGTCGTAGATGCCCTCGGTCATTCGTCTTATTATCTCTACCTCGTCAACGCTCTCTACACGCATACCGAGGTATTCTTCAATAAATTCAGGGCTTATGATAGAGCCGCCTATGCCCATAGTGATAGAACCTATCTGTAAATAAGACTTTCCGCGCATAGTTGCCGCCGCAACAGCAGCCCTGCCGAAACGCAGGAGTTTTTCCTTTACATCAGCGGGTATTTCCTTGTCATCAGCCTCCTGCACATCACGCCCGTAAATACCGAAAGCGGGCAGTCCCTTCTGCGCGTGTGTCGCAAGCACAGATGCAAGGTATACCGCACCGGGACGCTCTGTTCCGTTAAAGCCCCATACTGCCTTAATAGTGCGTGTGTCCATATCCATAGTTTCCGAGCCATAGCACCAGCAGGGCGTTACTGTAAGGGTGATGTCAACGCCTGCTTTTTTGAATTTTTCCGCACAAGCCGCCGCTTCCGCAACACGGCCTATGGTGGTGTCAGCGATCACAACCTTTACGGGCTCGCCGTTTGAATATTTAAGGTTTTCCTCAAACAGCTTCTTTGCTGCCTGTGCCATACCCATAGTCTGTTCCTCAAGTGAGCCGCGAACGTTTAAGTACCCTCTCCTTCCGTCGATAGTCGGGCGGATACCTATAACAGGGTAATCGCCGATAAGTCTGCTCTTTGCCAATTTACATCTTCCTTTCTTAGAGGCAAGAGATAAGAGGTAAGAGGCAAGAGTATTCTCCTCCTGCGTTATCTTTGCTCTCAATTAATTTTTATCATTATTCTTAAATGCCCTTTTTATCCCTCTTATAATAAGGATAATATCAATAAGCGCCATTACCGCCGCGCCGCCAATCGGCAGGATAAAGGCAAGTGCAGAGGCGGGGTGCCCGTTAATACCGGGGGAAGGCTTTTGAAGTGTCATATCAAGTACAAGCCCTGATCCAAAAAGCAATGCTGTGATCACAAGCTCTATCAGTAAAGCTTTTATCACCTTGCCCATAGCATCACCTCTTGAAATACAGTGCCAGTAAGCCTGCCGCAATAAATGCCGCACCTATTGCCATTTCTATGAAATTATTTCTAAGCACAGGTCTGTATATACAGCTTGGTTCATCTGCGTCATATCTTATCTCACGGCTTTCCCCTACAGCGGGGATATCATTGCCCGAAAACACGGCTTCCCTTGTTACGAATATAACCTCACCAAGCTCGTACTGCCATACGGGTGAAAATATATCGGTATGCCTTGTTATGCCCCTTGCGTCCCTGTGGCTTGTCGGGCGGGATTCCCTGAAAATGCACTTTGCCGTCACTGTCTTTGAACACCTTGACATCATTGATAAGTGCCTTATTATCGGTATTATAAGCAAGAATACACCGACTGCCGCAAAGCACCAAAGTATAAGTGTAATAACGCCGTCCCTTGTTATTTCAAGGCTTTCGGGGTGGTCGCGGTGATAAAGCATCATAAGGGGTATAATTATCATAAGCGCACCGACTGACGGTACGATAAATGCGGGCAGGTTATCAAGCCTTATCCCGCCGCCCTGTATCACGGCCAGCATACCGATTATAAAGAATATCGCCCCCACACATACCAAGCACAGAAGCGGCTCTGTCTGTGAAAACACAATTGCCGCGATTATTGCCCCGACAAACACTATGACAAACAGCCCTGCGCGGAAGTTTACCTGACGCTCTGTAAGCTCCTTTCCGCCCTTTGGGGTATCGGTATCAAAACCGTTTATTATCACCTTTTTGCCAAGCGGGTTTTCAATTGCCGCCATAAGCCCGTCGTTGCCGACAGTAACGCCAAGCGGGATATTCTTACCCTCTGCCTGCATTATCATCACCCCCGCAAAAGTGTTTCAAACCGTGGCATTGCGGCTTCAAACAGCTTTGTCTGCTCGTTATGCGGGGAGTAATGCTTTATAGGCTCCGTCTTGCTTATGATATTCCTTGCCTGTGAAACAGAAGCTATCTCTCCGAGAGTCATCAGCTGTATAGCCGCATTGCCGAGAACGGTTGCCTCTATCGGCCCCGCAGATACCTCCACCCCCGCACAGTCAGCCGCCGTCTGACAAAGCAGCCCGTCTTTAGTACCGCCGCCAACTATATAAAGGGTATCATATTTTTTTCCTGTGCATTTTTCTATCCGCTTTAACGTCCATGCATATTTGAGCGCCAGGCTTTCATAAATGCACCTCACCACCGCCCCGTCAGTTTCGGGAACAGGCTGTGCGGTATTCCTGCAATACTCCCTTATGCGCTCAGGAAGATCACCCGCCGTCGAAAAATCCGGATGATCGGGATCAATAAAGCACAAAAGCGGCTTGCTTTCAAGCGCCATTTTTTCCATATCGGCAAAGGAGTAATCCTTGCCCTCACGCTGCCACTGACGCCTGCTTTCCTGTATAAGCCACAGGCCTATTATATTATTGAGCAATGTCGCAGTACCGCCGAAGCCGCCCTCGTTTGTAAAGTTATACTCCATTGTAGTGCGGTTTATAAGCGGCGAGGAAAGCTCCGTCCCGAGCAGTGACCACGTACCGCAGGAAAGAAAAGCAAAGTCCTTTTTATCAGTCGGTACAGCTGCGGCTGCGTCCTGTGTGTCATGCCCGCAGGCTGCTATCACGGGTATTTCAGGCAGCCCGAGTTCTTCACAGATTTCACGGGAAAGCTTTCCTGTCACAGTCCCGCTTTTAACGACCGGTGCAAACAGCCCCCTGTCAAAGCCGAGTTTATCTATGACTTCATAATTCCACCCGCCGTTTACCTGGTCAAACAGCTGTGAGGTGGAAGCGATAGAGTATTCCGAGACCTGTTCACCCGTCAGGAAATATGCAAGCAGATCGGGCATAAACAAAAGCCGCTTTGCACGTGCAAGAAGCTCAGGCCTGTTCTTTTTAAGTGACAAAAGCTGAAATGCCGTGTTTATCTCCATAAGCTGATTGCCCGTTTTAAGGTAAAGCTCGTTATTTGAAATATACTTTTCGCTTTCTTTTAGCATACCCCGTGTGCGTGTATCGCGGTAGTGCACAGGGTTCATAACAAGCCCGCCGTTTTCATCAATAAGCCCGAAATCAACACCCCATGTATTAATGGCGATACTGTCAAACCCGCCTGAGAGCTTAGCCTTTACAAGCCCCTGCTTTATCTCAAAGAAAAGCCTCAGTACGTCCCAGTAAAACGTACCGCCCAGCATCACGGGATCATTTGAAAAGCGGTGGACCTCGTCAAAGGTGAAAGCCGCCCCGTCATATCCGACAATAACAGCCCTGCCGCCCGATGCACCGAGATCAAACGCCAAAACACGTTTTGACATAGCCTTTCCCTCCACTTTAAAAACCGTCCGCCAAAGGCGGACACCTCAGTTGTTCTTTATTATTTATTCTTTCTTATTTCAGAACAAAACCCGCTGTCACTCGGTATACTTATTCTTATACTTCTTGTACCCCGGGTGCCTGCCCGTAACGCCGTAGGCGGGGCGCATAGCGATAAGCTTGTCGATATTCTCACGGTCGATGTCCTTGACGCCGCCCAAAAGCCTTGCGTTTAAGGATATCTGCGCCTGCAATTCAAGCGTTTCCATTCTGTAATAAGCCGTAATAAGGTCAGCGCCGACTGTAAGTGCACCGTGGTTTTCCAAAAGCATCACATCGTGTTCCTGCAAATACGGTGCAATGGCTTCCGGCACTTCGTAGGTGGAGGGTGTGCCGTATGGAGTAAGCGGGATAGAGCCTACCACAATGACCGTTTCTATCATACAGTAATCATCAAGCGGTATCTGCGCGCAGGCAAAGCCTGTTGCCGTCGGCGGGTGAGCGTGTACGACTGCCCCGACATCAGGCCTGTCATGGTAGCATCTTAAATGCATCTTGACCTCGCTTGACGGTCTGAAACCCTCCTCGGCTTCTAAGATATTAAAGTCATCATCAATAAGCCCTATGTTCTTTGCAGTGATAAAAGCCTTTGACATTCCTGTCTGGGTAGCAAGGTATTTCCCCTCGCCTACCTTAACGGTTATATTGCCGTCATTTGCCGCAACCCAGCCCTTGAGCCACATCTTATGGCAGATATCCACCATTTGTTCTTTGATATCTTCGTACATAAAAATACTCCTTCCAATACCGAATTGTATAAAAATATTATACAACATTTTTAAGACAAAGTCCATAATATTTATTATTTTGAGTGTAAAAAAGAAACGGCTTATTTTATGCAATATTACTGATTGAAATTAAGCCCGATTTATGGTATGATATAATAGTATGTAATAGCAAGCTATCAAAAAGGAGGAACATATGAAATTATTTAAGAAAATTACATCTGCCCTTTGTGCGGCGGCAATGGCGGCAGCTCTGATACCGGCCGCAACACCGCCCGCAGTTGCAGCAGAAACGTTGACAAAGGCTGAGATACTCAAAAAAATGGGGCTCGGCTGGAATCTCGGCAATACATTTGAATGTTCAAACTGTTCAGCATGGATCAAAGATGATCTTTACTACGAAAATGCATGGAACAACCCTACAACAACAAAGGAACTTATCAAATTTGTTCACGAAAGCGGTTTTTCAACGATAAGGATACCCGTTTCGTGGGGCGAGCATATGCACAGCAGTGACTACACCATATCTAAGCAGTGGATGACACGGGTTCACACTATCGTTGATATGGCACTTGACGAGGGTATGTATGTAATAATCAACATTCACCACGACAACACCCCACATACACAGGAATTTATAGATCGGAAGATGGCTTCACAGATAGACAACAAGTTCTTCTACCCGAACAGCACATATAAAACGCAGTCGCTTAACTATGTTTCAAGCGTGTGGGAACAACTTTGTGAGGAATACAAGGACTATGACCAGCACCTTATATTTGAAACCCTCAACGAACCGCGGCTCATAGGGCATACAAACGAGTGGGGGTTCAATACAAACAATCCCGAAAGCGATGTCAGAGAAGCAATAGGCGTTATTAACGAGCTTAACCAGAAGGCCGTTGACACCATACGTTCCTCGGGCGGCAATAACAAGACAAGGCTTATAATGTGCCCCGGTTATTGCGCATCTATCGACGGCGCTGTAAACCCGTATTATGTGCTTCCAAGCGATAAAAGCGATATGACCGTTGCGTCAGTTCACGCTTATACGCCGTACAGCTTTGCGCTTGACAAAAACGGAACAAGCAGCTTCACATCAGATCTGTACAGCCAGCTTGATTACCTGTTTGACTGCCTTGACAAGCTTGAACAGAAGGGCATAAGCTCTGTTATAGGCGAGTTCGGCGCTATGGATAAGAACAATTCTGATGAACGTGTGAAATGGGCGGAATACTACACCAAACGTTCAAGCGAGCGCGGTATACCTGCTGTTTTATGGGACAATAACGTTTACCCGCCAAGCAACGGCGAAACCTTCGGGCTTATCAAAAGAAGCGAGCTCAGTGTTTCCGACACAGAATTTTTAAAGGCGCTTACAAAGTATTACCCGCAGGAATGCTCTCACAGCTGGGACGAGGGCAAAGTAAAAAGCGCCCCGACACTTGAAAAGGAGGGCGAGATCACCTACACCTGCACAAAATGCGGCGATACAAAAACACAAACCCTGCCAAAGCTTATAAACATAGCAAATGCGGAAATATCGGGACTTGAAAAGGCATACTACCACACAGGAAGCTATATAATGCCGTCTGTCACAGTAACACTTGACAAAACAACGCTTACCCTTAACAGGGATTATGAGATAGTTTACAAAAACTGCAAGGACAAAGGCACCGCTGCGGCAACAGTTTACGGAAAAGGCCTTTACGGCGGTGAACTTATCGCTGAATTTGAGATAACCGACCGTATTGCAGGCGATGTAGACAGAAACGGCAAGATAAATATGGCAGACCTTACAAGACTTCAGCAGTACCTTGCAGACTGGGACGTTTCGATAGATGAATCGAACGCAGACCTTGACGGCATCAGAGGCATAAAAATGTCGGACCTTACAAGGCTTCAGCAATACCTTGCAGACTGGGATGTCACACTTGTATGATTTACCTATGCCGCCGACACGGCAGTCAGCCCGCAGCGTCGGCGGCATGGATATTTTGTGTAGAAATGGGATCTGATAAAATGGATAAGCTTTCGGTTTTAGAGCAGTATTTCGGGCATAAACAGTTCCGTGACGGGCAGGAGGGCATAATAGATGCCATTCTTTCATGTCAGGATAGTCTGGGAATAATGCCGACAGGTGCGGGCAAAAGCATATGCTACCAGGTGCCTGCACTTATGTTTGAAGGTATAACTATAGTCGTTTCCCCGCTTATATCACTTATGAAAGATCAGGTCAACGCCCTTATTCACTGTGGTGTCAGGGCGGCATATCTTAACAGTTCGCTCACACCCGAACAGTATACAAAAGCGCTCTCACTTGCCCGGCGCGGCGCTTTCAGGCTTATATACTGTGCGCCGGAACGCCTGCTGACACCCGCATTCCTGCACTTTGCACAAAATTCGGATATCTCGATGGTAACGATAGACGAAGCCCACTGTGTTTCACAATGGGGGCAGGATTTCAGGCCGTCTTATCTGAGGATAGCCGAATTCATATCATCACTTCCACGCAGGCCGGTGGTTTCGGCGTTTACCGCGACAGCCACAAAAAGGGTAAGAGAAGACATAATAAATATGCTGTCACTTCGCTCTCCTTATCTTGAAGTAACGGGGTTTGACAGAAAAAACCTCTACTTCGGCGTTATGCACCCTGATGATAAGTTCCACTCGCTGTGCGAGATACTTCAAAGAAACGAGGACAAAAGCGGGATAGTTTACTGCCTTGCAAGAAAGGGCGTTGAGGAGGTATGCGCAAGGCTTTGCGAAAAGGGGTTCAGTGCGACACGCTACCACGCGGGCCTTGATGATGAAGAAAGGCGCATAAACCAGGACGATTTCATATATGACAGAAAAAAGATAATGGTGGCCACAAACGCTTTTGGGATGGGTATCGACAAATCAAACGTAAGCTTTGTGGTGCACTACAATATGCCAAAGGATATAGAAAGCTATTATCAGGAGGCAGGCAGATGCGGACGTGACGGCTCAAACGGGGAATGTATAATACTCTACAGCGGACAGGACGTCAGAACGAACAGGTTCCTGATAGAACACAGTGACGAAAATGACACCCTTGATGAAAACGAACGCGAGCTTATAGTAAAAGGGCAGACAGAGCGTCTTATGATGATGACGAGGTACTGCACAACTACATCCTGCCTCAGAGGATTCATGCTTGATTACTTCGGGGACAGATCGCCGCGCTTATGCAACAGGGACGGTGTCTGCGGGTGTTCAAACTGTACGGGCGATTTTGTTGACAAGGACATTACCATTGATGCACAGAAGATACTTTCCTGTGTTTACAGACTTGCGGAAAGACGGCTTTCTTTTGGCGAGGGCGTGGTATCTTCTATACTCAAAGGCGGAAACGATCCGAAAATAAACACCTTTAAGCTTGATACACTTTCCACCTACGGGATAATGAAGGATTCGACTGCTGTATACATAAAGCAGGTGATACGATTCCTTGAAGGGGAGGGGTACCTGAGCCGTGACGAATTCCACACGCTTGTGCTGACACAAAAAGCACGCAGTATACTGATAGACAGGATAAGTGTCACCATGAAAGTGCCCAGAAAAGGTGCATCTGCCAATAAAAAGTCAGGCGCAAAATCCGCTTCATCTAATAACAGCGCCGAAAAATCTGCACGCCCCGAACTTTTCTGGCGGCTGAGAAGCCTCAGAAATCAGAAGGCTCAGGAAGAAAAAATGCCGGCTTACATAATATTCAGCGATTCCTCACTTCGGGATATGTGCGCAAAGCTTCCGCAGAACGTGCAGGAATTTCTGAATGTTTCAGGTGTCGGGGAAGCCAAATGCCAGAAGTACGGCGAAGATTTTACAAGGCTTATAAGGGAATATATGGCAGAAAAAGGTATAAGTGCAGAAACCGTACAGTGATGATCCGGCAGATGTTTGGGTAACACATATAAAATTTTTCTGCTAAGTGCAAAAATTATTGACAAATCTTATAAAGTATATTATAATGTACTTACAGACTTTTAAAATGAAAGGCAGGTCATTATAATGGGAAAATTCGTTGTTAAAAAGACAAATACAGGCTTTACATGGTCACTTAAAGCAGGCAACGGTGAAGTTATCGCTATAGGCGGTGAGGTTTTCACAACACTTTCATCAGCTAAGAACGGCTGTGCAAGTGTAGCGAAAAACGCACCTGCTGCCAATATAGAAGACCAGACGGCTGAAGGCTTTGAAGCACAGAAGTGCCCGAAGTTTGAGATATATACCGACAAAAAGGGCGAAACACGTTTCAGGCTTAAAGCCACAAACGGTCAGGTGATAGCCACAAGTGAGGGCTACACAACAAAGGCCGCCTGCAAGAACGGTATTGAAAGCGTAAAGAAAAACGTGGTTGAAGCTCCTGTGATTGAACCGGAGGACAAGTAAGATAAAATTACGGGCGACGGTTGACCGCCCGTTTTTAGTAAGGGAGCAATATGGGAATACTTGACGGGATAGAAAACAGATACCTGCTTGAAAGCTTTGAAGACCATGAAACAGGCAGCGGTGTAAAATATATAGTCGCAGACTACCGCTACCCGTTTTGCCCCAAAAACAACATAAGAAGAATAGAATTTGAAAACGGCGGCAGTTATCTTTATTCCTCGGTATTTTTAAGTGACAGGCAGGTTTTTCAGCCGCTTTACCCCTGCGCACAGAGGATAGCTGACTGCTTCTTTAAGCTTACCCCGATAGACAAGGCACTCGTGCTCGGCTGTGCGGGGTGCACTGTGCCGAGGTTTCTTATAAACAGATACAAAAGCTGCCGGGTGACAGGTGTGGAATATTCAAAAACACTTATTGAAATAGCAGATAAGTATTTTATCAGTGACAGAATGAAAGAACGTTTTGAGCTTATAAATGATGATGCTTTTATGTTTGTAAAGGAAGCGGCTCCCGACAGCTACAGCCTTGTATTTGTGGATATATTCGTGGCTGAAAAGATACATTCATCGGTTTTCTCACAGGGGTTTTATGATGACCTTTACAGGATATGCGGCGACGATTCTATCGTTATAATAAACCTTTTCGGGCTTACCGGCAAAAAGGCAAGGGAACTGAGCGTTTCCATAACTGCGGCCTTTGATGTTAAATATGTAGTCGAGGATCTTCGCAAATACTTTTTGGCACTGATAAAAACTCGCAGCAGGACAAAGCTTGATGCTTTTGAAAAACGGCTGAAACGATACGCTGAAATAAACGACAGGATAGCGGCAGGTGATCAATATGAAACAAAACCTACTCCCCACAAGAAAGATCAAGGGCTTTGATGTACGCCCGGGCTTTTATGAACTAAACGGTGCAACGGCACTCGAAAACGCTGTGAATTTTACTGTACATTCGCAGAATGCGACTGCCTGCTCGGTGGCACTTTTCAAAAGGACTGAACAAAAGCCCTACGCAGTTATACCTATCCCCGATTCTTTCAGGATAGGCAATACATGGTCTATTATGATATTCGGGCTTGATATCTACGATTTTGAATACTGCTACCGTTTAGACGGCCCTTACGAACCTGAAAAAGGGCTTATATTTGACAAGAACCGAAACGTTCTTGACATATACGCCAAAGCTGTAACAGGGCAGAGCGTATGGGGCAAAAAGGCTAAGGGTGACGGCAGTTACCACGCAAGGGTACACGCTGACCTTTTTGACTGGGGCGACTGCAGGCAGCCCGATATAAAATTTCAGGACCTTGTTATCTACGAGCTGCACGTCCGCGGGTTTACTATGGACAGTTCCTCTGGCGTGGCGGCGCGGGGGACATTTGCCGGGGTAATAGAAAAGATACCTTACCTTAAAAAGCTCGGCATAAACGCTGTTGAGCTTATGCCGATTTTTGAATTTGACGAGCTTGAAAGCGCAAGAGTGGTTGACGGGCAGCAGCTGCTCAATTACTGGGGTTACAGTCCTACGGCATTCTTTGCACCGAACACAAGCTATGCTTCGGCAGTTGAATATAACCGCGAGGGCGACGAGCTGAAAATGCTTATACGAACGCTTCACGAAAACAAGATACTTGTATTTCTTGATGTGGTATTCAACCACACCTCCGAGGGGGACGAGCATGGCTCGGCATTCTCGTTCAAGGGACTTGACAACAGTGTTTACTATATGCTCACACCGGACGGACACTACTATAATTTCTCAGGCTGCGGCAATACCGTGAACTGTAACCACCCGATAGTTCAGCAGTTTATTGTAGACTGCCTCAGATACTGGGTGGTTGAATACCGGGTGGACGGCTTCCGCTTTGACCTTGCAACTATTCTCGGCAGGAACGAGGACGGTTCACCTATGCCGAACCCGCCGCTTCTTAAAACACTTGCGTTTGATCCGATACTGAGCCGTGTAAAGCTTATAGCAGAAGCCTGGGACGCAGGCGGGCTTTATCAGGTGGGTTCGTTCCCGTCATGGAACAGGTGGGCGGAATGGAACGGGCGGTTCCGGGACGATCTTCGCAGGTTCCTGAAGGGCGACAGCGGCATGGCACAGGCGGCAGTAAACCGCATAACGGGCAGTGAGGATATTTATGATCCGCGTATAAGGGGGTACAATGCATCTGTAAACTTCCTGACCTGCCACGACGGGTTCACGCTGTATGACCTTTATTCTTATAACGAAAAGCACAATGAGAAAAACGGCTGGAACAACACTGACGGCTCTGATGATAATTACAGCTGGAACTGCGGTGCAGAGGGTGAAACAGACGATAAAGAAATAAACGGCCTGCGCCTGCGCCTTATAAAAAACGCATTTACCGCACTTATGCTTTCACGCGGGGCGGTCATGTTCCCTGCGGGGGACGAAATGTGCAAAACGCAGTCCGGCAACAACAATGCGTACTGTCAGGATAACGAAACCTCATGGCTTGACTGGGAAAGGCTCAAAAGGTACGGAGAGATATTTGAATATGTAAAAGACCTCCTGGCGCTTCGTAAAAAGCACAGGATAATACGAAAGAACACTCAGCCCATATCGCTCGGTTTTGAAAACATAACATACCACCACGGCGCCGCATGGAACGGCACCCTCAGCGACAGTGACCACGTTATCGGCATAATGTATTCAGGTAAGAAAAAGGACGGCAGTGACGATGCAGTATACCTTGCGTTCAATACCTACTGGGAAACCGTTGATGTAACAGCACCCGAACTTATGGGTTATAGCTGGCAGGCAAGGTTCTACACAGGTGTACCATACGAAAAGGGCGCCTTGCTTGATGCTATGCTTAACAGGCGCGGCAACACATTTACCCTTGCACCGAGGAGTGCTATGGTGCTTGTACTTGAATAGCTCAGCAGCCTGCGGCACACCATAAAAATAATAAGACTCTCTATACCAAAGATATAGAGAGTCTTTATGTTTACTAAATATCCATCATTCCGCGTTCACGCATTGATACGATACCGCTGTCTGTCACGACAAGGTGGTCAAGAAGTGTAACGCCTATCGGTTCTATCATCTGACGAAGCCGCCTTGTTATTACGATATCCTCCTTAGACGGTTCGGGAAGCCCCGAGATATGGTTATGTGCCACAACTATCGACTGCACGCCTGTATTTGTTATTACAAGCATTGTTTTTCTAAGGTCGATATGCGTTTTATGCGCAAGCCCCCTGCCTATCTCAAACGGCACTGAAAGGTCGCCGCCCTTGTCAACGCAGAAAAGCTTTGCACATTCTTCCTTTTCATACGAAAACTGATACCTGACATAAGAACAGAGCTTTTCATAATTATTTACGTTTATGCCATGCTGAAGTGATATATTATACTCCACGCACATACGCATGATAAGCTTGATAAAAAGCGCACTTTTCCTGCCAAGCCCGCTTACGGCACTAAGCTCGGTAAGCGGGGCGTTTAGCACCCCGAACAAGCCGCCGAAATTATTGACAAGTGTATGTGAAAGTTCGTTTGTATCGACACGCGGCAATGCATAAAACAGCATCAGCTCAAGCACCTCGTGCTCGGAAAAGCCATTGAAGTCAAGGTTTTCGGCAAAACGTTCCCTTAAACGTTCTCTATGCCCGTCATGAAGATTGACCTCCCCGTCTTTACGTCGCTTTTGGGCATCTTTTCGGGGCGTATCGTCTTCAAGTTCCTTTGTAAGGCGGTCAAGGATATCCTGAGCGTTCTTATCAAAATTCTTAATCATTATAGACCGCCATTATCGCATCAACGACCTCCTGAGGCTCCCATACATTTGAAAAGTCATCAGTCAGCACATCAGTACGCTGTAAAAGCCCGAAGTTCTCGCCGTTTGAAACAAATGCATTATTATCCCACCAAACACATGGCACGCCGTATTCCTCGGCCTTGTTAAGGTAGTAGCTGACACATTCTACACGTTCATCGACATTGAAATCCTTGTTTACACTGCCGTACTCGCCAACTATAACGGGAATATTCTTTGAAAGGAATATGCTGTCAAGATTTGAGAAGAAGCTGTCAATAACACCACCGTCACTGCCCGCGTCAAACTGATCTGTGCCCTTTGTATCAAGTGCAAAGGAATAAGGCAGATAAGCGTGTACCGAGATTATAAGGTGGTCATCATTTTCATCCGGCAGTTTAAGCGCTTTCATACAGTTAGGATCGCTTGAAGCAGCATATGGGGTTATCATAAGGCAGCGCTTATCGTTATTGCCGCCTGATGCACGTACTGTATCATAGAACACCTGCTCGTATTCATTTACAACGTCCCTTGATTCCTGGTCGCCGCCTGTCCATTCCTTGCCTGTTCCGCGCAGACGGGGTTCGTTCAGTCCCTCAAAGATAAGGTGCTCATCATAGCCCTTGAACTCCTCAGCTATCTGTGACCAGAGCGCTTTGAGCTGTTCCATATCCTGCTCTTTATTCTCGTTGTTCGGGAAATACCATTCCTCGTGGTGGGTGTTGAGTATAACATACATACCGTTATCAATACCGTAGTCGACCACTTCCCTTACCCTGTTCATCCATGCGCTGTCGACTGTATAATCATCAGACATATGTGTTCCCCACGAAACAGGCACCCTTAACACATTAAAGCCTGCGTCCTTGACTGCATCTATCATAAGTTTGGTGGTTTCAGGGTTTCCCCATGATGTTTCTGCGCCCAGACCGTCACCGCCCGTCGCATCAAGGGTGTTGCCGAGGTTCCAGCCGGTTTTCATTTCCTTTACCATATCCCACGCAGTTATATCACGCATATCGTGGATAGTATCGTCCTTAGGTGCCGCTTCATCAGCGCTGCTGTCGCCTCCGTTATTCTGATCCGCGCTTTCAGTTTTTGAAGCACTGTCACCCGCACTGTCCGATGATGCCGAATCTCCGCAGGCTGTCATTATTCCCGCACCTATCACAAGGGCGGTCACTAATGCAAAAGTTTTCTTAAATGTCATTTGCTGTCATTCCTTTCAGTTTTTTAGTTTTTCGGGGTAGATTATCCCCGCTATATTATTTGTCTTTATCGCCTGAACATAATCATCAATGCTTTCAAGCGGCGTTTGTGTGTATATCCCGCTTAAACGCTCTGCACTGAGGTGATGGTTATCAGTACCGCCTGTCTGCACAAAGCCAAAGCTTTCGGCATACCATTTTGCCCTTTCGTTATAGACCTCGCTTGCATTGCCGCAGTTATAGCTTTCAACACCGTCCACATAATGCGGGACAAGCCTTATCTCGTTTAAGTACCCGGCTTCCCGGAACGGGTGCGCATGAACGAGCACACCGCCCGAATCATGTACCAGACCGGCATAGTCAAAAACGCTCAGTGACATCACCTCGGGGTGTGCATAAAGCCACTCCCTGTCCACGCCATAGGTGAGAAGATCTGCGCCGCAGTAGCAGTATTCAAGCCCGAAGAACACTTTAAGCCCTATCCTGTCGCCCTCCGCCTTTGCAGCTTCATAGCCCGACATGAACATATCAACTTTTTTATACCAGTCCTTGCAGTTTTTAATGCTTTCGTGGCAGTTGCCGTTAAAGAAGTGGTCTGTTATGATGATCCCGTCATAGCCGAGTTCCTTATATCGCCTCGCCTGCTGCTCACCCGCTGCGGAAGCGCAGGCGCTTGTTTCGGCGGTATGCATATGTGTTTCATACTTGTACATTTACAGTTCAACGCCCCTTGCTATTACCTCTAAGCACATTCTGCCGTTATGGTACGGGCACTTCCAGGGGCCGACCTGCTCTTTATACTCGCGCGGTGTTCCGTCTGCTTCAAGTTCCGAAAACCACTCGCCGCCCTCACGCTTATCAACAACATTATCCCTGATATAATCCCAAACGCCCTTAGCGGTTTTGAGAAATGCTTCGTCGTTGCTGTTCTGGTAAGCATTTATAAATCCCACTACAGCTTCAGCCTGTACCCACCATACACGGGTAGCGTCTATCTTGTCATTTTCACGTTCGTTTTTCATAGCGCCGTCGGTATCTATAGCAAGCTTCTGTATATTCCTTGCGATCCTGACATTTATCTGCCTGAACTTTTCTATAAGTGCAGCGTCACCTATCACCTTGCAGGCGCGGTCTGTAAGCCATGTAGCTTCGATATCATGGCCAAAGGAATGTATATCGCCGACAAGCCCGAATTTTTCATCAAAGAACACCCTCAGCGCGTCTGTATCGGCGTCATAAATTATATCCGACATCTGCGAAAGCAAAAAGCGCAGGCGTTCCTCTACCCTTTCACTGCGGTCAGCTTTTAAAAGCTCTGTATAAGCCTCTATCAGGTGCAAAACGGTATTCATGGTCTTATCAGCTTTCAGGCCGTTCTCGCTCAAGGCTTCATTGTCTATAAGCTGCCAGTCCCTTGAAAACGCTTCACGGTAGCCGTATTCATCAAGGGTGTTTTCCTCAATATCCGTAAAAAGCTTATATGCAAGGTCAAGTGCGAACCTGTCACCAAATGCATTATAATAGCAGGAAAGCGCATATATACAGAATGCTATATTATATGTATGCTTCATAGTATCAACAGGTCTGCCCTTATGATCGAGCATCCAGTACACGCCGCCCTTTTCATAGTCTATACAGTGGTTTTTCATAAACTCAAATGCATGGAAGGCATATTCCTTGAGCATTTCATCTTTAAGGGTTATATAAGCCTTCGAATAGAACCAGAGTATCCTTGCGTGCAGTATAACGCCCTTGTCTGCTTTTTTATCAAGTTCCAGGGCATTATTCATAAACCCGTAGAAGCCGCCGTTCTCCTCGTCCTTTAGTGCTGACCAGAAAGGGATTATATGCCCTGTCAGCTCCATTTTGATCTCATTCAAAGCTTTGCAGTCATCAATTATCATAATAAAGACTCCTTAATCATGCAATTTTGTGTAAGCGGACTGTTTGCTTATCATCAGCCCTCTCCTATCCTTCTTGCCTCCATATAATAGCGCTTATCCCAGGCGTGCCCCATAGAGAATGTCTTTCTTGGAAGTGCACCGTCTGCTATAACAGTCGGGAAAAGCTCGTTCTTGCCCATATCGGGGAGGATAAAGCCTACAGCATTATCCTGCTGTGAAAGCTTATCTACCACCTCTGTACCGTGAATATAATCCACCTCGCCGCCTATATCAGGCAGAAGCCTGTCAAGGCAAACCTGAAGCGAACCGACAGCAAGCTTTGAAAGCGGCTTATGTATATACGCATCACGGTGGATACCGTTTTCAACTATCGTTATCTTCTGCCCGCTTTGCTTGGCTGAAAGCCCCAGTTCCGCTTCAAGCGCCGCTAAAAGCTTTTGTGTATCAGTATTCGTAACTATGCGGTGTATAGCTTCAAATTCAAGTGCCGGCGAGTGCAGGTTCACAAGCTCGCAAAGCGCATACCTTGCAGGGTGGGACGACATATCCTTATCAGGGTTTGCCGCTTTGAGTTGTTCATAATAAGCCTTTGCCGTTGCAAGCGAATGGTTGCCGTCACCCATAGCATAAGCAAGCACAGGGGTATCTTTAAGGCCGTATTTTTTTTCAAAGCTTTCCTTGCCGCCGAGCTTTTCAAGGGCATCAAGCACCATAGCCTTGTCACCTTCATCAAGCAGATATCCCGCTATATGCCCGCCCTTCATTGCAAGCGGGGTGTCATAAAGCTTTGTCATACTCTGCTTTTTCAAAGCAAGCGGCTCGATCACCGTTTTCTTATCATCATCAATAAGTATCATTATATGTGAAAGCTCTATCTGTGCGCCGCGCCTTACCTTTAGCCGCGGGGGTATACGCTCGACTACGGTTGCTTCTGTAGCACGTACAAGAGATGCCGAACCCTTGCTGTAGTCATAATCCTCCAAGTCTATACAGCCCACTAAGCCCGCCCTGACCTTGCCGTCGTTCTGGGTGCGTTCTATGTATATAAGTGCGTCTTTATACTCCCTGAACACGCCGCCTTTGATATAGTTATCCATATTTTTATGTATTGCATCAATGCGTGCCTGCTCGTCCCCGCTTCCGAGGTATACCTCGGGCAGTATAAGGTTAAGTGCCGAAGGTGAATCACCAACATATTCTTTAAGCTCTGCCCAGTATTCAGGTTCAGATGTATACTGGTCACAGGCGACTACAGACCATTTCTGCATATCGGCATTTTCAGGCAGAAGTATATCTGCCGGTTTGAAAGATGTCATTGTAATTCCTCCGATCGACTTAAACGTTTTCAATATCTGTATTCCAAAACAGGACGGGATAGCTTCCCGTCCTGTAAGGTGTTTTTTAATCCTCAGCGTTCAGGTTTGCGCCGTGGCATTTTTTGTATTTCTTGCCGCTTCCGCACGGGCAGGGATCATTAGGCCCCACCTTTTTGCCGCTTCGCCTGATAACAGTATGGTTCACAGGTGTTGAATCCTTCAGTACCTGCTCGCGCTTCGGGGCTTCGCCCTCACGCCTTACCTGTATGGTAAAGAGCGTTCTTACAGTTTCCTCCCTGATAGAGTCTACCATAGCGTCGAACATCTCAAAGCCTTCCATTCTGTATTCAACAACAGGGTTTCTCTGTCCGTATGACCTGAGCACGATACCGCGCTTTAACTCGTCCATATCGTCTATATGCGCCATCCACTTAGTATCAACTACTTTGAGCAATACAACACGCTCGATCTCCCTGAGAAGCTCTGCGCCAAGATCTTCCTCACGCTTGCCATATATAGCAAGTGCCCTTTCCTGAAGCATCTTAATGATATCTTCCTTATTGACATCATCAAGTTCCTGACTTGTATAGTTGAAGTCATCATCGACTGTGATAAGCCCCATAAGCTGATCTTTAAGGCCTTCGAGGTTCCAGTTATCCTTGATATCGTCATCACCGATATACATATTGACTGTGGTTTCCACAAAGTCCTTAATCATATTTTCGATATAATCGTGGATATCCTCACCATCAAGCACCTTGCTGCGCTGTCCGTAGATTATCTCACGCTGGGTATTCATAACATCATCATAATTGAGGACATTCTTTCTTATATTGAAGTTCCTGCCCTCGATCTTCTTCTGTGAAGATGCTATAACGCTTGTGAGCATCTTGCTCTCTATCGGCATATTCTCGTCAACTTTAAGGGTGTCCATCATACCCGTTACCCTGTCGCCGCCGAATATACGCATAAGGTCATCTTCAAGCGAAAGATAGAATCTGCTCTCGCCGGGATCCCCCTGTCTGCCCGAACGTCCTCTGAGCTGGTTGTCTATACGCCTTGATTCATGCCTTTCGGTACCTATTATAAAAAGCCCGCCTGCTTCTTTTACAGCTTCAGCCTTTTCCTTTACCTGTTCATCAAACTTTTCATAGAACTTCTTATACTTTTCCCTTGCTTCGATTATGACCTCGTCATCTGTTTCCGCAAAGCCTGTAGCGTCAACTATCACCTGTTCTTCATAGCCGAGTTTGCGCATTTCCGCCATTGCAAGGTATTCGGCATTACCGCCGAGGATAATATCGGTACCACGCCCTGCCATATTAGTCGCGATAGTTACCGAACCGAACTTACCCGCCTGAGCTACTATCTGAGCTTCCTTTTCGTGATATTTTGCATTGAGTACCTCGTGCTTTATGCCCTTGTTTTTAAGAAGCCTTGAAAGGTACTCACTCTTATCGATCGAAACCGTACCCACAAGCACAGGCTGGCCTTTCTTATTGCACTCGATTATCTGCTCGATAACCGCATTATACTTGCCCTTTTCCGTCTTGAAAACAACATCGGGGTGGTCTTTTCTGATAACAGGCTTGTTGGTAGGTACTTCGATAACGTCAAGCTTATATATCTCCCTGAACTCGTCTTCTTCGGTCAGTGCCGTACCCGTCATACCGGAAAGCTTTGAATAAAGCCTGAAATAGTTCTGGTATGTGATAGTAGCGATAGTCTTGCTTTCGCGCATTACCTTAACGCCTTCCTTAGCCTCTATCGCCTGATGCAATCCGTCGTTGAAACGTCTGCCCACCATTATACGGCCTGTAAATTCGTCAACGATAAGCACCTCGCCGTCCTTGACAACATAATCCACCTCGTTTGTCATAACGCCGTTTGCCTTGATAGCCTGATTTATATGATGCAGAAGTGTCATATTTTCAGCGTCCATAAGATTTATAACGCCGAAGTGCTTCTCTGCCTTTTTAACGCCCGATTTGGTAAGGGTGGCAGTACGTGCCTTTTCGTCTATGATATAATCGCCGTCATAGATGGTATCGGTATCCTGCTTGTCATCGATCTCAACGACCTTTATCGGCTTTAAGCTCTTTGCGAAGGCATCCGCCTTCTGGTAAAGGTCTGTTGACTTATCGCCCTGACCTGAAATGATAAGCGGCGTCCTTGCTTCGTCGATAAGGATAGAGTCCACCTCATCAACTATTGCAAACGAATGGCCTCGCTGGACCTTATCCTTTTTATATATCACCATATTATCACGCAGGTAGTCAAAGCCGAATTCACTGTTTGTACCGTATGTTATATCGGAATTATAAGCCTCACGCTTTTCATCCTTATTCATACCGTTTAAAACACAGCCTATAGTACACCCGAGGAAGCGGAACACCCTGCCCATTTCCTCAGACTGGAATTTTGCAAGATAGTCATTTACCGTTACAACGTGGACACCAAGCCCGTCAAGGCAGTTTGCATATGCGGCAAGGCACGCAACAAGGGTTTTACCTTCACCTGTTTTCATTTCGGCGATCCTGCCCTGATGCAGAACTATCGCACCGATTATCTGAACAGGGTACGCCTTTTTGCCAAGCACCCTGAATGCCGCTTCACGGCACACGGCCAAAGCATCGGGCAGTACATCATCAAGCGTTGAGAGCCCGTCAGAAAGCTTATCCTTGAATACCTTCGTCTGCTCCCTCAGCTCGTGGTCAGACATAGGCTGATACTTTGCTTCAAGCTCAAGCACCTTATTTTTTATCGGTTCTATTCTTGCAAGTTCCTTTTTTGAATAGTTACCGAACATTCTATCAAATAGCCCCATAGATACAATCCGTCCTTACATTAAAGATTTACATATAGAAATACATTTTATATTATACAGCAATATGGAGATTTTGTCAATGTTTTTTCACGGTATTTTCATTTTTGATGCGTTATGGCGCTTTAAAGTCAAAAGTTGACAAACCGGATTTAGTATGGTATAATATTATAATACCGCATCAAAGAGAACGGAGGATACTTAAAATGGATAAGGAATTATTTCTGGAAGTCTACAGACATTCACTCGCACACATTCTGGCTAAAGCTGTTATCGAGCTTTACGGCAAAGAGGTCCAGTACGCCATAGGGCCGCAGATAGCCGACGGGTTTTATTATGATTTTACCTTTCCCGAGGGTGTGACTGTTTCTTCTGAGGATTTTGCAAAGATAGAAAACAAGATGCACGAGATAATCAAAAGGCGTGAGGACTGGAAAAGGGAGGAAATATCAAAGGCTGATGCCGCAGAGATGTTTGCTTCACAGAAATTCAAGACAGAAATAATAAACGAGCTTTCAGACGATGAAACTATCACGGTTTACTACACCGGCGACGATTACGTTGACCTTTGCCGCGGCCCGCACGTTGACAATTCGCAGGAACTTATGGGGGCTGCATTTGAGCTTCGTGCTGTTTCGGGCGCTTACTGGCACGGTGATGAAACAAAGGACAGCCTGACACGTATCTATGCATACGCATTCCCTGACAAGGCAGCACTCAAAGCACACAAGCAGCTTATAAAAGAAGCGCTTGAGCGCGACCATAAAAAGATAGGCAAGGAACTTGACCTGTTTATGTTTGACCATACTGCCCCGGGTATGCCTTACTGGCTGCCGAGAGGGTGGAAGATGTTCAATTCACTGCTTTCCTACTGGCGAGAGGTACACGAGCGCCACGGCTACACAGAGATATCTGCACCTGTTATCTCAAAGAGAGAACTTTGGGTGACTTCCGGTCACTGGGATCATTATAAGGACGGAATGTTTGTTATTCCCGGGGAAAGTGAGGATGATTCGGATACCTACTGTGTAAAGCCCATGAACTGCCCGACAGCCATAAAGGTATATATGAACAAGCAGCGTTCATATAAAGAGCTGCCTATAAGGATAAACCAGGTGGATACTATTCACAGGAAAGAAAAATCGGGCGAGCTTAACGGTCTTTTCAGGGTGCAGCTTTTCAGGCAGGACGATGCACATATCCTTGTAACAGAAGAACAGATAGCTGACGAGATACTTGACATCATGTCCATTGCGACAGAGCTTTACGATACCTTCGGGCTGACATATACAGCAGAGCTTTCCACACGCCCTGATGACTATATGGGCGACATAAATGTATGGAACAAAGCCGAAGCAGACCTTAAAGCCATACTTGAAAAGGTATACGGCGAAGGCGGTTACGAACTCAATGAAGGCGACGGCGCGTTCTACGGGCCTAAGATCGACCTTAAAATGAAAGACGCACTCGGCAGGGAGTGGCAGATGGGCACTATCCAGCTTGACTTCCAGCTGCCTTTGAACTTCAAAATGAAGTATATTGCATCGGACGGCTCTGAAAAGCAGCCTGTTATGATACACCGCGCTATATTCGGTTCTTTTGAAAGATTTATCGGCATCATCACCGAAAACTTCAAGGGTGCATTCCCGTTCTGGCTAAACCCGTATCAGGTAGGTATAGTACCGATAAGGACAGAGCACAATGTGTACGCCAAAAAGGTATATGATCTGCTTACAAAGAACCACATAAGGGCTGAAGCGGATTATACCGACGACAATATGAAAAACAAGATAAAGAAGTTCAAGAATTATAAAGATCCGTACATCATTGTTCTTGGCGACAGCGAAGCCGAAAACGAAACGGTATCTATCAACATTCGCGGCAACAAAAAGCTTAATAACGTACCGCTTGACAAGTTCGTTGAAATGTGCTTTAAAATGAACGAGGAAAAGCCGCTTGATGTTATTGAAACACTTGAATAGCCAAAAACAAAGAGCTGAAGGGCATTGCCTTTCAGCTCTTTTTATTCAGTGTTTCATTTGCATAGCGTTCAAATTCCTCTGCGGCCTTATCGGGAACAATGTCACCCGAAAGCATTCCGCCAAGGGTGGTATACCATTTTACACGCATATCCGCAAAGCCGTCCACAGTGTTGTAGTATGGCGCATAATACTTTGTCCAGCCTGCAAGCCTTGCTATAAGATCATCACCTGTATAAAGGTAATTGTAGCTGTTCCTGACGGGTATACAGCCTGTTTGCAAAACAACACGCTCACCGGCCTCGCCGCCTGAACAGTAGCGAAGGAATTCCTTAGCATCTGCCGTGCGTTTGTCGTCGTTCTTGTCAAAAACGCAAAAGCCGTTTATAAGGTATTCAAGCTCAGGCACGCCGTCATCAGACGGGTACGGCACAGAAATGACACTTACGTCATTCTTTCTAAGCGTTTCGGCATACTGCTTCTGCTGGCTCGGCCCCCACAAAAGTGTATATGATGATAACCCCGCCGCAAAATCATTAAGCACATCTGCGGCGGTCTTGTTTATTCCATTTAGTATATACCCCTTCTGTGATATATCATAGATGTATTCAAACGCCTTTCTGCCTTGTTCGTTGCCTGCGGTATAAAGCCCGCTTACGGGATCATATATACCGCTGCTGAAAAGATTTGATGCAAACGCCCTTGTTCCCTGATCGCCGCTCTGATCCTTGCAGTAAACACTTGTCGGAACATAGCCTTCCCGTTTTAAAGCTGACAGGACTTCGGTGAAGTCATCTGTCGTCCAGCCCTCTTTCACCTTATCGGCAACGCCTGCGGCTTCAAGGTATGCCTTGTTGAATGCCATATAAAACGGCGCAGAACTTACGGGGTACATATAATAGCTGTCCCCGGCCTTGCAGGCTTCGGTCAGGCTGTTGTTATCAACATCTTTGATGAATTCTTCATCAAAGAGGTCATCAAGCGGCGACAGCTTCCCGCGTTTGGCGTATGATATGATGCGCCCGGGCGCATCAAACAGTATATCGGGCGGGTTGCCGTTTTTAATGGCATTTTCAAGCTTTTCGGGGCCTTTTGTGAAATCTATAAGGGTAAGCTCTATCTTTATACCGGGGTGCTGTTCTTCAAAGCCGTCAATAAGGCTTTGTTCAAATGTCCCCGGTTTATCGCCGCTGTTTTCCTGCGCAAAGGAATTAAAGCACCAGAAAGAAAGCGATGCGCCGCCATCACCGCCCCCGCTTTGAACTTCATCACTGCTGCCGCAGCCTGTGGTAAACAGCAGAAGAACTGCCGCCGCAAGGCACTTTATCCGTCTTGGTATCACTGACACTTTTTATGCCCAGGCATCATCACATGGGCGTATGCCCACAAGAAGATACTGCTCCCATAAGAAATACTGGCCTGTGCTCGGTTTGTTTCTGAGCACTACCTGTCTTGGTGAATCCGCCCCTGATGACTTGCACCACAGCTTTACATAGCCATCCTCATCATAGGAATAGGGGTTGGTTTCAAATGTTATGGAATAGGGGGCTTCGGGGGTATAGCCGTTTTGAGTGGTCGCGCCTGCAAAGTATGAATTGGGGATATAGTTCACATCCATAAGCCTGTCCCTTATAAACTGCTTATCCATAGGGGAAAGCGGGCGGGGGCCGCGCAGGAAGTCTATCATTTCATAAGCTGCTTCCCTGTCCTCGGGGAAGCGTGCTGCCGCCGCCACAAAAAGCGCTGCTGCAAACTGCGGCTCTGTAAGTGAGCTCTCGGGCAAAGCTTTAAGTTCGTCAAGGTTTTTGGGCAAGCTTTCAAAAGTAACTGTAAATCGTTCAGCCATAGGTTTTCTCCTTTCAGTTTCAAACTACTATAGTTTATTATAAAAATTATAACACAAAATTCACCGTTTGTAAATTATTTGGCGAATACAAAAACTCAGACTATTTTTGTATAAATTGCATAACTGCCCATAAAAAATAAAAAGAGGTACCGATCTGTGCGGCAGTCAGTCCTGTCATCCCACATCATGCGATACCTCGTTTATTCATTATTGTCACAGCTTACAGATAATGCTCTCAGCTGCCTATCGTCCTCGCACCTTTCGCGCTACTACTCCCGCAGTGAAATACATATCTGCCGCTTTATTCAAGTGTCGTTTCGCTTACCTCCCCGGCAGTTACTTCGACACCCTCACTCCCCGAAACCGCTGCCCCTGCTTCAGCAGGCGGTTCGGGCTGTGCATATTCCTGTGTTTCCTCCTTGTCTTCAAGAAGGCTGTCATATTCTTTTCTCTCCTCGTTTTGCCGCATCATACCTATCTGTTTTGATACCTGGTAAAGCTTGTCATCAAATTCAAGCAGCGCACGTTCGTCCTGATACGGCACCTTATCGCCATGCTGCAATCTCCTTGCTATCTCAAACATTTTAAGCTCATAGCCTGCTGATTCTGCCATAGCGTCAGCGTTTTTCTTGGCATTTACCAGTTCGTTCTGAAGTTCATACATATTTGCGGCCGCTGCATTCTTTTCCTTTACCGCTTTTCCTATTTCGTCAAGCTTACTTCTTGCTTCCTCCGACAGTACAAGGGTGTCGGCACGCCCTGTTTTGACAGCTTCGTCTATCTGCTGCGCCGTGAGCTTAACTGTCACCTTTTCACCGACCTGCTTCGTCTTATCTGTAAAAGCCGCATATGAACCATATGCATCATTGACTGCCGATATATTCATGCCTTACCCTCACCGCCTTTCTAAGTAATATAGCCTTTATATACTTATCGGCCATTTACAGGATTTTTAAACAGCGTCACACACCTTTTACAATTATTGTCCCACAAATCACATACAGAGGGTTGACAAAAACAATAAAAGGTGATATAATATCAATTGTCACAAAATAATAAGTTTTGAGTTGACAATAGCAAAAAATGGAGGAATAAAAAATGCAGTCAGCATCATCATCAAAAGTATTTACAGCCGAAAGGATAGCCTTTGCAGCAATGTTTGCGGCGCTTATCTGCGTGTGCTCGTGGATAGCTGTCCCGAACCCGTTTTCAGCGGGGGTTAATTTCACATTGCAAACCTTTGCGGTTATTCTTGCAGGCCTTCTTTTAAGCCCGACAGAGGCTTTGTTAGTGGGCATAGTCTACCTCTTTTTAGGACTTGTGGGGCTTCCTATATTCTCAGGCTTTGCAACACTTTACACACGTTTCCCTACCGCTGCGGGCGGGTATATAATAGGGTTTTACATCACCCCATTTATCATAGCTGTCATCAGGCAGGCGGTATTAAACGTTGTCGATAAAAAAGACCTCTCCCCTGCCGCAAAAAAGACCGCACACTTTGTGACATATCTGATCCTTTCAATAATCATAGGTATTCTCGCAGTAGATATCCCGGGTATAATTCAGGGAATGTACTACACAAAGATGTCATTTAAGTCAGCACTTTTCCCGTTTATGTTTTCATTTATGCCGACAGATATTATCAAGTGCGTGCTTGCGGCATCTGTCGCATCAGCAGTAGAAACACCCCTCGCACAAATCAGAAAAGCCTGATATAACCAAACCACCGCCCTTTGGGTGGCGGTTACAAAGAGACTTATGCGTTTTATCGGGGGAAACCTTTCTGAAGAAAGGTTCTCCCCCAAAGACTTCTAATTTAATTCCCCCTAAAGGGCATATGCCCTTTAGGGGGAATTAGGTCAAAAGTTTTAGGAAAGGGGCCTGGGGGAGAACCCTTTTTCAAAAGGGTTTCCCCCAGTAGAGCACGTAAGTCCTTTTATAACCGCCACCCAAAGGGCGGTGTTTTGGTTATGCTTGCTTTTTCATTCTTGCTTCGGCTTTTTTCTTTAGTTTTTTCTTTTCATACATTCTTCTGTCTGCCTGTTTTACGGCGAAGTCGAAGTCATAGTTTTCATCAAGCAGTTCAGTACAGGCGCCGCAGCTTGTAGAAACAGTAAACTTCAGTCCCGAATCCTTATTGAACCTGTCAAGGTATTCATCAATATCATCCATAAGTTTTTCGTCATCGACAACGCCCGCGATAATGCAAAGCATCTCATCGCCGCCATAGCGCACGCAGACGGAATTTTCTGGCACACAGTTCCTTAGTGCCTTAGCAACAGCGTTTATAGCAATATCTCCCGCGCCGTGGCCATAGGTATCATTTATCTGTTTAAGGCAGTTAAGGTCACTCATAATAACTGTGATATAAGTGTCCTTTCCGATATTTTCATTTATCAGCTTTTCGTAATACTTTGTATATCCCGTTCTTGTATAAAGGCCTGTAAGCTTGTCATTTTTATACATCTGCTCGACCTTATCCGCAAGGTAAAGCTGATACTGCATATTCACATACCCGCCAAGCCCCATACTTACAGTATTGTTTATCTCGGCAGTCTTGGTATAATCGGTTATATCATAATTCTTGAAGCTGTAACAGATGTATCCCAAATTCTTGCTCATATAGTCAAGAGCATTAAAGATAAGCGGGGTGTATTCGTTAAGCTTCTTTTCAAGTTCGGGAACTATCTCCTCCGTATCAAAATCCCTTATCGGCATTTTGGAATGATAGCTGTCATATATAAGCGCCATTCCACAGTCTTTAATATCTTCAAGCAGGAAATTATGTTCTCTTTCAAATATACTCTTTTTTACGATACAGCACATATCATGCATCAGGTAATCATACATAAACCCTGCCGCCTGACCGGGCGAGGTACTCATCTGCATTTTGACAGATATATCATATAGCCCCCTGATATCGTCCTGATACCGATAGAAGCTGTCATTGAGCTTGCTCATATATGTATCGCTTGTTTCACGCACAGTGGCACATCCGCAGCTTTCATTCGGGACAAGCCTCGGCATAACTGTAAGCACGCCGTTGGTCTTTTTCTGCCCGAAGTAATCAAACACAGCCTTGCTGACAGCATCTGCAAGGGTTGCCCAGTCGGTGCTTGCAGTAGCAAGCTTAGGTATACAATACTGTGCCTCGTCGATACCGTCAAACCCTGTAACTATAATATCCTGCGGCACCCTGATCCCGTGTTTGACAAAAACATCTATCACATTTATCGCCATAACGTCATTTGCGCATATAACTGCCTGGGGCAGAACTTCACGGGAGGATATTTCCTCTGCCGCGGCACGTGAAGGCTTAGCCCAGAATTCGCCGTATGAAACCATCGTTTTTTCATCAAATTCTATACCGTTTTCTTTTATAACTTTTTTGAAAACTTCAAGCCTGCTTTCCGAAAACGGGTTGCCCTTGATACCTGCAATAAAATGCGGCCTTGTGACTTTATGGTGCTCGATCACGTGCCTGACTATACTCTCAAAGCCCTTTTCATAATCAAACCACACAGAAAGTGCGCCCTTATGTTCACCGTCCACAGAAATAACGGGCAATCCGTTAGCTGTAGCTTTATCGACGATCTTCTGTGATATCTTCCTGCTCTTGATCTTTTCGTCCATAAGTATGACACCGTCTATTTTATCATACGGGATAAGGTCAAAAACGCTGGTTTCCGCACATGATTCCTCCTCGTTCCAGTACAGATCGGTATTAAGGGTATAGATAAACATTCTGTACCCGAATTTGCTGATATTATCATTTAACACCCTCACAAACCTGTGCAGCCCCGCATCATACACGCGCGAGGTACAAAGGGCAATTATCTTCTTACCAAAAAGCACTGTTTTTCACCAGATTTCGCCTTATAATTGCAGCATATACGCACAATATTATTATAGCACAATTTTAATCATATTTCAATAGATTAATACACAAAATCCCGTCTCTGTTTTTATGCAAAAAACAAAAGGCACCCCCGCAAAGCAGGGATGCCTGTAATTATTCTACCGTGACCTCACATCATACGAGTGAGATTATAGCCATTTCAGCAGCGTCACCGCGGCGGGGACCGATCTTCACGATCTTTGTATAACCGCCGTTTCTGCCCTCATAAGAAGGTGCGATATCGTCAAAAAGCTTCTTGACAACGCTTTCCTTTGTTATATAAGCAAGTGCCTGTCTTTTTGAATGAAGATCCCCACTCTTGCCGAGTGTGATCATCTTTTCTGTCATTGCAGAAACTTCCTTAGCCCTTGTCACAGTTGTTTCAATCTTACCGTTCTCAAGCAGATATGTTACCATTGCTCTGAGCATTGCTCTTCTCGAATCGGTAGGTCTGCCGAGCTTTCTCTTTCCTGGCATAGATATTCAACTCCTTATTTTAAAATCTTTGCAAAGCCCATGCCCTGCACTAACCTCGCCGAATCACTGCGGCGATCAATCCTCCTCGGAGCTCAGATCATAACCGAGTGAATGAAGCTTTTCCTTGACCTCGTCAAAGGACTTCTTACCCAGGTTTCTGACCTTCATCATTTCCTCCTCGGATTTCTCTATCAGGTCATTGACAGTATTTATACCTGCACGCTTCAGACAGTTGAAGGAACGTACAGATAAGTCAAGTTCCTCAATGGTCATCTCAAGGATCTTTTCCTTGCCCTTGTCATCCTTTTCAGCCATTATCTCCACAACTGTGGTTTCCTCGGAGAGGTCCACAAAGAGATTAAGATGCTCGTTGAGAAGCTTGGCTGCCATTGATACAGCTTCCTTTGCGGATATGGTACCATCTGTCCATACCTCAAGGGTGAGCTTATCGAAATCGGTGATCTGTCCTACACGGGTATTATCCACTGTGTAGTTTACTTTGAGCACCGGTGTGTAGATACTGTCAACAGCTATAACGCCGATAGGAGCGTTAGGTGTGATCTGCTTGTTCTTTTCAGCAGAAACATAGCCCCTGCCCCTGTCTATAACGATCTCCATATAAAGCTTAGCGCCCGCGCCGAGTGTTGCGATATGCATATCGGGAACGAGGATATCGACTTCTGAATCAGTCTTTATATCGCCCGCTGTTACTTCGCACTCACCCTCAGCCTCTATATAGACTGTCTTAGGGCCTTCGCCGTACAGCTTTGCTGTAAGCCCTTTAAGGTTAAGGATTATCTCTGTAACATCTTCCTTAACTCCGGGGATCGTTGATAATTCGTGGTGCACACCGTCGATCTTTACGCTCGTTACAGCTACACCGGGCAAAGAGGAGAGCAGTACACGCCTCAGGCTGTTTCCAAGCGTGATACCGTAGCCTCGCTCAAGCGGCTCAAGAACGAACTTTCCGTAAGTTCCGTTGCTTTTAAGTTCGGCTGTTTCTATTTCAGGCTTTTCTATTTTTTCAAGCATTTAAAACCCTCCTGTTTTCAAAACTCGAATGTTCTTGGCGAATGTCTTACTCTTAGAAAGATCTCAGGCAAAGCCCGAGTTATCTTATTACTTAGAGTACAACTCAACGATAAGATGCTCTTCGATCTCGTAATCGAGGTCGCTCTTTACAGGGAGTCTTGTGATCTTGCCTGTTGACTCTTCCTTGTTCATATCGATCCATGTAGGAACGAGCCTGCCGTTTGTAAGCTCAATTACCTGCTTGAACTTCTCGCTCTTCTTGGAATTATCTCTCAGTGAGATAACGTCACCTGCTTTTACTCTGTAGGAAGGAATATCAACTCTCTTGCCGTTTACATTGAAGTGACCGTGAACGACGAGCTGTCTGCTCTCTCTCCTTGTTGAAGCAAGTCCCATTCTGAATACAACGTTATCAAGTCTTGATTCAAGGAGTGTTATAAGGTTTTCACCTGCCTGGCCTTCCATCTTTTCAGCAAGCTCAAAGTAATGTCTGAACTGCTTTTCAAGCATTCCATAGATGAATTTCAGTTTCTGCTTTTCTTTAAGCTGAACGCCGTACTCGGATACTTTCTTCCTCTTGTTAGCGTCAGGGTTACGGAAGTTTGCTTCTTTTGCAACTCCCATTACCATCGGGCTGATCCCTAAGGATCTGCATCTTTTTAAAATAGGTTCTCTGTTTACAGCCATTATAAATAACCTCCGTTTTTGATTTCATATCGGGCCTTAAACTTTACGTTTTACCCGACTTTGAGCAAACTTTCAAACTCAAATTGTCTTTTATTATACTCTACGTCTTTTAGGCGGGCGGCAGCCGTTGTGGGGGATCGGGGTAACGTCCTTTATCATTCTTACCTCAAGTTCCTCGCTCTGAAGTGCTCTGATAGCAGCTTCTCTGCCTGCACCGGGGCCTTTTACGTATACTTCAACTATCTTCAGGCCATGCTCCTTTGCAGCCCTTGCAGCTGTTTCAGCAGCTGTCTGAGCAGCAAACGGTGTGCTCTTTTTAGAGCCCCTGAAGCCTAACCCGCCTGCGGATGCCCACGAGATAGCGTTGCCCTGCATATCGGTGATAGTTACGATTGTATTATTGAAAGTAGACTGGATATGAACCTGTCCCTGTTCAATATTCTTTCTTTCACGACGGCGGCGAACCGCAGTTGTTTTCTTCTGCTGAGCCATGTGTTCACACCCTCCTTACTTCTTCTTGTTTGCGATAGTCTTAACAGGGCCCTTGCGGGTTCTTGCGTTTGTCTTTGTTCTCTGTCCTCTTACAGGCAGACCTTTACGGTGACGAACGCCTCTGTAGCAGCCTATTTCTACAAGTCTTTTGATGTTAAGGGCCACGTTTCTCCTGAGGTCACCCTCAACGATAACGTTATGGTCAATGTACTCACGGAGTTTATCCGTATCTTCATCAGAAAGGTCCTTAACTCTTATATCAGGGTTTACCCCTGTTTTTGCAAGAATATCCTTTGCAATATTACGACCAATACCATAGATATAGGTAAGAGCGATCTCTATTCTTTTATCCTTAGGCAGGTCTATACCAGCAATACGTGCCATAATTTCGTTGCACCTCCATTTTTGGTTTGTTAGCCCTGACGCTGCTTGTGCTTAGGGTTCTGGCAGATAACCATTATCTTGCCCTTTCTTTTGATAACCTTGCACTTTTCGCAGATCGGCTTAACTGAAGGTCTTACTTTCATTGAAATACCTCCTTTGAATTCAACAGGAAGCTTACACTTCCATTACTCTACTTTGGTTTGCCTCTTTACTTGGCTCTCCATGTGATCCTTCCCTTAGAAAGGTCATAAGGTGACATTTCCACCGTAACCTTATCACCGGGCACTATACGAATATAGTTCATTCTGAGCTTACCCGATACGTGGGCAAGAATTATGTGACCGTTTGCAAGTTCGACTTTGAAGGTGGCGTTAGGCAGTGCCTCTTTTACCGTTCCCTCGACCTCGATTACATCTTCTTTTGACATAAACAATCTCCAATCATTAAACTCGCTCACCCGTCTTTAAGGACGGTGTTTACAGCTTGTGCATTTTGGGTTTTAAATGCATTTGTCAGCCGTCTTATTTTTTTATCTGTCAGGCATCCGGGGCCACACACACCCACAGGTGAAATGTGCTTTGGGTTTTTCAGCTTCGGGGACAGGAGTCTGTGCCTTTTCCCGTCTGCCACACTAACCCTTGCGGCGTTTACAGCTACTGCAACGTAGTATCTGTCTTTATCACGCCCCGCAAGTGATCTGACCACTGTGCCGACTTTAACTTTTTCACCCATTACGGCTTACTGAGTATCACACAGCCGTCCTGGGTAACAGCGATAGCGTGTTCAAAATGTGCTGACCATTTCCCGTCCTTTGTTTTGACTGTCCACTGGTCAGGCATTATCTTGATAGCGGCGCTGCCCATATTGATCATAGGCTCGATACATATTACCATTCCGGCTCTGAGCCTTATACCATGCCCTGCCTTGCCGAAGTTCGGCACCTCAGGTTCTTCATGAAGGCTTTTGCCAAGGCCGTGCCCTACAAATTCCCTTACGACAGAGAAGCCCCTGTCTTCGTTATACTTTTGTATTGCAGCACCTATATCGCCTATTCTTACGCCGGGCTTTACCATTTCTATCGCCATATAAAGGCTTTCCTCGGTTGAGTTGAGGAGTGCCTGTGCTTCATCAGATATCTTCCCGCAGGCAAAAGTCTTGCAGGAATCACCGTGATAGCCGTCGATATAAGCGCCCGTATCAACGCTTACTATATCGCCTTCAAGTATCTTCCTGTCACCCGGTATACCGTGGATGACCTCATCATTTACCGAAATGCAGGCTGCTGCGGGGAACCCGCCGTAGCCCTTGAATCCGGGTTTTGCGCCGTGAGAGGTTATATACTTTTCGACCACCCTGTCAAGCTCTCTTGTAGTCATTCCGGGGTGAAGCGCCTCACCGGCCGCCATAATTGCGCCGGCGGTAATTCTTCCCGCCTTACGCAGTTTTTCAATTTCCTTATTGGATTTGATAAAAATCATTAATTACAGACCTCGGTTTCTATATCAGCCTTTTAAAGCCTCAAGAACAAGTCTTGTGGTATCAGCGAGCTCGTCCTGTCCTTCAACAGTCACAAGCTTGCCCTGTTTTTCATAATAGCCCTTCAGCGGAGCTGTCTGATCATGATAAGTTTTAAGTCTGCTTATAACGGTTTCAGGCTTATCGTCCTTTCTGATAACAAGCTCTTTGCCGCAGACATCACACACGCCCTCGACCTTGCTGGGCTTGAAATCCACATGGTAGGTAGCGCCGCAGTCAAGGCATACTCTCCTGCCGCTTACTCTCTGCTTGATCGTTTCATCAGGAACGAATATCTCAAGGACTTTATCTATTGTAACGCCCATTTTGTCGAGCGCTTCCGCCTGCGGAACTGTCCTCGGGAAGCCGTCAAGGATAAAGCCGTTTGCCGCATCAGGTTCTTTTATCCTGTCCTTCAGGATACCGATAACGATATCGTCGGAAACAAGGTCGCCTGCATCCATTGCAGCCTTTGCTTTAAGGCCGTACTCGGTACCTGCCTTAACTGCTGCTCTGAGCATATTACCTGTCGAGATCGTAGGGATACCGAATTCCTTACTGATGACCTCTGCCTGAGTGCCTTTGCCTGCGCCCGGTGCGCCAAGTAGGATCAGATTCATTTTACATTCTCCTTTCACGCTTCAGCCTTTTGCCGTCATTATTCGAGGAAGCCCTTGTGATGTCTTGCGATCATCTGGGATTCCATAGTTCTTGCAGTTTCAAGTGCAACGCTTACTACGATAAGTATCGAAGTACCGCCCATTGCGATATTTACCTTCGTGATAGATCCGAAGATTATCGGGAAAAGTGCTATCAGGCCTAAGAACACAGCGCCGACGAGCGTGATCTTTGAAAGTATCCTCTGGATATATTCAGATGTCGGTCTGCCCGGTCTTATACCCGGAACGCCGCCGTTGTTCTGTCTTAAATTGTTTGCTATCTCAACAGGGTTATACTGCATTGAAACATAGAAGTAGTTAAATGCGATTATCAGTATAAAATACAGGATACCGTAGAACGGGTGTGTATAGTTGAAAAGTCTGAGCACTGTATTATAGAAGCCCGTACCGTCTGCTCTCGGTGTTATAAACATCTTGAGCGTTGCGGGGATCGACATAAATGCCATAGCAAAGATGATAGGCAAAACGCCTGACATTGCTATTTTGATCGGGATATAAGTGCTCTGCCCGCCATACTGTTTTCTGCCCACTACTCGTTTTGCGTACTGTATCGGTATTCTTCTTTCTGAATCGTTCATAAATACTATGAAGCCGATCATCAGAACGAATATAATAAGGATAACAGGTACAAGTATCATATACTTTGCCTCACCGGTCTTCATAAGATCGATAAGGTTGAGTACAGCTGCGGGGCCCCTTGCCACGATACCTGCAAACAGCAGCATTGAGATGCCGTTGCCGATACCCTTTTCGCTTATAAGGTTGCCCAGCCATATAGTGAGTGAAGAACCTGCTGTAAAGGCAGCTATTATAACAGCCTCAGCGAACCATTTTTCAAAGGTATTGCCGCTGTGTACTGTCGCCCCTGCCTTGCTGAGCTGTAAATAGTAAGCCCATGCCTGGAAAAGGGATATTGCAAGTGCTGCCCACTTTGTGATCTTATCAAGCTTCTTTCTGCCCTCAGGGCCTTCCTTTGCGAGCCTCTCAAGCGGCGGCAGCGCATAGGTCAGAAGCTGTATAATGATCTGTGCATTGATGTACGGGCCGACAGAAAGTGCCAGAAGTGTCGCCTTTGAAAGGTTATCACCGGAAAGCACATTCAGGTAGCTGAATATGTCGCCCGAACTTGCAGAAGCGCTGAACCATGCCTTGATAGCATCTGCATCAAGGTACGGTACAGGTATAGTACCGAGCGCCCTGTATATTACAATGATGAGAAGTGTATAGAGTAACTTTTTTCTTAACTCCGGAACTTTCCATGCGTTACGAAATGTTTCTATCACGTTTACATCACCTCAGCCTTCCCGCCTGCCTTTTCGATTTTTTCTTTAGCAGCCGCCGAGAATTTAGCAGCTTTAACGGTAAGGTTTTTAGTAAGTTCCCCATTGCCGAGGACCTTTATTCCGTCGAGTTCCTTTGTTACAAGGCCTGATGCCTTGAGAAGCTCTGTATCTACGACTGTTCCGTCTACGAATCTTTCAAGATCAGCAACATTTATTACTGCATACTTTGTTGCAAATATATTGTTGAAGCCTCTCTTAGGGATTCTTCTTGCGAGCATTGTCTGTCCGCCTTCAAAGCCGGGCCTTACGCCGCCGCCTGAACGAGCCTTCTGGCCCTTATGTCCCTTGCCTGCGGTCTTACCATTACCCGAGCCGTGACCTCTGCCCTTACGCTTAACTTCCTTAGTTGAGCCTGCGGCAGGTGTTAATTCGTGCAGTTTCATTTATCTGCCCACCTCCTTGCTTACGCTTCGGTTACTTTTACAAGATGTGAAATTACCTTTATTTTGCCCTGTGTCTGTGCATTGTCAGGCTGTACAGTCACATCTCCGATTTTCTTTAGACCAAGTGATTTAGCTGTAAGAACCTGCTTCTCAACTTTTGAATTAAGGCTCTTGACAAGCTCTACCTTTAAGTTTGCCACTTTATTCTCCTCCTTAGCCTATTATTTCCTTTGCAGTCTTGCCTCTCTTTGCAGCGACCTCGTCAAGAGATCTTACTGATGCCAGACCGTTGACTGCTGCCCTTACAACGTTGCAGGGGTTGTTTGAACGAAGGCTCTTAGCTCTGATATCCTTGATACCTGCTGCCTCTACCACTGCTCTCACAGTGCCGCCTGCGATAACGCCCGTACCGGGTGCTGCGGGCTTGAGGAGAACCTCACCTGCTCCGAATTTACCGATTATCTCGTGGGGGATAGTAGTACCCTTGAGTGATACCTTGATAAGATTTTTCTTAGCATCCTCGATACCCTTGCGGATAGCGTCAGGAACTTCGCTGCTCTTACCTGTACCGAAGCCTACTATGCCGTTGCCGTCGCCTACTACTACGAGTGCTGCGAACTTCATGATACGTCCGCCCTTAACTGTCTTTGAAACCCTGTTTATTGCTACGACGGTTTCTTTAAGTTCCATATTTGAAGCATCTATTAAAGCCAAAGTATTCCCTCCTTAATCAGAACTTGAGTCCACTCTCACGAGCGCCGTCTGCAAGCTCCTGTACTCTGCCGTGATAAAGGTATCCTGCTCTGTCAAATACTACATTCTCGATACCCTTAGCCTTTGCAGCTTCAGCGATAAGCTGTCCTACCTTACGTGCGCCTTCCTTGTTGCCGCCGTTACCTTCAAAGCCCTTTGAAAGTGATGATGCAGCTGCAAGTGTCACGCCGTTGACGTCGTCGATAAGCTGTGCATAGATATGCTTCGCTGAACGGAATACGTTAAGTCTGGGACAATCGGGGGTACCCGAGATCTTAGCACGAACTCTGATCTGTCTTTTTGCTCTCGCTTTAGCTCTGTCAAGCTTTTTAACCATATCAGTTCTCTCCTTCCGTTACTTCTTAGCACCCTTACCGGCTTTACCTTCCTTATGGATAACATACTCGCCTTCATAGCGAATACCCTTACCCTTATAAGGCTCCGGCGGACGCTTCTCTCTGATCTCGCAGGCAAACTGTCCGACTTCCTGCTTATCAGCACCCGATACTACGATATGGTTCGCATCGGGAACTTCGATCTTTATCGTATCTGTTTCAGGTATTATCACCTGATGTGAATAACCAATGTTGAGCACAAGGTTCTTGCCCTGCTTCTGTGCTCTGTAGCCGACGCCCACAACTTCAAGCTTCTTTGTAAAGCCTTCTGTAACGCCTTCTATCATGTTGTTGATAAGTGTTCTTGTAAGCCCGTGAAGTGACTTATGAAGCTTATCCTCGGAAGGTCTTGCAACTGTTATCTCAGTACCCTCCTGCTTGATTATCATATCCTTATTGAAAGTCCTCTCAAGTGTACCCTTGGGGCCCTTTACGGTAACGACATTTCCGTCTGCGATAGTTACCGTTACTCCGGCAGGAACACTAATCGGCTTTAAACCTATTCTTGACATATTTTAGTCCTCCTTACCAGACAAATGCGAGAACCTCGCCGCCGACGCCGAGCTCTCTTGCCTTCTTGTCGGTGATGATGCCCTTTGATGTGGAAACTATAGCAACGCCAAGTCCCTTCATTACCTTAGGCATATCCTCACAGCTCTTATAGATCCTGAGGCCAGGCTTGGAAACCCTGCGAAGACCTGTGATAACGGAGTTTCTGTTCTCGTCATATTTAAGTGTTATTCTGATGATTCCCTGCTTACCGTCCTCTATAACCTGAAAATCCTTCACATAGCCTTCATTTACAAGGATCTGTGTGATAGACTTCTTCATATTTGAAGCAGGAACGTCAACTGTTGCGTGCTTTGCTGTACTTGCATTACGGATCCTTGTAAGCAGGTCCGCTATTGTATCAGTTATCTGCATACTGTTACCCTCCTTACCTTCTTACCAGCTTGCCTTCTTCACTCCGGGGATCTGACCGTCATGTGCAAGCTCTCTGAAGCATATACGGCAGATGCCGAATTTTCTGAGATATGCGTGAGGTCTTCCGCAGATTTTACATCTGTTGTAAGCACGAGTGGAATACTTAGGCTTTGCCTGCTGTTTATTTACCATAGCCTTTTTAGCCATAATTCTTTCCTCCTACTCTTACTTTGCAAACGGAGCGCCCATAAGTGTAAGCAGCTCTTTTGCCTCTTCGTCAGTCTTTGCGGTCGTTATGAAGTTGATATCCATACCGCGGACTTTATCTATCTTATCATATTCGATCTCAGGGAATATAAGCTGTTCCTTGATACCGGTGGAGTAGTTGCCCCTGCCGTCGAAGGAATTGGGGTTTATACCTCTGAAGTCACGTACACGGGGGAATGCAACGTTGAAAAGTCTGTCAACGAATTCATACATTCTTTCAGCCCTGAGCGTTACCTTAACGCCTATTACCTGACCATCCCTGAGTTTAAAGTTCGCAACGCTCTTTTTAGCCTTGCACTCAACAGGCATCTGGCCTGTGATTGCAGCAAGGTCAGTCTTGATAGCGTCTATGACCTTCTTGTTATCCTTATCAGCGCCGCAGCCGACATTTATTACCACCTTGTCAAGCTTCGGTATCTGCATAACGTTAGCGTACTGGAATTTCTTCATCATAGCGGGAGCTACGTCGCTAACATAGTATTCTTTTAATCTTGCAGCCATTGTAGTACCCTCCTAATTAAAATTCTTCGCCGCAGCCTTCGTTTTTGCAAACTCTGACTTTAGTTCCGTCTTCAAGGATCTTATGGCCGATCCTTGTGCTCTTGCCGCACTTGGGGCAGATAGCCTGTACTTTGGAAGCGTAGAGTGCGCCCTCAGCCTTTACTATCCCGCCGGCCTCGCCCTGTCTTCTGGGCTTAACGTGCTTTGTTACTATATTAAGGCCTTCTACGATGACCTTGCCTTCCTTCGGGCTTACTTCGAGTACCTTGCCCTTTTTGCCCTTATCCTTACCGGAGAGTATTACAACAGTATCGCCTGTTTTTACATGAACCTTATTCATACTGTGCACCTCCATCAAAGAACTTCGGGAGCGAGTGAGAGTATTTTAAGGTATTCTTTCTCTCTGAGCTCCTTGGCGACAGGTCCGAAAATACGGGTACCTCTCGGGTTTTTGTCATCTCTTATTATAACAGCTGCGTTCTCGTCAAAGCGGATATATGTTCCGTCTGCTCTCCTGAGACCTTTAGCTGAACGAACGATCACAGCTTTAACTACGTCGCCCTTTTTAACAACGCCACCTGGTGTTGCCTTTTTAACGGAAGCTACTACAACGTCGCCGATATTGGCGTACTTTCTGCGAGTACCTCCGAGAACCCTGATGCACATAAGCTCCTTAGCGCCGGAGTTGTCTGCGACTTTCAGGTAAGTCTGCATCTGTATCACAGTGCGTCCTCCTTTCGATATTCAGGGCAAGCGGCTTATGCCGCCACCCGACATTTTGAAATTACTTAGCCTGCTCAAGAACCTTGACAAGGCGCCATCTCTTATCTTTAGAAAGAGGGCGTGTTTCCATAACCTCTACCTTGTCGCCTATTCTGCACTGATTTGTTTCATCGTGTGCTTTAAGCTTAACTGTTCTCTTGATGATCTTCTTATAAAGCGGGTGCTGTACATTATCCTTGATAGCTACAACGATAGTCTTGTCCATCTTGTCGGAAACAACTATTCCCACTCTTGTTTTTCTAAGATTTCTCTCTGCCACAGTCAGTCCTCCCTTCGCTTACTGTGCGGATTCGAGCTGGCGTATAAATGTCTTTACGCGAGCGATATCCTTTTTAACTGCTGTCATGCTCTTGGGATTATCGAGCTGGTTTACAGCGTGCTGAAAACGAAGATTGAATAATTCCTGCTTGAGGTCTGCGAGCTTTTCGTTAAGCTCTGCGAGTGACATTTCCTTTAATTCATTTGATTTCATTACTGTTCACCACCCGTTTCCTCTTCTTTTTTAACGAACTTGCACTTGATAGGAAGCTTATGCATTGCAAGACGCATAGCCTCTCTTGCCGTTTCTTCGGGAACGCCTGCGATCTCGAACATTACACGGCCGGGCTTTACTACAGCTGCCCAGTATTCGGGCGAACCTTTACCTGAACCCATTCGAGTTTCTGCGGGCTTCTCTGTGATAGGCTTATCGGGGAATATCTTGATCCATACCTGACCGCCACGCTTGATATATCTTGTCATTGCGATACGGGCAGCTTCGATCTGTCTTGATGTGATCCATGCAGGCTGAAGTGCCTGAAGACCATACTCACCGTTTGTTACCTTATTGCCTCTTGTAGCCTTACCTGTCATACGGCCGCGCTGTTGTCTTCTGTATTTAACTCTCTTCGGAAGCAGCATTATACGTTACCTCCTTCTCTTTTCATCTGACGAGCCTTGGAAAAATCTCTCCTGTTGTCCTTAGCTCTGTCGTCCCTGCGGGGCTTGCGTCTTCTGTCGTTCTTGTCGCCCGCATCTCTCTTGTCAGAGGGAGCAGCCTCACCCTTGAGAACTTCGCCGCGGTATACCCATACCTTTACGCCAAGTCTGCCGTAGGTTGTATGTGCTTCTGCTGTACCGTAGTCGATATCAGCTCTTATTGTCTGAAGCGGGATAGTACCTTCGTGATATGTTTCGCTTCTTGCGATCTCGGCGCCTGCAAGTCTGCCTGATACCTGGACCTTTATACCCTTTGCACCAAGCTTCATAGCCCTGCCGATAGCCTGCTTCATAGCCCTTCTGAAGGAAATTCTGTCCTCAAGATCGTGAGCTATCTTTTCAGCTACGAGCTGTGCATTGATGTCAGGTGATCTTACCTCAACAATGTTAAGGGAAACGTGCTTGCCGATCATCTTCTCGATCTGTGCGCGGAGCTTTTCGATCTCAGCGCCGCCTCTGCCTATTACTATACCGGGTTTTGCGCAGTGGATGTGGATCCTTACATTCTGGCTGCCGTCCTTAGCTGCAAATCTTTCGATCTCAACCTTCGGAACGCCTGCGTAAACCGATTTTACTTCGGGATTCTTCGATCTTGTATTGAGCATCTTGAATACATATTCTCTTATGTTGTAATCCTCAACAAGTGTGTCGCCGAAAGTAGCCTTATCTGCAAACCAACGGGAATCCCAATCTTTTATTACTCCGACACGAAGTCCGTGCGGATTTACCTTCTGGCCCATAGTTTACCTCCTTACGCGCTTATTCCTTTTCCTTGAGGACTACAGTTATATGTGATGTCCTCTTCAGAATTCTGTATGCTCTGCCCTGCGCTCTGGGCATGATCCTTTTCATAATCGGTCCGGGGCAAACGAAGCACTCTGAAACATAAAGATTATTCTTATCCATATTGTGGTTGTTCTCAGCGTTTGCAGCAGCGGACTTCAGAAGCTTTGCCAGATATTCGCTGGCAGCCTTGGGTGTATGGTTGACAGTTGCGAGCGCAACGTCAAGATCCTTGCCCCTGATAAGGTCGAGTACGATCGACACCTTACGCGGAGCAATTCTGGCATTTCTCAAAATTGCCTTTGCTTCCATTCAAAATTCCTCCTTCCGCCTTACTTACCGTTGTTTGAGGTCTTTGAACCCGCGTGTCCCTTATAAGTTCTTGTCGGAGCAAACTCGCCGAGCTTATGTCCTACCATATCTTCGGTAACATAAACCGGAACGTGCTTTCTGCCGTCGTGAACAGCGAATGTATGACCAACGAAATCAGGGAATATTGTCGAAGCTCTGCTCCATGTCTTGAGGACCTTCTTTTCTCCTGCCTCGTTCATTGCGATAACTCTCTTTAAAAGCGCCTCCTGCACATAGGGGCCCTTCTTAACACTTCTACCCATTAGTCATCTGCCTCCTTTCATTATTTACCGTTTCTGCGCTTTACGATAAACTTATCGGAGCGATTGTGCTTAGCACGAGTCTTGTAACCCATTGTAGGTTTGCCCCACGGGGTAACAGGGCTGGGACGTCCGACAGGTGATTTACCTTCACCACCGCCGTGCGGGTGGTCATTCGGGTTCATGACTGAACCTCTTACGTGAGGTCTTACACCCATGTGGCGTTTTCTGCCTGCTTTACCGATATTTACGTTTACGTGGTCTATATTGCCGACCTGCCCGATAGTTGCCATGCAGTTCTCGGGGATCTTTCTCATTTCGCCCGAAGGAAGTCTTACGAGTGCGTAGCCGCCCTCTTTGCCCATAAGCTGAGCCATGTTGCCTGCGGAACGAACGAGCTGTGCGCCCTTGCCGGGGTAAAGCTCGATATTGTGGATAAACGTACCAACGGGGATATTGCTCATTGCAAGTGCATTGCCGGGCTTGATGTCGGCATCATTTGCAGATCTTACAACGTCGCCTACTTTAAGGCCGTTCGGTGCGAGGATATATCTCTTCTCACCGTCTTCATACTGTACAAGTGCGATAAATGCGGATCTGTTAGGATCATACTCGATCGTTAAAACAGTAGCATTCATATCGAGCTTGTTTCTCTTAAAATCGATAACACGGTATTTTCTTCTCTCACCGCCGCCTCTGTGGCGTACTGTGATCCTACCGTAGCTGTTTCTGCCCGAATTCTTCTTGAGGGGTTCAAGAAGGCTCTTTTCAGGCTTTACCTTTGAAAGCTCGGAATAGTCGGTAACTGTCATACCTCTCCTTCCGGCAGTCGTAGGCTTATAGCTCTTTATTGCCATTGTATTTTCACTCCTTGTAAATGTTTTGCGAGGCGCGGGCTTCATTTTATCATAAGGACTGCACGTTCACGCTTACACTTGCCCGTGTGTTTCCCTTTTAAAGCGTCCCATACTTACCCGGTGACGCATCACCGGCCTGCCGGCTTAGTACATACCGTCGAAGAATTCGATAGTCTTATCGCCCTCAACAGTAACGATCGCCTTTTTCCAGTCAGGTCTGAAGCCGACGTATCTGCCCATTCTCTTCTGCTTGCCCTTAACGCTTATTGTGTTTACCTTTGCGACCTTAACGTCAAAAAGTTCCTCAACAGCCTTAGCTATCTCGATCTTGTTAGCGTCCTTAGCTACCGCAAAAGTATACTTCCCGCCAGGGAGCCTTTCCATTGAATCCTCTGTGATGATGGGCTTGAGGATTATGTCCTGAGCTGTCTTAGTCATTACGCATAAACCTCCTCGATCTTAGCAACAGCGCCCTGCTCTACGATAAACTTATCATAGTTAAGAATGTCATATACATTAAGTGTATTAACGCTTGCAGTCTTAACGCCGGGGATATTAGCTGCGCTCTTTATTACCTTGCTGTCGTTGCCTTCAAGAACGATAAGCGCCTTTTTGTCAGCACCAAGTGCCTCGAGCATTGCAACGATAGTCTTTGTCTTATATTCTTCTGTCTTGATAGCATCTACTACCACGAGATCCTTATCAATCACCTTTGAAGAAAGTGCAGACTTCATAGCAAGTCTTCTTTCCTTCTTGTTGAGTGAATAGCTGTAATCTCTGGGCTTCGGGCCTAAAGCAACACCGCCGTGTGTCCACTGGGGAGCTCTGATAGAGCCCTGTCTTGCGTGGCCTGTACCCTTTTGTCTCCAGGGCTTTCTGCCGCCGCCCCTTACTTCTGTTCTTGTAAGAGTCGACTGTGTGCCCTGTCTCTGATTTGCGAGGTAGTTTACTACCATAGCGTGCATTACGCTTACGTTCGGTGTGATGCCGAATACAGCGTCATTAAGCTCAGCGTCGGCGACCTTTTTGCCTGTCATATCAAATACTGAAACCTGTGACATTGTCTATTCCTCCTTCCACTAAGCCTTTTTCTTTATTGCGTCCGTAAGAACTACAGTGCCGTTCTTAGGGCCGGGGATAGCACCCTTTATTGCAATAAGATTATTTTCAGCGTCTACCTTTACAACTGTAAGGTTCTGAACAGTAACCTTTTCGTTACCCATCTGTCCGGGCATACCCTTGCCCTTATAGATTCTCGAAGGGCTTGAGCAGGCGCCCATAGAGCCGGCGTGCCTGTGAACAGGGCCGGTACCGTGTGTTTCCTTCAGTCTTGCGTTGTTGTGACGCTTGATAGTGCCTGTAAAACCGTGACCTTTGCTTGTACCGCTTACATCAATGATGTCGCCCTCAGCAAAAGAGTCTGCCTTTACGATATCGCCTACATTGTAGCCTGAAATATCGTCAAATCTGAACTCTTTAAGAGTTCTCTTCTGAGCAACGTTTGCCTTTGCAAAATGTCCTGCAAGGGGCTTATTAACGTTCTTTGCCCTGATATCGCCAAAGCCGAGCTGTACTGCTTCATAGCCGTCGTTCTCGTTTGTCTTCTTCTGAACGACTACGCAGGGGCCTGCCTCAACGACAGTTACGGGAACTACTTTTCCCGCTTCATCAAAGATCTGTGTCATACCGATCTTCTTGCCAATGATTCCCTTTACCATTGTTTTTCCTCCTATTTCGGTTATTGGTCGGGCCTGCCGACATGACCTGCACGTTGTTACCGTATGCGATATCTTAATTTAAGATATCATTTGGAAATTACCTTGTTTCCATAACGATATTTACGCCTGCAGGAAGTTCAAGACCTTCGAGCGCTGTCATCGTTTCCTTTGTAGGACGGATAACGTCGATAAGTCTTTTGTGTGTTCTGAGCTCGAACTGCTCTCTGCTGTCCTTGTACTTGTGTACAGCTCTCAAGATAGTGATGATCTCCTTGTCTGTGGGAAGCGGGATAGGTCCTGAAACCTGTGCGCCCGACCTCTTAGCAGCGTCTACTATCTTAGCAGCGGCAGCATCAACAACTGCGTGCTCATAACCCTTGATCTTGATCCTGATCTTTTCATTGACTGCCATTAAAATCGCCTCCTTGTGCAAAATAACTTCAGGGGACATTACAAAATACTTTACAACCCACCCGTGTGTTCCCTGCCTTTATAATAAAAAAAAACCAAAAATCACAGGATTTTCGGAAGGCATTCACACAAGGCCATACGCACCCACGCCAAAAGCGGCACAAACCGCCCTTCGCAAGAAGCATAAGCACATACCGTGTAGTATTTCAGCCGCCCGGTTTAAAATCGGACATACTCCATGAAAATTCCCCGACATACCGCCGGCAACCTTTCACTTCATCGCATATCATTGCGTTCCCGATGCGATCAGACATCAGGCAGGTACACCTCAAAAGCGCACCTTGCAGTCACGCAAGTATTATTATACAGCATTTACCACACTTTTGCAAGATATATTTTATTTTTCGTACATAGAACTTTTGCCTATATTTTTGTTTAAACTTGTGCACTTTTCACAACCCATTGTAAGCACATCTACATATTGTGCCCGCACACTGCTTTAAAGCACGATCTGCGGGCATATATCATTTTATCAGTCAGTTTTAACAGGGTTCTCAACTCTTTCAACGGCATTTTTTTCAGTTATCTCTATTTTATAGGCGTATATCTTCTTTTCGCCCTCCACATCAGCTTCGGTGGTTTCGGTGAAGTACAAAAGCTCATCGTCCTTATTAAAATAGTAATCCGCATAGAAAGCTGTTGCCCTGCCCTCGTCAAGTTCGGGGCTTATCTTTTCCATATCATATTCGTGTCTGATATGTGTAGTTCCGTTCTCGTCAGTGACCTGAGCCTTCTTCACCGACTGCGGCTGATAGATTATAAGTCCCTTATCCGCCTGCGGGTGCCTGGCGTCCTTTGAATATGCTGCGAAATCCTTATCACCGCGCACAAGGTGTGTTACCTTGCCGTTTTCCTCAGTGAAGCTCTCTATGCCGTTGTTGAACTGGGCATAACTCGTCTTATCGCTTTTGCCGACATATGAATAGGTAAGTATACCCTTTTCATCATACTTGAAAACAAACTCCTGCTCGGCTTCATCAGTCTGCATATTTGTCATGATAACTCTTGCGCTTTCAAGCGAGGAATACGCATCTCTCGCTTTTTTCAAAAGCTCGCCGCCCTCAACATCAGGCACCTCCCCGCAGGAGGATAGTATTACAAGCGCCAGTAAGACCATAAGCGTACAGGCAAGCTTATTTTTTAAACTCTTTCTCAATGTATGCTACCTCTTTTAGTGCGGTACGTCTGCCGTTTTCAAAATCCATTCTTACAATGTACGGCATAAGATCTATTATCCGCATAAAATCATCAAGCCCGAAGGCGCTGTTCCATTATAAGCTCTTGCAGGTCTTTGCATAGACTATAAGCATTATCGGGATAGTGATAAGCTGTGCCACCGTACAGTTGAGCATCAGCCCGAAGCTGAACCTTATTATATAAAGGTTGAGATCTATATTCTCAATGCCGAGTTCCTTGCCCCACGCAAGCCAGCCAAGTGCCGAGCCGTCTGCAAGATAGCTTATAAACGCGCCGAGCACTATGCCCGCCGCAAAGAAAAATATAAACGCCACGGTTTTTTTGAATCCCGCCATTATTACACTCCCTAAACTGACAAAAGCCGCACACGGCGGCTTTGTATTTTTTATTTTCTTCTTGACGATCCGCGCCTTTTATTATCCATAACGTGTTTCAGGTCAGAAAACTTCTCCTCGCTTGTCGCCTTGAAGCGGCTGAGCATATCCTCAAAGTTCTGGTCATCACTTGTCTTGTTTATGTATACAGGCGGGGGCGTCTTAGTATAGTCTGCCGCAGGCTGTGCATCATATGCGGGGCGTTCCTTTTTAAAACCGCCCTGCGGCCGCTTATCGAACCTGCCCTTATTGTCCCCGCCCCTGAAGTCCTTCTTCGGCGGTGCGGGCAGTGCTTTTTTTATCGAAAGGCTTATCTTGCCGTCGTCCCCGAGGGAGAGCACCTTTACCTTTACCGTCTGCCCTTCGGTCAGGTGATCCTTTATCTCGCTGACAAACGTATTTGCCACCTCAGATATATGCACCATTCCCGTCGTACCCTTTTCAAGCTCAACAAATGCGCCGAACTTGGTTATGCCTGTTACCTTGCCCTCGTAGATCTTTCCTGCCTCAAGCTCCATATTCCAATGTTTTCCTTCCATATACCATATATATAATAAGACTGCGCAGTCCCCCTGCTTGCCTTATCAGTCACCGCTGATAATATAAAAACGCTTTTCGTCGGGGTATGCATAACCGAGCTTGCCTATGGCTATCTGCTCCATATAAGCGTCCTCGTCGTCCTCGCTGAGCAGCCTTGTGTATTCGTCGTTCTGCTGTTTGGCAACGGTTATCTTTTCGGAAAGCTCGTCAGTTTCGCGCCTGAGCTGTGCTATTTCCGTCTGCTGAGCCACTATAGACCACACGGCATATATCGCAAGTGACACGACCGCCAAAAAGCTAAGAAGCGAAATTATAATGCTTTTCTTTTCCTTTTTAGCTTCCCCGCCTTTTTTTACAGCCACAAACACTCACCCCTTTTACTTACTTACTTTTTTATTATACACCAAACAAGCGGGCACTTTCAAGCGCTTTTCTCCACTTTTTTAAAGAATTTTAAATTTTTGTATTTTTGAACAATTTTCCGAGATGCCCTTTTTGCATTTTTAGCAATTATATCAATTACGGGCTGTATCAGTTTTCTTCTGATCAGGCTGTAAATGGCAGAAAATCCCCTGATAAGCGGCCTTCCTACCGCAAAGTGAACAAGCAATGCCGCAAAGCCCTCACCGAAAAGTACAAATCCCCGCACCCTTGTCTGCTCACCTGTGCAAAGCAAAACAAGTGCAAGCCCGAACATAAGCCCGAACAGCATATCCTCTATGAAAACGACAGCCTTAAAATGCGGTATCACTACCCTTACTGCCCTTATGACCTGGTACAAAAGCCCAAGCACCGCCCCCGCAAGGCAGGCAAGACCGAAAAGCCGGCATTCTCTTGCTGCACCGAGCTGCATAGGCAGCATACCATCAAAGGTACGCAGCAGCGCCGTCATTTGAGCAGCCTTCCCTTCAGTCCGAGCTTTTTAGTCGTATTATCGCCATATACGAGCGAATCTATTTCGCCCTCGATAACAGTGCTGCCGCTTTCAATGCTTATTTCATTTACGTGCAGCCCCCTTCCCTTTACCGAAAGCGTACCAAGTTCGGTGTAAAGCCTTATCTCGCACTCGTTAAAGCAGTCAACATCCGTCACACCGCTTAAATGCAGCTTTTTTCTGTCCTCAAGAATAATATTGTGTGTTTCCATTTTCTGCACCCCTTTACGCATAATGCCTTAGTACAATGTATGCGCCCCGGAAAAAAATTATGCCCGCAAACGGATAACCCCGCCGGCTCATAAACGAGCCGACGGGGTATCGGAAGTAAAAGAATATGAAAAATTAGGAAAAAGCATTATCATGTTCCGGCTCAGAAACCAAACCCGCCGAAACCGCCGCCATAACGGCCGTAGCCGTCATCTTCAGACTGGGTATCGCTGCCCTTGCCGGTAACTGCGGCATCGCCCAGAACAAGCTCAACGCTGTTTATCTTATCGTTGCGGTAGTATGCGATGGTCACAGTATCGCCCGCCTTGAAATTCTCTTTTATCGCGTTGAGTTCTTCAACGGTCTTTATCGTCGTGCCGTTTATGCCGACGATTATGTCGCCTATTTCAAGCCCCGCGTTGTCAGCCGGTCCGCCTGATGTCATATCAGCTATCAAAAACCCTTCGGGAACGCCGTAATACTGCGAGTAGACCTCTGTGATATTCTTGCCCGAAATGCCAAGTGTCGGCCTGCCTGTTACATAGCCGTATTCCATAAGGTCATTTATTATCGGTATAGCTTCATCTATCGGGATAGCGAAGCCCAGACCTTCGCCGTAGGTCGAAGATACCTTTACAGATGTTATCCCGATCACCTGACCGTAGGCATTTATCAAAGGCCCGCCCGAGTTGCCGTTGTTTATAGAGGCATCAGTCTGGATAAGCTTCATTGTCCTGTCCTCAACGGTGAGCGTTCTGTCGGTCGCCGATATTATCCCCGCTGTAACAGAGCCTTTAAGTTCAAAGCCGAGCGGGTTGCCTATTACTATAGAAGCCTCCCCCACCTTTATCTCGGAAGATGTTCCGAGGGTTGCAGGTTTAAGGTCTTTCTTGTCTATTTTGAGCACTGCTATGTCCGACTGGGTATCACGCCCGACAAGCTCGGCCTCAACAAGTGCCGCCTCATCATCTTTCTCGTCGTAATAGCTTTCGTGAAGCATGACACTTATGCCGCTCCCGTCCCTGCTTGCGCTTACAACGTGGGCGTTTGTTATAACATATCCGTCATCGCTTAAAATTATGCCTGTGCCCGTATACAGTCCGCCCGTCCCCGGATCACAGGATATACCAACGACTGACGGCGATACAAGTTCAACTATCTCCGGGATACTCAGCGCATCATCAGGCGTGGAAAGCTGCTCTATCGTCGGCAGGTCAGACCTGTCAACAGTGGAAGCCGTCTTTGCCTTGTCAGCCGTGTTATTTGAATGTACACGTTCGCCTATCGAGCTGGAACTCTCGTCAACTGCCGCGCCGTCCGAAATAAGATTATACCCCGCTACAGCACCGACCGCTGCTATACAGACACAAAGCACAGCTATGACCGCAGGCATAACCCGGCTTTTCTTTTTTGAGCCGACATCTGACGGGTGGTAGGAATATTCATTCATATTTCCCATATTCCCGCCGTAAACCGGCCTGCCGTAGGCGTTGTTCTGTGCACCGTAGGTGTTATTCTGCCCGCCGTAGGTATTGCCGCGGCTGCCGTCGTAGAAATTCCCCTGGGCGCCATTATAATGGTAAAAGCCGTTTTCATAGCCCTGATAGCCGCCGTTATTATTATTGTTAAAACCGTTATTGTTAAAATCGTCCATATATCAAAACCTCTGTATTTAGAGCCTTTTTACCGTATATTCTATTATACCCGCAAATGTGATAATTGTATGATAAGTAAATGAACTCGTGATAATAAAAAAGAACAAAAGCCGGAAAGCGCAGCTGCTTTAAGTATGATAGGTTTCGACTGATTTCTGTTTTTTGCCGTGATATACTGTAAAAAAAGGAGGTCTTAAAAATGAAAATGGGATTACTCGGAAAAACAATGGATATGTCAATATTTGGATTTGAACAGGAAAAAACAGGCTGTGTGGTGGAAATATCAGTCGGGGCGATCAAGCCAAACCCCAATCAGCCAAGGAAATGCTTTGATAACGAAGCTCTGATATCGCTCTCCCGAAGCATCTCGCAGGATGGTGTGATCCAGCCGCTGACCGTCAGGGACAAGGGCGGGTATTACGAGCTTATATCAGGTGAGCGCCGTCTGCGTGCAGCAAGGATAGCAGGGCTTAAAAGCGTGCCGTGTATCATAACAGATATCTCGGACGAACGCTCTGCCGTGTATGCGCTTATCGAAAACATACAAAGGGCTGACCTTAACTTCTTTGAACAGGCACAGGCGATACAAACCCTTATCCGTGAATATTCCATGACTCAGGAAGAAGCTGCGCTTCGGCTCGGGCTTTCACAGCCCGCTGTTGCAAATAAGCTAAGGCTTTTAAAACTTGGTACAGACGAACGTGCAGCCATACTCAAAGGCGGCCTTACCGAACGCCACGCAAGGGCGCTTCTGCGGCTCGATTCGCCTGAAAAACGTGCTCTTGTCATTGCAAAGGTCAGTGCCAAAGGTCTTAATGTCAGTCAGACCGAAAGCTATATCAACGCCATGACAGGCAAGGAAAAAATGAAAGAGAGCTATAAAAAACGTGCGCCGATACTAAGAGATGTAAGGCTTTTTATAAACACCATGAACAAGGCGGTAAGGGTAATGCAGCTTTCGGGGGTGAAAGCTAATACAAAAAAAGTCGAGCGTGAAGGGTTTGTGGATTATATAGTCAGTATCCCGGTAGGGACTCAGAAGGCTCACAGCGCCGCCTCCTGACACCAAAACACGAGAACTGCACAAAAAGTGCGCACAAAATTTGTGTAATAATTTGCAAAAAATATGTATACAAATCACAAATAATGTGTTATAATACTATAAAGGAATATTTTGCATTTGTATGTAAAGGGTGCCAGCCGCCCGCAGAAAGAGGGGATATCTATGAAAGAAAACACAAGAAGTATAATAACCATAAGCCGTGAATTCGGAAGCGGCGGACGAGAGATAGGCCATAAGCTCAGTGAGGAACTTTCCATCCCTTTCTATGATAAGGAACTGCTTGAAATGGCATCAAAGGAATCGGGCATATGTCAGGAACTTTTTGTCAGACATGATGAAAGCTATACAAACAGCTTCCTTATGAATCTTGTAATGGGCAACTACCCGATATCGCAGGACGGGCGTATAAACCCCGAAATGCCGCTTAATCACAAGATATTCTTAGCCCAGTTCGATACGATAAAGAAGCTTGCCGAAAAAGGCCCATGCGTTATAGTCGGCAGGTGTGCGGATTATGTTCTCAGGGGGCATAAGGACGTTATAAATATCTTTATAACAGGCAGCCTTTACGATAAAAAGCAGCGCATTGCCGCACGCTATGATATTGAAAAGAACAAGCTTGAAGATTTCATAAAGAAGACCGATAAGCGGCGTGCCAACTACTACAACTATTACAGCGATATGCGCTGGGGCGATGCCAAAAATTACGACCTGTGCATAAATTCCTCAAAAACAGGCATTGACGGCGCTGTTGAACTTATGAAGACTTACATAAAGCTAAAGGAGAATATGGAAGAATAGAACAAAAAACAATATCCCGAAGGCGCATATGCTGCTTTCGGGATATTTTAATTGGAGGAAAAATCTTTATCAGTTGTCCATAAACACCATTCTGAAAAGGTTGTACAGGTGCGGTGTAACGCTTGAAGCATCATGCCCTGTACCGGATATCTCGTGCCATAAGTGTTCGGTGCTGCTGCCTTCAAGCATATTGTGGTAAGTCGCAGGCGTCCCGCCCACAACGCCGTCATTCTTCGCTGCACTTAAAAGCAGGAGATAAGGCTCGCTGCCCTCCTCAAATGTAAACTGATCCTTTTCAAGGTTATAAGGGCTGCCTGTGCCGTTCACGACACCCGGGGCTGTGCAGACAGAACCTATATAGCCGAATTTGTCAGGGTATGTAAAGCCTATATACAAAGCTTCCCTTGCGCCCATTGAAAAGCCTGTTATGGCCGTGTTTTCCCTGCCCTTTGCAACAGAAAAATTCTTCTCGATATAAGGCATAAGGTCTGTCATCATGTCGTTTATGAAATTATCGTATGCAAGCGTGTTTTCATAGTCCATTCCTGTGCAGTAGGCAAGGTCTTTGCTGCAGAAAATATACGGACAAACAACTATCATTTCCTTAGCTTTTCCGTCGGCGACAAGGTTTGTCAGCATTGTGCTTATATGGACCACGTCCCTTGCCATCCAGTCCTCGTTATCCCAGTAGCCGTGAAGGATATAGAGTACAGGGTACTGCTTTTGTGCGGAATACCCCGCAGGCAGCAGGACATTTACGTTTGTATCACGCCCGGCCGTGTTTGAATAGTAGGTGTGCTTTTCAAACCTGGGGTATTCGACGCCGTCACGCTTTTTAATTATCTCGTCTGTCTGCTTTTCCTCAAGAAGTTCCCCGCAGCGCTGCATATAGGTCTTCTCCTCCTTGTCGGGCTGTGATTCTTCCTGTGAAGACCGTTCATCTGCCTGTGATGATACTTCCCCTGCGGCAGTTGCCGCCTGTGAGTCAGCCGAACTTTCATTCTGCCCGCAGGCAGTCAGAAGCATTGATGTACAAAGTGATGCGCAAAGCATAAGCCGTGTTAATTTTTTCATAGTTCATTCCTCCTCGGAAATAAAGGACGGGGTTTCTTTCTACAATCAATCATAGCACTTCGGCGCATTTTTTGCAATGGTAAATTTTTCTGCTTTTCAAACGTCGGAATGTTCAAAAAACAAAAATTCTGCTATTCTTAAAGCTAAAGGCACTTCTGCTGTATCTCAGCAGAAGTGCCATGGCTTAACTTATTTATATTTTTGCCTTTACCGCGATCTCATATATTCTTGTGACGTCCTGCCTGTCAAGTTCCATAAAACCTGCACGCCTGCCGTCGCCTATGCCGAGCTTTTCAACAAGGACGGGGATATCCTCCGCCTTTGCGCCAAGCTCATCAAAGTTTATCGGCATACCTATCGATTTAAGGAACCGCCTGAAGCAGCAGATCCCTTCAAGTGCAGTTGCATCGGGGTTTTCGTAATCCATCTGACAGCCGAACACCCTTGTTGCCATCTGGCAAAAACGCATAACATTGTGGCTTCTTACATATTCCATCCATGCAGGCATAATAACTGCAAGCCCTGCGCCGTGTGCACAGTCGTAAAGTGCTGAAAGTTCATGCTCCATGCCGTGGCTGTTCCAGTCCTGCTGCCTGCCTACGCCTACTATGTTATTATGCGCCACCATTCCCGCCCACATTATGTTTGCGCAGGCTTCGTAGTTGTCGGGATCTTTTATAACACGCGGCACCTCTTTTACCATAGTAAGCAGTACAGCTTCGCAAAGCCTGTCAGTTATTTCAACCTCTTTGGTGTTTGTGAAGTATCTTTCAAAAACGTGTGCCATTATATCGGTGGCGCCGCAGGCTGTCTGGTATGCGGGAAGTGTCTGTGTAAGTGCAGGATCAAGTATAGAAAAGCGTGAACGAAGAAGGTCCGAACCCGTTCCTCGTTTTAAAAGCCCGTCCTCTTTTGTGATTACCGAGTTGCCCGAACCTTCGCTGCCTGCTGCGGCAATCGTCAGAACAACGCCTATCGGCAAAGCCTTTTCGATCGGCGTGCCGCAGTAAAAATCCCAGAAATCGCCTTCATAAAGTGTACCCGCAGCTATAGCTTTGGCGGAATCTATTACCGAGCCGCCGCCGACTGCAAGGATAAAGTCAACGCCTTCACTCCTGCAAAGCTCAATGCCCTTATATACAAGGGTATCACGGGGGTTTGGCTGAACGCCGCCAAGCTCTGTATAGGAAACGCCTGCCTGTTCAAGCGACTTTCTTACCTTTGCAAGAAGCCCCGACTTTTCCGCCGAACCGCCGCCGAAGTGCACGAGCACCTTTTTTCCGCCGTACTTTTTGACATACTTGCCGCATTCGGTTTCACGGTCTTTACCGAATACAAATTCTGTGGGGCTGTAAAAGTTAAAATTATCCATAGTTCCGATTCCTCCTTATGTAAACAATCAGGTTCAATATGATTGTACCACATTTTTAGCTGATTGGCAAGAGGAAGACCGCGGGTTTTTCTGTGATCTCATAAACGCCCTGAGGTCAAGCAGAACTATTACCGCACAGACTGTCCAGATAACAGGTTCAAGTATACATATGCCGAAGTAGCCAAGCTTCGGCGCAAGGAAGGAAGCGCCGAATACCTTCAGAAGAAACTCCACCGCGCTGCCGCTTACGGGGACTATCTTCCTGCCCACCCCCTGAAGGCTGCTTCTTAACACAAGAAGTATTCCGAGCACAAAGAAAAATGAAATGTTTATGATTATATACTTTGATGCAAGGCTGATGACCTCGCTGTCGCTGCTGCCGGTGAGTGCACGTATAAGCGGCACACGGAAGATCAATGCACAAAGCAGTGCAAAGGCACTCCACGCAAATGACATAAGCACACCGCATCTGATGCCCTTTGCCACACGTTCAAGCTTGCCCGCGCCGAAGTTCTGGCTTGCAAAGGTTGAAGATGCCATAGCGATAGTGCCCATTGAAAGCATAAAGATATCGTCTATCTTCCTTGCGGCAGTGTGGGCGGTAATAGTAGCTGTGCCAAAGGAGTTTACAGCCCCCTGTAGTATTACCGAACCCACAGATACTATCGCATACATAAGCCCCATTGAAAGCCCTGTGCTTAAAAGCTCGGACAAAAGGGCTTTGTCAAAATGCAGGTCTTTGCGGGAAAATACAAGGATACCGCACTTCCTCAGCATATATGCAAAGCACAGCATCACCGATACAAGCTGTGATATCACCGTTGCATACGCTGCACCTGCAACGCCCATATCAAACACCTTTACAAACAGAAGGTCAAGCCCGATATTCACAAACGAAGCTGCCACAAGGAAGTAAAGCGGCGCTTTGCTGTTGCCGAGTGCACGCATCATGCCCGCAAGCATATTGTAGGCAATAGTTATAAAGGAAAAGAGTATTATTATTCTGAGATAGCTTTCGGTATCGGCGAGTATCTCCCTCGGGGTATGCAGGGAAAGCATAAGCGGGTGAAGCGCTATTAGCCCCGAAACACTCAGAACAAGCGCTATTATCCCCGAAAGGATATATGTAAGGCACACAGCCCGGCGCAGTCCCCTTTCATTGTCCGCACCGAAAAAGCGTGCTATGATGACCGCAAAGCCGTTTGTAAGCCCTCCTGCAAGGCCTATCATCAGCCCGTATACAGGCGCCGCCGCACCGACTGATGCAAGTGCCTTGTCACCCAGTACATTGCCGATTATGGCTGTATCCGCCACATTATAAAGCTGTTGGAAAACATTCCCGATAAGTACGGGTATCGCAAAAAACAGCAGGTTTTTTAAAATGCTGCCCTCTGTCATATTAACAGATGTCTTTTTCATATCTATCACACCTTTTTTCAATCGTCCGATTAGGTATTATAGCACCGAAAAGTGCGCTTGTAAAGGGGGGTTGGAAAAGTTCTTTGTAAAAAGAAATGTGAAAATATTCAACCGTTTTATTAAGAAAACGTTTGAATAAGCATTAGTGCATAAATCCCGCCCCCGCACAGACGGCAAGTTTGTGTATTTACAATATGACCAAACCAAAGCAGCAGGTATTATTAATAATGACCAATATGCTTCACAGCACTTGAAATAATACTCAAAATTTGGTATAATAAAATAAAATGGATAATTATAACTTCCGGGGGGCTTGTATACAATGGCTGACAAGGAGCTTATTTTTGACAGGATCGCTAACGCACTGCTTTGTGATTACACAAGCGTTTACTATGTAAATGCAGTAACAAATGAATATATGTGGTATTCGATCGACCAGAATTCCTTTTCCCTGAGCGCTCAGCAGGAAGGGCAGGATTTCTTTGAAAACGTCGCGCGGGATGCCGCCGTTTCTGTATACCCTGATGATATCCACGCTTTTTTGCAGAAAATGCAGAAGGATAAGCTTATATCCGAAATGAAAAACGGTATGATGAAAAGCATAACCTACCGCCTGCTTATTGACGGTAAGCCTGTTTATCACGAGCTTAAACTTATCAGGGGAATAAGCGAGAATGATGATTATTTTATTCTCGGTGTCACAAATATCGACAGGGATATGCAGATAAAACTTGAAGCAAAAAGGCTTGAACAGGAACGTGAGACCTTTGACCAGATAGCCAGAAGCCTTGCCGAGCATTATGATACGATATACTACGTGGACCTTGAAAGCAGCGCATATGTTGAGTTTTCATCAACAGACCTCTACAGAGTGCTTGAAGTGCCGGAAAAGGGCAATGATTTCTTTAAGGAATCAATGAAGAACATGATAAGGCTTATACATAAGGACGACCAGAAACTTCTTGCGCCGTTTTTTGATAAGCAGACAATGACCGCTATGCTTAAAAAAGTAAAGACACAAAGTACAAAATACAGGATAATAGTTGACGATAAAACGACATCTTACGCAAGGCTGAGTGTGATGCTGACAAAGGATAAAAAGCACGCCATGTTCTGCGTTGAGAATATAACGGAGGAAATGACGACCGAGCAGGAACTCAGGGAAATGCAGGCAAAAAGCATCACCTACAGCCAGATAGCCTCCACCCTCGCAGACAGATATGATTCCATTTATTATGTGGATTCAAAGACAAACAAGTATTCGCAGTACAGCCCTTCAAACCAGTACCACGCACTCAGCCTGAAGGCAAGCGGTGAGGATTTCTTCACCGATATAGCCCGCGAAATGGAAACGACGGTCTTCAGTGAAGACCGTGAAAAGGCGCTTGCGGATGTAAGCAGAGAGAGTTTTCTTGCACATATGCAGGTAAACAAGACATTTTCGGGGACTTACAGGTTTGTTCTCGGCAGCGTTCCCGTGTATATAAGCCTGCGCGCTGCATGGGCAGAAGATAAGCGTCACCTTATAATCGGCCTCGCAAATATAGATGACCAGATAAAACGTGAAAACGAACAGATGCGCGCTCTCAGGACCGCCAACGAAAAGGCTATGAACGACGAGCTTACAGGGGTAAGGAATAAGAACGCATATCAGGAATTTGAAGCGGCCATGCAGGCGCGTATCGACAGCGGGAACTGTGAGCCGTTCGGCATTGTTATTTGCGACCTTAATTCACTTAAAACGATAAACGATACTCTCGGCCACAAAACGGGCGACGAGTTCATAAAAAGCGCCTGCCGGCTGATCTGCCGGGTGTTTGCACACAGCCCTGTCTTCAGGATAGGCGGTGATGAATTTGTGGCAGTCGTCAAGGGCGGCGATTACGAAAATCGTGACGAGCTTTTGGACAGATTCAGGAGTGAAGTGCAAAGAAGCCGTGAAAGCGGTTCGGGCCCGATAGTAGCTTCGGGACTTAGTGTCTTTGATGACGAAAAAGACACTAAGGTATCAGACGTATTTGAACGCGCTGACAGCCTAATGTACGAAAACAAAAAACATCTTAAAAGCTGATAGGGATATATTCTTATGATAGTTGATAAAAAAGTTATAGGGGTATGTGTATCAAGAATACACTCGATATGTGTAAACGAGTTCCTGTCGGAACTTCATCAGCTTACAAAAAAGCTCGGTGTAAAGCTTATAGTGTTCAACAGCCCTGTCGATTTTTATAATAAAGATGCAAATGATATGGGCGCAAAGACCGTTTACAGCATCATAAATTATGATCTTGTAGATGCCCTTATCATTCAGGCGGAAAACTTCCATGATGATAAGGTGTACCTTGATATAATCGACAAAGCAAAGGCACATGATACCCCCGTTCTGCTCTTAAAGCGGGAAGGCGGCGGCTGCCCATGTATTCTCAACGATTATGCCGATGGGTATAAGGCGCTTATGCGGCACGTTATCACAGAACATGGCGCACGTGACACCTTTTTCATTGCGGGCAGAAAAGAAGAAGACGAGCAGTCGGTAAAAAGAATAGAATGCTATAGAGAAGTCCTCGAGGAATGCGGGCTTGAATTCAGTAAAGACCTCGTTGAATACGGCGAATACTGGAATATCCCCACATATCAGGCGTTGGAGCGTATACTTCAAAAGCGCGGCGGCAGGCCGCCTAAGGCGATATTCTGCGCAAATGATTATATGGCGATAGCTGTGTGTGAAGACCTTAAACGCCGTGGTTTTAAAGTTCCCGAAGATGTATACGTAACAGGCTTTGACGGCATACGTGAAGCCGAATACATGGTGCCGCAGCTTTCCACCTGTAAAGAGGATTTTTCTTCCCTTGCACGTTCTGCACTTGACATTGTGATAAAGCTGATGGAAGGCAGGCAAGTCCCTGATGTTACATATAACCAGTTTGCCCCTGTTTTTGCTGAATCCTGCGGGTGCCCGTACTACGGGGCTGAGCCGAGGGTGGAAGCGCAGCGGCAGTATTCACTTGTGCATGAATCGCTTTCACACGATGAATTTGTTTTCGGCTGGCTAAGTGAGGCTCTCGAAGCAAAGGATATGGCCGCTTTCAAGGCACTCCTGCCCTCGCTTATACTTTCATTCGGGCAGATAGCGCTCAATGAAGACTTTATGGAACAGGTAATGCAGCAGAACACCGCCGGCAGAAGCCATGTGTTTACCGACACCCTTGAAATCTACTGTTCAAAGTATGCAAGCTGGACACCTAAGGAAAAGACCTTCTTGCTGTCCGACATGATACCCGAACCTGAACACTGGGCAGCAGAGAGCGAACAGGATGATACCGTTTATGTGCTCAGTGCTATAAACTCGGGTGAGGAAGTCTACGGCTATTATGCTGTAAGTTCTTCAGGGATACTTACAGATTCCCATAATATAAACAGATCCCTTGCCGCGATTAATATAGGCTTTGACTCGATAGTGCGCTATTACAGACAGCGTATAACACTGCTCGGCCTTAAAAATGCCGCACTTACCGACCACCTTACAGGCCTGCCTAACCTTAAAGGCACAACTGCTTGGTTTGAGGAACTATCCCTTGTTCCCGCAAACCACGATAAGTGCCTGACAATTTCTATCTACGGTATACCAAAATATAAATACATCTATGAAAACTACGGCATAAAGGAGATCGAAGAATCGGTAAAGACAGTGGCAGAGCTTCTTCGCAGGTCAAATAAAGACAACGCCTTTATCGGGCGGGTTTCCGATGATGAATTTCTTGTCATCAACAGCTTTGATGATCCATCCGAGATATCCCCCGAGATAAACCGCGCCACCGATACTTTCTTTAATCACCTCGGCGACTATAACGCAGAGAACGGCAAGGAATACTACCTTGAAGTAAACGCAGGCTGCACAGACCTTTTCCCGGGGTGGGAGGGCACACTTGCGTCATTCTCACGCCTTGCAGGCAACGCTATGTACTTAAACCGTCTAAGCGCCGATATCGCGCCCGCAGTAAAGCACTCGTCACTCCCGTCGGAAGTTTACAAGTCATTTGAGCTGCTTATAGAAAACAACCTCTTTGATTACCACTTCCAGCCTATAGTTGATGTTAAAACCGCCGATATCATAGCCTATGAAGCACTTATGCGGCCGCACCGTTCGGTAAATATGAGCCCCGAACAGGTAATAGAAGCCGCAAGGCAGTATGACAGGCTTGGTGATGTAGAACACGCCACAATGTTTAATATAATGCGTATATACAAGAATAAGCGTGCACAGTTCAGGGGCAGGCGGGTGTTTATAAACTCTATCCCCGGGCATTTCCTGCATGGGAAGGCTTATGATGATTTCCTGGATGAATTTTCTGCCGAACTTGGCGGGATAGTTGTTGAGATAACCGAAGGCAGCTCGGTAAGCGACAAAGAGCTTTCAAAGCTCAAGACCTTGAGAAACGGCGGCATACCCATAGCCATAGACGACTATGGCACAGGTCATTCAAATATTGTAAACCTTTTAAGGTATTCACCGCAGATAATAAAGATAGACCGCTTCCTTATCACAGCGATACAGTCGGATACAAACAAACAGCTGTTTTTCAGAAGCACCGTCGAGTTTGCACATATGAACAATATGAAGGTGCTCGCCGAAGGCGTTGAAACTTCCGACGAGCTTGAATGTGTCATAAACCTCGGGGCTGACCTTATCCAGGGCTTTTTCACAGGGCGGCCTGCACCCGAACCCGCGGCCGGCTTAGCGGAAGATATAAGGGCGCTTATTCTGAAGGGAAAATATAATGCGGCTAAATGATAAAAAAAGCTCGGCTGTAAACCTGCTTCGCGGTATTGCAATTACAGCTGTGGTGCTTATCCATACTGCCCCCGGGGGAGAAGCGCTGCTGTGGATAAGGCCGTTTATAAACTTTCCTGTGGGGCTTTTCCTGTTTTTAAGCGGGATGCTTTCAAGCGGTGATGCCCCGCACATCAAAAAGCGTATTCTCAAAGTCAGCATACCGTATGTTATATGGTCATTTGTATTTGTCTGCCTGAAGCTTTACCGCACCCCTGCGGATATCCCCCTTTCATTTATCCGCCTGACACTTTCAGGGCAGGCATCTGATATAATGTATTACGTATTCGTATACTGCGAATGTACACTGCTTATCCCCGTTTTTGACAAAGCGGCAAAGTCACGTTTTAAACTTCTGCCGCTTTTTATCTCGCCCTGTGAGATAGCCTTTGCAAGGCTTTTGCCCGTTCTCGGTGTGTACTCACTCCCCGGATGGCTCGGCGTTATAAAGGGCATATCCTGCCTCGGGTGGGTGACGTATTTCTATCTCGGCTTCCTGCTCGCAAACGGGTTTGTCAAGCTGGGTACGGGGGATAAGACACTTCTTTTGGCGCTTTTGATATCTTTGCCGCTGCAGGTGTGTGAGGGGTATCTCTATCTTAATTTTGGAAGCGCAAATCCCGGCACACAGGCAAAGCTTTCCGCAATGCTCACAACGCTGACGGTGTGCATTATTTCATACAGGCTTGTGATGACAGAAAAACTCCCGAAAATAACGCCGCTTGAAAAGCTTGGCATGATATCCTTCGGGGTGTATTTTGTTCATGTCCCCGTTCTCGGGGCGCTGAAACTCATACCCGTTTACGGAAGTCTTCTTTTCTTCCCGTTAAATGCAGCGGCTGCGCTTTTTATCACGGTAATTATAGTCCTTGCGGGCAGACGGGTGCTCGGCGAAAAGTCAAAATACCTTGCGCTTTATTGATCCCACTGCAAAGAACACCGGTTTACGGCTTTCAGAACTTGGTGTGTCAGGGGATAACCAGAATAGAAAAATACAATCAATTCATCAGGAGTAGAATATATATGCAGACACTTGCACAAATCAACACAGGCGACACCGTCAGGGTAGAAAAACTCGGCGGTGACGGCGCATTAAGACAGCACTTCCTTGACATGGGGCTTATCCCGGGAACGGAGGTAACGCTTGTCAAATTCGCCCCGATGGGCGATCCTATGGAACTCAGGCTTCACGGGTACGAGCTTTCCCTCAGACTTGACGACGCGGCACAGATAGAAGTCTGTCCCGCAGACAATAAAAGCACTGATGTTAAAAACACACCCAAAAAGAAAAAGACCGAACACCCCGGTCTTGGTGAGGGCGGGCGCTTCCATGCAAAGGGCGACGGTGAACCGCTCCCCGAAGGGACGGTAATGCGCTTTGCGCTCGTCGGCAACCAGAACAGCGGCAAAACAACGCTCTTTAATAAGCTTACAGGTTCAAAACAGCACGTGGGCAACTTCCCGGGGGTAACTGTGGACAGAAAGGACGGCGCTATCAAAGGCCACCCCGATACCCTTCTTACCGACCTCCCCGGGATATACTCAATGTCACCCTACAGCAGTGAGGAGATAGTTTCGCGTAATTTTGTGCTTGATGAAAAACCACACGCCATTATAAATATAGTAGATGTCACCAATATCGAGCGCAACCTCTACCTTACCATGCAGCTGCTTGAAATGGATATACCGATGGTGGTGGCACTTAATATGATGGACGAGCTTTCCGCAAACGGCGGCAGCATTGATGTAAACATTATGGAGGAACGTCTGGGCGTGCCTGTTGTACCCATATCGGCAGCCAAAAACGCAGGCGTTGATGAGCTTGTCAGCCACGCCATACATGTCGCACATTATCAGGAAAAGCCCAGGCGTCAGGATTTCTGCGGCAAGGACGAAAACGGCGGCGCTGTTCACCGCTGCCTTCACGGTATATCCCACCTGATAGAAGACCACGCCGAAAGCGCCGGCCTGCCGCTTCGCTTTGCTGCCAGCAAGGTGACTGAAGACGATCCGCTTGTCATCGCAAAGCTTTCCCTTGACCAGAACGAGATCGAAACTATGGAACATATCGTTACGCAGATGGAAAAGGAACGCGGCCTTGACCGCAGTGCCGCCATTGCGGATATGCGCTTTGCCTTTATAAGAAGGCTGTGCAGCGACACCGTCATCAAGCCGGGAGAGAGCCGCGAACACCTGCGAAGCCGCAGGATAGATAAGATACTGACAGGTAAATATACCGCTATCCCCTCGTTTATCGGGATAATGGCGCTGGTGTTCTTCCTCACCTTCAATGTGATAGGTGCGTTTTTGCAGGAGGTTTTTGAAAAGGGCGTCGGAAAACTGACGGATGTATGTGAAAAAGCCCTTGTAAGCGCAAATGTCAATAAAGTAATACATGACCTTATCATAGACGGTATATTTGAAGGCATCGGCAGCGTTTTAAGCTTTCTGCCTATAATAGTAACGCTGTTTTTCTTCCTGTCAATACTTGAAGACAGCGGCTATATAGCAAGGGTGGCCTTCTTTATGGACAAGCTGCTCAGGAAGATAGGTCTTTCGGGCAGGAGTATAGTGCCGCTGCTTATCGGCTTCGGCTGCTCTGTGCCCGCAGTAATGGCAACACGCACCCTCCCCAGTGAGCGTGACAGAAAAATGACAATACTCCTCACCCCGTTTATGTCCTGTACGGCAAAGCTTCCGATATATGCGTTTTTTGTAAATGCGTTCTTCCCCGGGCGCGGGGGGCTTATAATGGTCGGGCTTTACCTTCTCGGCATAATTGTCGGTATTCTTGCGGCATTCCTTTATAAAGGCACAATGTTCCGCGGCGAGGCTGTCCCGTTTGTTATGGAACTTCCCAACTACCGCCTTCCTACAGCAAGAAATGTCACACAGCTTTTGTGGGAAAAGGCAAAGGATTTCCTTCAAAGGGCATTTTCAGTTATACTTATCGCAACTATTGCCGTATGGTTCTTAAAGAGCTTTGATATGCACCTTAATATGGTACCTGACGCCGAACAGAGCATTCTCGCAAAGATAGCAGGCGTGTTTGTCCCCGTAATGAAGCCTGCTGGTCTTGGTGACTGGCGTATTCTTGTAGCCCTTGTCTGCGGCTTTATGGCAAAGGAAAGCGTGGTATCCACCCTTAAAGTGCTTTATGCAGGCGGCGTTACCGCGGCTATGGTAACCTCCTCGGCAGCAAGCCTGCTCGTGTTCTCGCTTCTGTATACACCGTGTGTCGCTGCAATAGCGGCTGTCGGGCGTGAACTCGGCAAAAAATGGGCTGTGGGTGTAGTCCTGTGGCAGTGCGTGGTCGCGTGGGCGGCAGCGTTCGTTGTCCATCTTGTGATATAGCAGAGGTGAAGTTATGAATACGGCAGATGTGATCCTTATTGCTGTAATAGCCGTGATAGTGATACTGGCTGTAAAAAAGACAGTGTCAAACGCTAAAAACGGCGGGTGCGGCTGCGGCTGTGCAGGATGCAGCAAAAAATGCAGGAAAAAAGATGATACAGAATAAAAACGTCCTGACACCGTGCAAACCATGCGGTGTCAGGATTTGTTTTGCTGTAAAAACCAAAAACAATGATAAATCCCCGCCCAATTTGTCAAAAACGACAGTCTTTGTGCCATTTGCTTGAAAAAACAAGGGAATAATAGTATAATATATCCTGTAAAACTATGTAGAGAACAATTAAAACAATACCGCACAAAATCTGTGCGGTATTGCCTTAAAAAGGAGGAGAAATCAATGGAAAATACAGAAAACGAAAACAAAACAGATTTAGAAACCACAGATGCCGTCCCTGCAGCTCAGACAGAGATAAAAGAAAATGAAAAACTGCCCGGGCTTATATCATCATTCAGGTTCCTCTGGGGTGCGCTGGGGGCGTTTATATTCCTGCTCGCATCAGCCGGGTTCGCTGAATTTGCAAAGGTAAACGACGGCAAGTTCACAGCTGTCGCTGTGGTGTGCCTTGTGTCCGGTGTGCTTTCACTCGGTGTTTGCGGGTGGGGCATAAAAAAAAGCAAGGGCATATATATAAACAGATACTTCTTTGCGGGGCTCCTTGCGGCAAACTTCTACTTTGTGAATGAATTCTGCCTATATATCATTCCTACCGATCTTGCAAAAAACGGCCTGCATATGCGTCGGTTCATAAAACCGTATTTCCCGAATATATTAGTCGGCATACTGCTTTATTTTATCTTTTATTTTCTGAGTGTTGCGTTTACAAAGCGTAAGGTCATCACAAGGATACTTCTGACGATCTTTACCCTTTTCTATGCATTTTATGCTGTGATGCAGTATTATATCGTTATATTCCGCGGCGGCCCTATCAGGGCATCGGATATAGCAAACCTTACAAGCGCTATGGAAATAAGCGACGAGTATAAATTCACCTTCTCTTTTATCGTGCTCTTTGCACTTATCGACTCCGTACTGATGCTTGTGTGTATATGGACATTCAGGCTCAGTGAGCTTAAAAAGCCGCTTAAATATCGCTCTGTCGGCGCAGGCGTGCTTGCCTGTATGTGTGTGGGCTTCTATTTCTCGGCGGAAGCTGTGTACAGCTATGGGCTCAATAACAGGATAGTGCTTTTCAATTTCTCAATGGGCGAGGATACCGATACCTATCAGGACGTAGGCGGGCTTCTGGCTTTCTATTATGACGTGCTCAAAAACCATGTTGTCATACCAGAGGGCTTTGATAAGGACGAAGCCGCTTCACGCCTTGCGGAGTTTGAACAGGCTGACAAGACAAAGAAACGCTCACCCACGATAATCGCAATACTCAACGAAAGCTTCGCTGATATCGAACACCTCGGCGATATTGATGTCAATATGGATTATATGCCCAATATCCGTTCGCTTGATAACTGTATAAAGGGCTATGTTACCGTTTCACCATACGGCGGATATACCTGTAACAGTGAATTTGAATTTTTAACCGGCAACTCCATGTATTTCCTGCCCTCAGGCAGCGCTACTTTCACACAGTATATGAATAACGATATGGACAGCCTTGTGAGCCACCTCAATTCACTTGACTATAATACAGTTGCCCTTACCTGCTGCAGGCGCGGGCTGTGGAAGATAGAAAGCGCATATAAGCACTTCGGCTTTGATAAAGCTTATTTCAAAGATAATGTGGGGCTTACCAACGTTGAGTATATAAACGGCAATATCTCCGACGATTCCGTTTACAGGAGAGTCGAACGGGAATTTAAGAATAAGCCGAAGGACGAAAGTATGTTTGTGTGGGTAACTACCATGCAAAACCACGCTCCCTATAATTCCGAGGAAAAAAGTGACCACGAACCTGTTGACATAACAAAGCCCGATAACGAACAGGCACAGATATATTTAAACTCGATCTACGAAGCAGATAAGGCAGTGGGAAACCTTATAGATTACTTCAAAAATGTCGACGAAGATGTCGTTATCGTGTTCTTCGGCGACCATTACCCGCATATAGGCGGCTTCTATGACGATATGCTCGGAAAGAATTTAAACGACCTGCCTGTTGATGAATTCTGTAAGAGCCACCAGACGCCTTTCTTTATCTGGGCAAATTATGATATCGAGGACAGGGAGGAAAACCTGATAAGCTTAAACTACCTGAGCAACGAACTAATGGATGTCTGCGGCCTGCCTAAGAGCGATTATCAGAACTTCCTTGAAAGTCTGAGGCCTGACCTCCCTGTAGTCACAAGCTTCGGCTATGTTGACGGCGATAAGGTATGGCATAAGCGTGAGGATTCAGCAGATAAGGATACCGAGGCTATGGAAAAATACAGATATCTGCAATACTACAGGATATTTGAACAGTATGCCCGGTAAATATAAAAGAATATGTGATAAAATGTGAAAATATATCATTTTTTTGACCGAAATTTGTCTTGTTTGTGCAAAAAATGCCGAAAGCATTGACAAAATCTTTGCACTCTGCTATTATTTACTTATAAATAGATAGATAGATGATCATCAAATGTAGAATATCGAGGGAACGATTATGATAGACACTTATTTTCAGCGTGTTCTGACGGATCTTCCTTATGTGGGGTACAGCCTTTATCAGATGTTTTGTATATTCTGTTTCTGGAGTGTCGTCGGCTGGGTTATCGAAGTTGTCGATATGCTGATAGAAACCAGGCAGCTTCAGAACCGCGGGTTTCTGCATATCCCTTTCTGCCCGATCTACGGCGTGGGTATGCTGCTGATGAATATACTCTTTAAGGATATGCGCGATAATTATGTGGGGCTGTTCTTAGGCTCAATGGTCATATGTACTTTTGTTGAGCTGCTCGTCGGCACAGGGCTTGAAAAGGCGTTTAACGCCCGCTGGTGGGATTATTCGCATATGCGCTTTAATTTCAGGGGGCTTATCTGCCTTAGGAATACTCTGCTGTTCGGTATAAGCGGTATACTTATGATACATATTATCGAGCCCCGCCTTGAAACGGCTATCGACTCGTTAATGATAAACGTCGGGCTTATATTTATGCTGGGCTTTACAGCAGTGCTGTTTGCCGATACGCTTCTTTCGCTTATACGGGCAGTAAGGCTTAAACGCGGCAGAAACGGCTTTGAACCGATACTTATTTTCAGATCACACAGATAGGTTTTACCCGCAGAGAGTCAACTCTGCGGGTTTTTTATGCCCTTTTAGTTGTGAACAAAATGTTAAACTTTTGAAGTATACGTTTACATCATTTTTTTAATCGTTTTCATAGGCACAGGGGGGCTTGAAATATTTTAAAAAATGTGTTTTAATATAGATAGAGATTTTGGTCTTGTAAATAATTTGAATTTTTATATGAAAGGCGGAGTTAAAATGAACGTAAAGGTAATCAACGGTCAGTCTATCCCGAATATGCCCTGGCAGGAAAAGCCCGCAGGCTGTGATGATGTCATCTGGAGGTATGATGCTAACCCTATTATCCCCAGAAACCAGCTCAAAATGTCCAACTCTATCTTCAACAGCGCTGTGGTTCCCTTTAACGGCAAATTCGCAGGCGTTTTCAGAGTTGACGACAAGCAGAGGAATATGGAGCTTCACGTAGGCTTCTCTGATGATGCTATCCACTGGAACATCAGCGAGGACAGAATAGTTTTCGAGCAGGCTGACAAGTCAACAGAAGATGTAAACCAGTGGGGCTACGGCTATGATCCGAGAGTATGCTTCATTGAAGACAGATACTGGGTAACATGGTGCAACGCCTATGGCTGGAAGCCTACTATCGGCGTTGGCTATACCTTCGATTTCAAGACATTCTATCAGTGTGAGAATGCATTCCTTCCCTTTAACAGAAACGGCGTTCTTTTCCCAAGAAAGATAAACGGCAAGTATGTAATGTTCTCTCGTCCTTCCGACTCAGGCCATACACCTTTCGGTGATATGTACCTCTCACAGTCGCCTGATATGAAATACTGGGGCGAGCACAGACACGTTATGGGGCCCCTCAAGGCATGGGAATCCAAGAAGATAGGCGCAGGCCCGATCCCGATCGAAACAAGTGAAGGCTGGCTGTGCTTCTACCACGGCGTATTAGAGAGCTGCAACGGCTTTGTATACAGCTTCTCCGCCTGCATACTTGATATAAACGAGCCCTGGAAGGTCAAGTACCGCTGCGCTGAATACCTTATCAACCCCCGTGAGATCTACGAAACAGTCGGCGACGTTCAGAACGTTACCTTCCCCTGTGCTACACTCTGCGACGCAGATACCGGCAGGATCGCGATCTACTATGGCTGTGCAGATACCTGCGTAAGCCTTGCGTTCACAACAGTTGATGAAGTAGTTGAGTACGTTAAGAGCCATTCAAGCGTCTGATAAGCTTCATATGATATAAAAAAGCCACCTCTATGGGTGGCGGGCTTAAAAGGGCTTACGTGTTCTACAGGCCCCTTTCCTAAAACTTTTGACCTAATTACCCCTAAAGGGCATATGCCCTTTAGGGGTAATTAAATTAGAAGTCTTTGGAAGGGGGTTCGGGGGAGAACCTTTCTTCAAAAGGGTTTCCCCCGATAAAACACATAAGCTTCTTTAAACCCGCCACCCTTAGAGGTGGCTTTTTTATCCAAGCTTTACGTCCCAATTTGCAAGGTATTGCTGTAATCTTGTAAGGTCTGCCATTGTCAGCTTATTGTCCCCTGTGACCTCGGCAGCATCAAGGTCTGCCTTTACGTCCCACTGCGCAAGGTATTGCTGAAGCCTTGTAAGGTCTGCCATTCCTACAGCGCCGTCAAAGTTCACATCACCCTTTTTCGCTGCATCAATATCAATAAATGTGATCCCTGTGTTTTTTGCATACTGCTGCGCGATAGTGCTCTTGTAACCGCGTATTATAATGTCATCATTCTTTGTGTATGTCAGAAAGTCTGCGTCATACCCCACACCCTTTGATTTTATCATGGTCACGCTTTTGGGAATAGTTATCGTCTTTAAAGAGGAACAGTTTACAAAAGCTTCCTCCCCAATTGTCTTTACACCCGAACCGATAGTTATACTTTCAAGCCCTGTACACCCCAAAAACGCTTCCTTGCCGATGCTTGTTACACTTTCAGGCATAGTCACGCTGTTAAGCGCCTTGTTTGAGTAAAATGCGTTATTGCCAATGGTGGTCACGCCGCTTGGCAGTGCCGCACTCTCTTTGCCCGTCGGGAAAACCACCAATGTCTTTCTGTCTATCGTGTAAACAGCACCCCCGATCGATGTGTACTTGCTGTTCCCTCTTGCTACATTTATCTCGGCAAGGCTGTCACAGTCGTCAAAAATATGGTTTTCCAAGAATACATTCGTGCATTTTGCGGGTATCGTTATGCTTTTAAGCGCTTTGCAGCTTGCAAAAGAATTTGATAGTATCGTCGTAAGCGAATCGGGAATATCAACGCTTTCAAGCTCGGAACATTCCATAAATGCCCCCGAACCGATACTCTCAACACCGTCGGGTATGGTTATCGTCTTTAATTTCCTACAGTAAGCAAATAAGTGATCCCCTATCTCCGTAAGGCTTTTTGACAGGACTATCTCCTTAAGCCCCGAACAGCCCCAAAAAGTAAAGTCGCCCATATCAAGGACACTGTTCGGTATCGCTATGCTTTTAATGCTTTCACAGCCCCCAAATGCGTAATCGCCTATACCTGTTACGCCCATTGATATAGTAATATCAGCAAGATCAACGCAGTTTTCAAAAGCATTGCCGCCAATGCTTCGTATACCACTCGGTATAGTCACACTTGTTAGCTTTTCGTTCCCCGAAAACGCACTGTCTGCTATCCTTGTCACCTTTTTGCCGTTTAAAGCCGAGGGTATCTGCAGCTTGCTAAGCGAACCTGTGTATCCCGTGATCGCAGCTGTCCCGTCCGAAAGCAGCTCGTATTTAAAATTTTGATATGTGTATTCTGCCGCCGCTGCATAGATGCCCGAATCGGTATACCCTTGCGGCAGCTGTGCCGCTGCACCGAATAAAAGTGAAGCACAACACAACCCTGCGATCAGCTTTTTCATATTAATTATCTCCTTTTTGATTTTCTTACTTTTTATAAAAGTGTTCCTGCGATAAATAGGAGTTTGTGGGGCAAGGCAGTATTGGGGGGCTTTGCGGTCGCCCCCCAAACCCCCTTCGCATATGCATTTTACCCAAAACTGTATTTTAAATCCGTTGCCTTGCCCCACAAACTCCTATTAACATCACATAAAAAGAACTTGATTTTTTAAAATTATATCACAAATTTAATCAAGTGTCAACTTGCCCTGCTATTCTTGACATAACGCAAAAGTAATGCTATAATTATAAAAAACATAAAAGGGGCGGATAATAATGGCGGTATATAATATTTCGGCAAATGATGCGGCTAAGCGCTTTTGCGGCGGTAAAGCCTTGACACCGGGTGATGTGGCAGCGGCTGAACAAAAGCTTTGCATAAGCTTCCCTGATGAACTCAGGGCTGTTTACCTTGACTGCGGCGGTTTTGATATCGGCGCTAAGAGCAGGGTGTTCTCCCCTGATTATATATCCCGGCTTGAAGGTGAGGATACCGCTTATATCATAGGTACATCTGGCGAAAGGCTCGCCTGCATTTTCAGTAAGGATATGGGCAGTGATGATCCCGATGTCTATTTAGGTACACTTGCAGGCAGGTCACTTGACTTTTCTGTAAACCAGAAGCTTTCACAGCTGCTCCGCTGGGTAATATTTGAAGCCGTTACCGAAAAATACGGCGAGGTCATCGGCGTGGACGATAAGGGTGAGATAGACGAACTTGCAAGGAAGCTTTCGCTCGATAAGGCTTCCCTTACCGACGGCACACCCGACAGCTGCTTTATAAGCATTGCCGACGGCGGCAGGACGGTTTTTGCAAATACCGACGCAAACGGCGAGATAGCTGTACTTGTAGTAATAGACGGCTGACAGAGATAATAAACATAAAAAGCACTTGCACACTGAATGTGTAAGTGCTTTTTTGCATTTTTCAACCGCTGGTTGACTTGTGCGTCAACTAATGGTTCGTGGCGGTCTTACAGGTTTTGTGGTATTATTAAATCACAGGCGTTTTTCGAGCTTTAGTATAATGTCGCTCATCTTTATGTCAAGTGCGGCAGCTATGCGGTAGAGCGTTTCAAGTGTCGGCTTGCGCTCTCCGCGCTCGATAGCGCTTAAATGTGTTCTTCCTATCCCTGCAAGCCCGCTTAAAACCTCCTGCGAGAGATTTTTCTCCCGCCTTGCCTCAGCAATTGCCTCCCCGACGATCTTCGGATCAAGCATGGGGTAAAACATGGGCATCACCTCTGTGTATATGATACACTATTTTACCACCAAATTTGAATACATATGTATTATTATGAACACTTATGTGTTTAAATATGCATCGACCTGCTTTTAAAAAAACATTTGTTTGAATACATATGTTGACATTTGAATACTTATGTGTTATAATTTAATAGATTTATGAAAGGGCGTGATCTTATGGCAAAGGTCAAGAGAATAGGCTATAATAAATATCAGCTGCTTGATTTTGAAATAGAAAAGATAGGCAAAAGATGGGCTGTCACAATGAAGTGGGAAAAGCTTCAGGACGAAGTGCTCGCCCTTACCCGCACCAAACACGGCGCTGTAAGATTTATAAAGAAAAACGGCAAACGTCTTATGCAGGAACTCTGGGCGACAAACTATTCTGTATATAGTACGGATATCGAACAAGTCAAGGGCAGATACTTCTGACAGGGGTGAAATTATGGTAGAAGAATTTTTCCGTCTGAGTGAAAAGATAGGCATGCTTTTCTATGTCGGTGTGCCTGTATTTCTTATGCTTAATGTACTTGTGCTGCTTTCTCTTGTTAATGCGGTAAGGAAGCTTTCTAAAAGTATGAATGAATTCTCAATGTCTATGATGATACAGAATTCAAAGCCAAAGGAAAATACAAATGATACACCAAAGCAAGCACCGGCAAATGCCCCGTGGAAGTGCCTGTACTGCGGGATCATGAATAAAGCCGAAGATATAAACTGCGTGCAGTGCGGACATAAACGCGGAAGAATGATAAACGGCGGCTATTCAAACGCCGCACAGGATAATACACAGAATAATAATGCATCGACCGCTTCATACCTGCAATATCAAAGCACCGAGCCCTGGGCGTGCGTGTTCTGCGGGACAAGAAACAATGCCTCAGACAGGGTATGTAAAAGCTGCGGGAAGAACAGGTTTTTGCAGTAGGCTTTATGTAAACAATCTGTAAACCCCCTTGCAAGCTAAAAAGAAATATGCTATAATAATATCAGCACCTGATCATATGGGTGCTGATTTGATTTTTGAAGGGAGATTTGCCTATGTCTTTTGAGAAAATACTTGTCCTTGACTTCGGCGGGCAGTATAATCAGCTTATCGCAAGGCGTGTGCGCGACGAAAACGTGTATGCTGAAATAAAAAGCTTTGAAACGCCCCTTGATGATATCAAAGCAGCGGGCTATAAGGGCATTATTTTTACCGGCGGGCCTAACTCGGTGTATGATATGGCTTCCCCGCATTACCAAAAGGAGATACTTGAAATAGGTGTGCCTGTGCTCGGTATCTGCTATGGCGCACAGCTTATGGCTTGGATGTGCGGCGGCAAAGTCGAAAGCTGTGTCAAAAGCGAATACGGCAAGATCGAAATAGAAAATACTAAAAAAACAAGCAGACTGTTTAAAGGTATCGATGAAAAAAGTATCGTGTGGATGTCCCATACCGACTTTATCTCAAAAGTTCCCGAGGGGTTTGAGATAACATCTCACTCGGCAGACTGCCCCTGTGCTTCTATGGAAAATGAACAGAAAGGTCTTTATGCCGTTCAGTTCCACCCCGAAGTCACTCATACTCAGTTCGGTAAACAGTTTTTGCATAACTTCCTCTTTGAAATCTGCGTCTGTAAGGGCGACTGGGTGATGGATGACTTTATCGAGCGTTCTGTTGCAAGCCTGAAAGAAAAGATAGGCGATAAAAAAGTTGTGCTCGGGCTTTCGGGCGGTGTGGATTCGTCAGTGGCGGCAGGCCTTTTAAGCCGCGCTGTCGGCAAACAGCTGACCTGTGTGTTTGTTGACCAGGGACTAATGCGTAAGGACGAGGGCGATTTCGTAGAAAAGACTTTCACAAGCCTTTTTGATATGAATTTTGTCCGCGTAAACTGCGGCAGACAGTTCATAGGTAAGCTAAAAGGCATTACAGATCCCGAACAGAAAAGAAAAACAATCGGAACAGAATTCTATAAGGTCTTCTGGGACGAAATAAGAAAACAGGCTGACGGCGGGTTCTTCGCACAGGGTACTATATACCCCGACAGGATAGAAAGCGGTAAGGGCGATGCCGCAACGATAAAGACACATCATAACCAGGTGAAAATGCCTGAGGATATCACATTTGACGGTATAATAGAACCACTTGGCGACCTTTTCAAAGACGAGGTCAGACGTGTCGGTGAAAAGCTTGGTATACCAAAAGAACTTGTGTGGCGCCAGCCTTTCCCGGGCCCCGGGCTTGGCGTGCGTATCATCGGCGAGATAACCGAGGAGAAAATAAAGGTCCTTCAAGAAGCTGATGCGGTGTTCCGTGACGAGATAAAGAAAAGCGGGATAGAAAACGAACTTAGCCAGTTTTTCGCAGTCCTGCCCGATGTTCAGACAGTGGGCGTAATGGGCGACCACCGTACATATGACCACCTTATTGCAATAAGGGCGGTAACAACAGATGACTTTATGACCGCAGACTGGGCAAAGATCCCCTATGATATCTTAGCCCGTATCTCCAACAGACTTACAAATGAAGTCGACCACGTAAACAGAGTAGTCTACGACATCACCTCCAAACCACCGGGAACGGTGGAGTGGGAATAATACCCACCCCGAAAATAGGGCGTAAACACGCCAAAAACCGTTATCAAACCGTTATCATGGCAACGATTTGGCAACAATTCCTGCCGTGCAAAGCTAAGGCGATTATTGGCAACAGTTATAAATATTCTGCCTGAAAAGATAAGAGCTATCTGATTCAATTACGAACCAGATAGCTCTTTTTGTGTTATTCAGATTTGCTGTCTTTCAGGGCTCTGCGCTCAGTTTCGTTCCTCTCTGCCTCCGGCCTCGGACACCTGTATCTCCGCCGGTCATACATTTTCAATCGGCTGACGATCCTTGCCTCCATATCTCACAAATCAATTATATCATATATGCTTAGAGTTTGTTCAGATGTCAGCAAAGAATCTTGACAGCAGGGGCAGATTCCGGGCAAGGACCATCGGTTTCCGTGTATTCCCCGAAGAAGACCGGCTGATCCATTCGGCAGTCGCCTTAACAGAATAACCCTTAACGCCCCTTGATTCATATGTGGGGTGCTGCTTTATATAATATCCCATTTATTTTCAGCTATTTGTCACATTTTATAATTGACCTTAAAGTAAATGTGTGGTATAATATAGATTGGAAATTTGTTTTGCAAAACAGGTAGGAGTATCTTGGCTCTTACCTCTTATATCTTACATCTAAAAGGAGCGGGATATTATGTTAAGTGACATTGAGATCGCATCACAGGCAAAAATGAAAAAAATAGGCGAGATCGCCGCAAACCTGGGCATCTCGGAGGATGATTACGAGCCCTACGGCCACTATAAGGCAAAGCTTTCGGAAAGCCTTTATGCAAAAACTGCCGATAAACCCGACGGTAAACTTATTCTTGTTACCGCTATCAACCCAACCCCCGCAGGCGAGGGTAAGACCACTATCTCTGTAGGTCTTGAGGAGAGTATGTCAAAGATAGGCAAAAAGGCTATTCTGGCACTTCGTGAACCTTCGCTCGGGCCTGTTTTCGGTATAAAGGGCGGCGCTGCGGGTGGCGGCTATGCACAGGTAGTCCCTATGGAGGATATAAATCTCCACTTTACAGGCGATATGCACGCTATCACGGCGGCTAATAATCTGCTTTGTGCAATGCTTGATAACTCTCTGCATCAGGGCAACCCGCTTAATATCGACCAGAGGCGTATAATGTTCAAAAGATGCCTTGATATGAACGACAGAGCACTTCGTCAGGTCATAGTCGGTCTTGGCTCTAAAGTGAACGGTATCCCCCGTGAGGACGGCTTCCAGATAACCGTTGCTTCCGAGATAATGGCTATACTCTGTCTTGCTTCTGACCTTGAAGACCTTAAAGCAAGGCTTGAACGTATACTTGTGGCATATACTTTTGATAACAGACCTGTCTATGCCAAAGACCTCGGCTGCTGCGGCGCTATGACGGCGCTGCTGCGTGATGCACTTAAACCTAACCTTGTGCAGACACTTGAAAATAACCCCGCACTTATCCACGGCGGGCCGTTTGCAAATATCGCACATGGCTGTAACTCGGTAAGGGCAACAAAGCTTGCTCTTAAACTTGCAGATTACGTTATCACTGAAGCCGGCTTCGGCTCTGACCTGGGTGCTGAAAAGTTCTTTGATATAAAATGCCGCTTTGCAGGCTTAAACCCCTCCTGCGTCGTGCTCGTGGCAACTATCAGGGCACTTAAATATAACGGCGGCGTCCCTAAGACAGAACTTACAGCTGAAAACGTCGAAGCACTTGAAAAGGGTATCGTCAATCTGAAAACACATATAGAAAATATGCAGAAGTTCGGCGTGCCCGTTGTTGTTGCCATCAACCGCTTTGCATCGGATACTGAAGCCGAGATCGCTGTTGTAAAGAAAGTATGCGGTGAAATGGGCGTGGAGGTTTCCCTTGCAGAGATCTTCGCTAAAGGCGGAGAGGGCGGTATAGACCTCGCCCGGAAGGTCGTTTCCACAATAGAGAGCAAGCCTTCGGATTATAAACCCCTCTATGACGGAAAACTCCCCGTTAAGGAAAAGATAGAAACTCTCGCCCGTGAAATATACAGGGCAGACGGTGTCGTTTATACCGCACAGGCTGAAAAGGCACTAAAGGAAATAGAGGCTCTCGGCAAGGCCGATATTCCTATATGCGTTGCAAAAACACAGTATTCGCTCAGCGATGATCCCACTAAACTCGGTAAGCCCGAGAATTTCAGGATAACAGTGCGCGATATGAAGCTTTCCTCGGGTGCAGGCTTTATAGTTGTGTATACAGGCGATATAATGACAATGCCGGGGCTTCCTAAAGCACCTGCTGCATTTAATATCGACTGCGATAAGTCCGGCAATATAAGCGGCTTGTTCTGAAATACTATGGTCAGAGGTAGAAATTTCTTTTCTGCTTCTGATTTATTTTTCACTAACGCTTGACAAGCTGTACTAAATATTGTATAATTGTATTTGTATAAATGAATGGAGAATACGCGGAAAAAACAGATATGGGCATTGCGCCCGATCCTCGTATGAAAGGATAACTTGAATGGGTTATGAATTTAAACGCTGCATGGCACTTATGTGTGCGACGGGGCTTTCGGTCTGTCTGCTGACGGGCTGCGGCGGGAAGGGCGCTTCCTCGTCTGAGCAGACTTCGTCAAAAGCAACAGTCAAACCGCCTGTTGAGATCGACGACAGTTCCGCTGCCGATGCACCGGTGCAGCAGGTGAATAATATCGGGCCTTTTCTGCAAAAGGCTTATGAAATTCTTTCAGGCAATAAATATACATATAAATGCACACTCACATCAACCGAAAATGATGAAAAAATAACTATAGAACGTTATAAAAGCGGCAATAAACTCTACCAGGCACAGACAACTTCTCTCGGTAAGCGCGGCTTTCTGTCCGACGGAACAAAGGTGTATGAATTTGATTACTATACCTATTCATATACCGACGAAGGAAGTGTACTGCCCGATGTTATAGAAAGTATCGTCAAGGAAAATCTTCCGCAGACAAATTCTCACGCCGCCCCGCAGGAGGGCGAAAGTGTCGAGGAATATACCTATATGGGGGATACCTATATCACTATATATGATTTCTATTTTAACGATAAAGGTGCACTTCTCAGGTATACCACAACTTATTATATGGAGGGTTTTGACGATATCGTCGAAACAAGGACCATGACGGAATTTCTCTCCTCTGTAGGTGACGAAAATATATTCAGCCCGACATTTGCCGCAACAATGACGGATTTTTCCGCTTTCTCACAGACAGACAGACAGACCTACTGTACTGACTTCTGCACAAGGCTCGGCATAACCGATCAGATGCTCACGTCAAACGGCCTTAGCAGAGAGAGCTTTAAAAAGATAAGCTACAGCGATTTCCTTGGGCTTGTATACAGATACGGCACTGACACAGGCGGGGAGGATGCTAAAAAGTGAATATACTTAGACTTCTCAAACCAAAGGCACTGCTCGATTATGTCTATACCGATAATTCCGTCAGGCAGGTGCTCGAACGCCTGAAAAATCACGGCTATACGGCTATTCCTGTTATAAACAGGAAAGGCGAGTATGTCAATACAATAAACGAAGGCGATATACTCAGGTATATCATTTCCCACGGGGTGCCTGACCTTAAAGAACTTGAAAAAGTCCCCGTGACTGATGTTGAAATAAGGATAAAGAATAAACCGGTCTATATAACCTCGGGGATAGATGAACTTATACTTATCGCTATGGAACAGAATTTCGTCCCCGTTATCGACGACAGGAACGTTTTCAGCGGTATAGTTACAAGACGTGATATATTGCAGTATTGCCACGGGGCGGTACTTTCATATGAAAAAGCTATAGAGCTTGGAAAAATAAAGGAGAATGACTTATGAAGCTTTTAAGAAAAAACGAAAAAGGCGGCGCAGGTGTCGTAGCGCTGTTGCTCGTTATACTTATACTCGCAGTCGGCACAGCTGTACTTGTTATTATGGATAACGGCAGTATCGGTAAATCAACTAATATGGACGCTGTTAAAATAACAACAGACGATAAGCCTAAGACCGAGGAAAGCTCATCCGAACCTGAACCTGTCGTTACCGAAGAACCTGTAAAGGAACCGGAGCCTGAAACCCTCAAGCCCGCCAAAAGCGCAGACTATAAGGAAGTAAACGCCAAAAAGATCACAAGTAAATACTGCATCCTCGTTGATGCAGATAAAAACGAGATAATAGCAGGCTCAGGGTATGATACCAAGATATACCCCGCTTCACTTACAAAGCTTCTTACACTGCTTGTGGCAGTTGAAAATGTAGAAGATACAAAGGCTACATTCAAGTTCACCGATGAAATCCTTGATCCGCTGATCGAGCAGGACGCTTCCCGCGTCGGCTTTGAACCCGGCGAAAAGGTGACGATCAAGGATATGCTCTATGGCGCGATCCTTTGCAGCGGCGCAGATGCAACATCAGGCCTTGCTATTACAGTAGCAGGCTCGGAAAAAGACTTTGCCGCTATGATGAACGAAAAGGCAAAGGAACTCGGTATGGAAAATACTCACTTTACAAACGCAAGCGGCCTTTATGATAAAAAGCACGTTACGACCTGTGAGGATATGGCTATACTTATGAAAGCTGTCCTTGCCAATAAGACCTGTAAGAAGATAATCTCTACAGAAACCTATACCACTTCAAAAACAGAAGAACACCCCGACGGTATCACGATCGACAGTATTGTGTTCCATAATATCTATAGCTACGGTAAAGATCCCGATTTCGAGATCGGCGGCGGCAAAACAGGCTATACCGATGAATCAGGTACTCTTATCGCAACCTACCTTGAATACGAAGGCAAAACGTATATCGCTGTTACAGCTAAGGCTCTCGGTCAGGATGAACCTGTTCTTGATACTGAATACCTCTACCATACATATGTTGTAGAGCCGTTAAAGAAAGCAAACGAAAAATCTGACGAAAGCAAGGACGAGTCCTCTGACGAAAGCAAGGACGAGTCCTCCGACGAAAGCAAAGAGGAAAAATCCGACGATAAAGATAAAAAGGAAGAATAATGATCTGCGCCCGTTTCATTAATAAAGCGGGCGCTGTTTCGGTATTATGGAAAAAAAGAAAAGTAAAATATCAGCCGCACTGTTCTGTGTGCTCGTAATGATGATAACCGCGGCGTCCGATTCACTGAGGGGCGTGTTCCTGCCGCAGTTTAAAAACGCCTTCTCGCTTTCGGAACCTCAGGCGGGCAGGATAATAATGATAAGCTATGTGGGCAATCTCCTCTTTCTTTCGCTCGGCGGTTATATATCCGACAGGGTGAACAGAAAGCGCTTCCTTGCAGGCGTTATGCTTCTGTTCTCAGCAGCACTGCTTAGCTATGTGCTTACAGAAAACTATTACCTCCTGCTTGCCGCTATGATGTTTTCAATGGGCGGCTCAACTATGATCTCTACAAGCGTTAATATAATAACCCCGCTTGTTTTCGCTTCCCCGGCTATGTTTGTAAGTATATTCAATTTCGTTCAGGGTGTCGGTATCACACTTTCGCAAAATGTCATCGGGCGCTTTGCAGACGGCTTAAAGGCATGGCATACCGCAAACCTTGTACTCCTGCTTGCGGCGGGTGTCTGCTTTGTTCTGCTCTTTACCCTTGACCTCCCCGAAACATCGGCAGATGTTTCCGCCAGGCCCACCCCCGTACAAATACTTAAAAACCCCGCAAGTATACTGCTCGTATTTATCTGCGGCTTCTACTTCGTCGCTGAACACGGGCTTATGAACTGGCTCACCTCATATGGCAGTGAGCATCTCGGGCTTTCGGTGCCGCGTTCCGCTTTTTATCTTTCAATGTTCTTCGGCGGTATAACAGTCGGGCGGCTCGTCTTTGCCCCGCTTATCGACAGGCTCGGTGTGTTCAGGTGCCTGCTTGTCTGGTCGTTTGCGGGTGTCGTACTGTATGTAACGGGTATAGCTCTCGGTAAAAACGGTATGTGGCTGCTTGCCGCTTCAGGGCTTGGGCTGTCAATAGTTTACCCTATGCTCGTGATGCTTATAGGCAGGTATTTTGACACCTCCTCCTCAGGCTCAGCAACAGGGCTTATATTAAGTATAGCCACATTTTTTGATATAGGCTTCAACGCCTTTTTCGGCTCTCTTGTCGAGTATGCAGGCTACGCTAAGGCTATACTGATACTCCCCGTAAGCGCGGTGCTGCTCTGTACCGGGCTCGTAATACTAAAAATAACAGTTAAGGCATCAAAAGATATCAGATAGGAGAAAGCTTATGAAAACACTGAATTTCACAGTCACCAACGAAGTCGGCATACATGGCAGACCTGCTGTAATGCTCGTAAAGCTTGCAAAAAGCTTCCCCCGGACAACTATCACAGTAAAAAAAGGCGACAAGACAGTCGAAGCCACGCACCTTATGATGCTTATGGGGCTCGGCGTTGTCAAAAATGACAATATCGACTTCCTAATAAACGGCGGTGATGAACAGGCGGTTTATGACGCACTCATGGATTTTTCGCAAAAAGAGCTGAGCTGATATATGGCAGCCCGCATCATAAAAATATCACCCGCAGCAGTTTTCCTTCCTGCTGCGGGTTTTATTTATATGTATGCTGTTATTCGATCGGCCAGGCCTTTAGATTAGGCATCTCGTCAAGTGTCAGTACCCTCTCGTGGTCCATTATCTTCTTAATGTAATCAAGCTCATTATGCTCGCACCCAAGCTGGAAGTCCTTTAGTATGAACTCGCCGTTCCATGTGCAGAAGTATGCCCACCTTATACCTTCAGTAAAACAGCTGTCAGGATCAGGTATAGCGCCGTTTTCTGTCATGGCTATTATCTTCTTGGTTTGTGTTGTGCTCTTTGTGTAATCCCACAGCCCCTTCTGCGGTGAATGATCACCGTGTACCTCGGGGTAGCTGTCATAACCCATTATGTCAACATATTCGTCGCCGGGGTAGTAGTCAACATTCTGACCGTTCCATACCCATATGAGATTGTTGCAGTGGTGGTAGTTTGTAAGCCTGTCATACATAAGCTTCCATAACTCCTTGTACGCATCGGCCCCCGACGAACCCCACCAGAACCACGGGTTGTTCCACTTGGGATCACCGCCGCCCTCATGAAGCGGGCGCCATAAAACAGGAACGTGGTAATCGTCAAGCTCCTGTAAATACATAGCAATGGCATCAATGTCCCTTATAAGGTAATCGTACCCCGCAGGATCTTCACCGCTGAGTGCCTTTGCAAGCGAGAAGTTTGAGTTCTTTGTGTAGAACCCTTCCCACCATGCCGAACTGCCCTTTATGTAATCGTCAGACGGGTGGTTCCAGTGCCAGCAGATCGTAACTATGCCGTTGTTGTCGTACCAGTCCTTGGCCGTTTCAACTATAAGCCCCGGCGAAGAACCGTGTTCTGCGCGGTTGGGGGAAGCTTCTATAAGGTCAAGCCCCATCATTGCAGGGTACTTGCCTGTTTTAAGCATGAACTCGTCAAACTCAGGCCCGTCCTTGCCGCGGTTGTCAGCTGAATACTGCCCCGATATGATATACTTTCCGTAAACGTCACAAAGGAAGCTGTAAAGCCGCTTTGTTTCGTCAGAAGCATTCGGGTTTGAAAGCGTCTTGTCTATCTTGAACTGGTCAAGGTCAACAAGTGCCGCCGCTTTTATGGTTATGCTGTCTATCGCAATGCCGCCGTCCTTGGAGATCACACCAACTTTATGCTTTCCCTTTTCAATATCGACCTTTTCAGCGGCGGAATCATAAAACTCCTTACCCTGCGTTTCAAAAGTCGCCGCTTCCCTGCCGTCTACATAAACGGCGTTTGTCGAAGGGCTTGAACACGCCGCCATAAAGTGAAAATCATACGCACCTGTTTCAGGGAAATCCACCTCAAATTCCACTATATCCCCCTCTGAACCAAGTGCCGCAAAGCCCTTTCCGCTGAACTCGCCGAAAACGCCCTTGTCGATTATCTTTACACTGTCGCTGTACTTACAGTCCTCCGCTTCCGAAAATGCTTCAAAATCCGCGGGTACACTGCTTTCGTTCTGTACGTCTGACAGGTCAAGGTCACCCCTTGTTTCCGTTACCTCCTCAACAGGTATGTCAAGGCGCTCTCTTGTGTATTCTGATGTCTTTTCACCGCCCTCGCCCTGAGAGCTGTCCCCTGCCGCAGATGAACTGCTGTCCGCCGAATCCGAAGAAGCGTCCGCACTGCTGTCCGTACTCCCGCAAGCAGTCATACATAAAAGCACAGCCGCGGTAAGCGCACATAGTGTGCGCTTTAGTGTTTTCTTTTCTTTCATTTTCCTTTTCCTTTCAATTTCATGCCGGTCTATTCACGTAAAAATTTCTTGTAAACAAAATGTGTAAACCTGTCAGGCAGCAAAAACATCATAAGCTGTGCACATACAGGTATCATAAAATCAAAAAACGACGAATACCCCGATTTGTATATCCTGTGGCGTACTATTATAAACGATTTTGTGTTTGCCCAGCGCTTCTTCTTCCTGTAGCGCTGATATACACGGTATCTCACAAGCATCTTCGGAATGTTCTGCGCCTTTGCCCCCTTTGAAAGCATTCTCACCGCAAATTCATAATCCGAACAATATGGCAGGTCTGTGTACCCGCCCGATTTAAAAGCCTTTGATTTTTTAAAAGCCACCGTCTGCCTGTTGAACGGGTTTCTGCGCCTTGCAAATCTCTTTATTTCATCATGGTAAAGGGGACATTTTTTCAAGGCTAATGTCTTGCCTGTTTCGCTGTCAAATTCCTCTACATACCCGCCTAATATGTCAAGGTCGGCGTCAAGTGCAAAAATACGCATCTGCGTTTCGCACCTGTCAGGCTCGGAAATATCGTCAGAATCCATCTTGATTATGTAATCATTCTTGCATGAAGCTATCCCGATATTGAGCGCCTGGCCAAGACTTACATTCTCCTCTATCCTGATTATCCTGAATATCTCTTTGAATTCGCTTTCAAAGGATTTTGCTATAATGTTGAGCTCGTTTGTGAGCTTTCCGTCACATACCAGTACAAATTCACTCGGCGGATAGGTCTGCATAAGCATACTTTCAAGGCTGTCGTTGAAGTTCGCGGGGATCTCTTTATCGTAAACGCACATAAGTGCAGAATATTTGGGCAGGCTTTCATTTGCCATATATGCACCCCCTTGTCCTGAATGTGGTCGTTGTTATAACAAGTATACCACGTATAGCCCCGCCTGTCAAGATTTTTGTGCTATATGTGCTAAAATTTCCTGTGACTATTGCTATATTTTGTGTTTTGTGATATAATGGTGTAGTACACCTTAAGGCAACACCGCACGACTATTGTACACTGACGTAAGTCAAGGAGTTTTTGGTTACTATGACGGAAAATATGCAAGTTTATGACGTGCAAAGCCGTCAGGCGGTAGTCGTGCGGTGTTGCCTTAACAAAGGAAAGGAAGATTATCATGGCAGAAAACGAAAATGTAAAAACACAGCGCAGTAATATTTTAGGTTTCGTGCTGCTGGAGGACGCAAACCTTGACTGGCCGCGCTTCCGTCACGCACTTACGGAGGACTGGCACCTTGATGTTTCAAATGATGATGTCAAGGACGGCTCGGTAGTTATGCGTATAAACGATATGCTTGTAGCCTGCTCGCTCATGCCCTCCCCCGTACCAAACGGCGAAGCTGAAGAAAACGCTAAAAACAGCGTTACATGGAAAAACGCCGCCGAAGAAGTCGCAAAGCATAAGGCACACTGTATGATAGCTATAATGTCAAATAACGGAACACCCGTAGAACAAAGCAAGCTTTTTGCAAAAGTCGCCGCATCTATGCTCTCACTCAAAAACGCGATCGGTATCTATAAGTACCCCACAGCATATAGTAAGGAATTCTATATAAATATCGCCGAAGTCATGAAACACGGCGAATTCCCTACACCTATCGCAATTCACGTGGGTATGTACCTCTCACAGGGCAAGATGAATGCCTATACAGTCGGTATGTCCCTTTTCGGCAAGGACGAGATAGAAGTGATAGGCTCGCTTGCACAGCCTGCCGAACTTTTCAGCTTTATGCTCAGTATCGCCGAGTATGTTATACTTGAAGATGCTGTTCTTCACCCCGGTGAAACTATCGGCTTTACAGAAGAACAGAAGCTTCCCATTTCAAAAAGCAAGGGCGTGTCAATAGAAGTCGATACGATAAAGATAGGCTATAAAACCGGAAATTAAGAAAATATCTATTTACATTTAAGAATAATTGGTATATAATATATTTGCAAAATCTTTATATTGAAAGGAAAGACAAGCTATGTTCAAAAAAATACTGACAGCGGCAATGGCTTTATCTTTGGCGGTAATGTGCCTTGCTTCCTGCGGTGATGACGCTTCATCTGCCGATAGTTCGGCATCTTCGGCTCCTGAAAGCACATCACAGACTGACAGCTCAGGCAGCGGCGACGGTTCCTCTGACGACGGCAGCACTGCACAAAACGGCGACGGCAAGTACGGAACAGATAAGTTCCCCGTTTCCGAAACTGCACTGAAGGAGAGTGATCTCCCCACCGAGAATATGCTCGGCAGGTCTGTCCTCAATAAGGGCGATCAGGCAAGGCTCGCAGCAATGATCAAAAAGGGGCAGGCTCTCGATATCAAGGCTGACGACGCTCAGACTATCGCATTTATCGGCGGCTCTATCACACAGGGTTCGTCGGCAAGCGGCAATAACCAGTATGTAAACGCAGTCGGCCAGTGGTGGCACGATAACGTAACAAGAAAGTCTATCGTTGTAAACGCAGGTATCGGCGCTACCGATTCCTATATCGGCGTTCATAGGGTGGACAGAGATGTCCTCTCCTATAACCCTGATGTTATCTTTATCGAATTCTCCGTAAATGACGTTGATCCTGTTCTCAACGAAAAAAGCTATGACAGCCTTATCAGAAAGTGTATGTCACAGGAAAATAACCCCGCAGTCGTGCTTATAATCATGACGCAGGATAACGGCACATCACTCCAGGACGTTCACGAGGTAATAGCTAAGCATTATGACCTCCCCACAATATCCTACCACGATGCTGTTTACCCCGAAGTAGCAGCGGGTACACTCGACTGGAAGATAATATCAAACGATAATATCCACCCCAATAATACAGGCCACCCGCTTTTGACAAAGCTTATCACAAGCTACCTTGAAGATGTTGTCGCAAACCTTGACAGCATTGATACATCTTCTGTTTCCGCTTTCAGCGCTGAAAGTGAGACCGGTGACGTTTACGCAGATGCCACAATAGGCTCGCGCGAAACACCCGACCTTGTAAAAGTTATTGACGAGGGTACTTTCACAGAGGAAACCAATTTCCAGAAGTTCACCGGCGGCTGGGAAACTCTTGATGCAGGCTCTATCAAATTTGAAATGGAATTCCGTAACCTGGGCGTTATATTCTATAAGTCCGCAAAGGGGCTTATGGGTAAGGCAGAAGTGTTTATCGACGGCGAAAGCGTTGCACTTCTCGACGGTGACTTCCCCAACGGCTGGGGCGACTATGCATACGGTCAGGAGATCTATACATCTGACGCTAAGGCAAAGCATACAGTCGAAGTCAAAGTCGATGAAGCTGATGTGGTTGACTTCAGGATCCTTGACTGGCTTATCAGCTGATAAAATGAATACTAAATAACTGACGGCTGCACTTTCGGGTGCAGCCGCTTTTGTTTATATAAAAAGAGGTACCGTTTTTGCCGATACCTCTTTTTCTTTTCTGTTCATTCAGCACATCTGCGCTGTTATCAGCCCATTACTACCTCAACAGTGTGCTCTGTGCCTGCATCAAATACAGGGAGTACATTGCCGCTTACCTTTACGCCGTCGCAGGTAACGCTCTTGATGCCCTTTGAAACGTGCTCAGGGTTTGTGATGGTGATGTTGTATGTGTTGCCGCGGAACTTTCTTGTCACTTTGAAGCCGTCCCAACCCTCAGGGATAGAAGGATCTATCTTCAGTCCCTCGTAATCAGGGATAATGCCGAGTATATACTGCGAAATAGCTACAAAGTTCCATGCAGCTGTACCTGTCAGCCAGCTGTTCTTTGCCTCGCCGTGGCGTTTGGCATCCTTGCCGGCTATCATCTGTGCGTATACATAAGGCTCTGTCCTGTGCAAGTCAGAAATGTCCTCAAGATATGCAGGTGCTATCTTTGAATAGTATTCAAAAGCCTGATCGCCGCGGCCTGCTACTGCCTCAGCACAGATTATCCATGCGTTGTTGTGGCAGAATATACCTGCGTTCTCCTTGTAGCCGGCAGGGTATGTGGATATCTCGCCGTACTGCTTGTAATACTTTGTGAATGCAGGGTTGTTGAGAACAAGCCCGTACTTTGAATCAAGATACTTCTTTACGGAATTGAGCGTTATTATGTCCTTGCCCGATTCCTTGCCAAGGCCGCCCATTACAGCAAAGCCCTGCGGCTCAATGAATATCTTGCCTTCCTCGCATTCCTTTGAACCAACCTTCTCGCCGAAGTCATCATATGCTCTTATGAACCACTCGCCGTCCCATGCGTGTTCAAGTGTGTTCTTGTTCATCTTGTCTATTTCAGCCTGTGCCTTTGCAGCTTCATCATCAAGCCCCTTGTATTTGCAAAGCGCAACATACTCAGGCCCTATGAACGACATCATGCACGCAACCATTACAGATTCCGCTACACGGCTGAACTTCTCCTTGCCGTACTTGGGTGATGTATATGTCTGGAAGCTCTCACCGGGTATGTCAGAATGGCAGGAAAGGTTAAGGCAGTCGTTCCAGTCAGCACGCATTGCAAGCGGCAGACCGTGCGGTCCCACAAAGTTTGCAACGTGCCAGAAACTCATCTTCAGGTGATGCATCATGCTCTGTGCCTTGCTCTCGTCATTGTCATAAGGCACCTGCTCGTCAAGTATCGAATAGTCGCCCGTTTCCTTTATGTACTGTGCGGTGGAAAGTATCATCCACAGCGGATCGTCCGAGAAGTCGCCGCCGATAGCATCGTTGCCCTTCTTGGTAAGGGGCTGATACTGGTGATAGCACCCGCCGTCCTCAAACTGTGTTGCCGCAAGGTCAAGGATACGCTCTCTTGCCCTGTCAGGTATCTGGTGAACAAATCCGAGCAAGTCCTGATTTGAGTCACGGAAGCCCATGCCTCTGCCAATGCCGCTTTCAAAGTAGGAAGCAGACCTTGACATATTGAATGTTACCATGCACTGGTACTGGTTCCAGATGTTTACCATACGGTTTAATTTGTCGTCAGCTGTTTCAACATGGTACTGTGAAAGAAGTGCATTCCATGAAGCCTTTAACTCCTCAAGCGCCTTGTCAGCCTTCTCGGCGGTGTTCATAGCTTCTATCATTTCATAAGCCTTCGACTTGTTCATCGTACCGTCAGCATTCCACTTGTTTTCGCCGTTTTCAACGTAACCGAGCATGAATACTATAGCCTTCTCCTCGCCCGCTTTAAGTGTCACATCTATGCAGTGTGAAGCTATCGGCGACCAGCCGTCAGCTACAGAATTGTTTGACTTGCCTGCAAATACAGCCTGCGGATTTGCAAAGCCGTTGTAAAGCCCCATAAACGTTTCCCTGTCGGTGTCATAACCGCAGATGTCCGTATTTACTGTATAGAATGCAAAGTGGTCACGTCTTTCCTTGTATTCTGTCTTGTGGAAGATAGTAGAACCCTCTATCTCAACTTCACCTGTGTTGAAGTTTCTCTGGAAGTTCTCGCCGTCGTCCTGTGCATTCCATAAGCACCATTCAAGGAACGAGAAAAGCTTGAAGCTCTTTTCCTTGTCAGATGTGTTTTTGAGCACCATTTTCTGAACCTCACCGTTGAAGTTCTGCGGAACAAAGAATGTCACCTCAGCAGAAATGCCGTTCTTTTCGCCCTTTATCACAGTATACCCTATACCGTGGCGGCAGGAATAGCTGTCAAGCTCTGTCTTTACAGGACTCCAGCCGGGGTTCCATACAGTTTCGCCGTCATTGATGTAGAAGTATCTGCCGCCCATATCAACAGGGACATTGTTGTAACGGTATCTTGTGATCCTCCTGAGTCTTGCGTCCTTGAAGAAGCTGTAACCGCCTGCGGTATTTGAGATAAGCGAGAAAAACTCCTGTGTTCCGAGGTAATTTATCCACGGATAGGGTGTTCTCGGGTTGGTGATGACGTATTCCTTATTTGCGTCATCAAAGAAACCAAACTTCATAATAATTTCCTCCTTTAGTTGTAAGAAATGAACGGCAGAAAGCCGGAAGCCGCCCGCCTTCACTGCTCACTTATATATTAAGCCTTTCGGCTTAAATTACGATTATAACAAATGCTTGTCATAGATTCCCGAACAGGATCGTCATATAATCCCGCCTGCCGTAAATCACTCTGTCCACCATGACATCATTACCACTTATGCGGTAAAACGCAAGGTATTCTTTATACCTGACATATCTGTAGCCGCTGAAAAGACCACTCTCAAAATAAAGCGGTGCACCAAGCTTTGAATGATCGTTGAGTCTGTCAACTGCATCAAGTATACCATTAATAGTTTTCTCAGCCGCATTTGGGGCAGAAAGCCTGTATGTGATATACTCCCATATATCATCAAGATCATTTAAAGCCATTGGCGAATAACTCACCTTATTCATAGCTTTTTATCCTTAAAATGCGCCCTGACATCTTCTGCCGTGATATACCCGCTTTCCTCTGCCGATTTTCTTCCCTTTTCAAGCTCACACATAAGCCGTAAAGCCGCTTTTGTCTTTTCGTATTCTTCATGTTCTGATATATCGACTATCGCATATTTTCCTCTGCCGTCTTTAGTAAGGTAAACAGGAGAGCCTACAGCCACATTTTGCAGCACATTTGCATAATTATTAAGATCTGATATCGGAATAATATTCGGCATAAATGCTCGCCTCCTTATAATTTCTGGTCATATGACACTGCACAGCGGCACTTTTTTCCGCATTTCGGGCATTTTAACACCTTGTCCTCACCGTAATGTCCGCTTAACAGGTATTTATACCATTTAGCCCTGAACCGTGTCCCGCATTTCGGGCAGGCATAAACGGTTTTGGATATATCCCCCACAAAAACCAGTCCCAGTATCAACGAAACAGGTATGATGATAATCAGTAATAACGGATTGTCCATAATATCCCTCCTTAATTGCCGCCCGAAAGCTTTTCCATAACGCTTTGAGGTTCCTCTCTGCCCCGGTCTTCCCACAGGTCACATACAAGGTAACTGCCGTCGCTCTGCGGCTCAAGCCTTAGCCACGCTATATTGTTGTAATTGTGCTCTCTGTTAAAAAGGTTTATCCCCGCAAGCGGTGTGTCGCCCACATGGTAGTTGTACCCGTTTATCGAAATATCACTGCACGGCTTGAAATAATCATCATACAAAAGCTCTGCCGCCTCCGCAAATTCGGGCGTGCATAACTCCTGCATACTTTTTATATCCCCCCTGAACGCATATACGCAAAAGTTGAAGGATACCTCCACCGCCTTGTCATCAAGCGGCTCCTGTGTCAGCCGTGTATGGTTCTCGTCTATTATCTGCTCGTGCCTGGTGTAATCGTCAGTCACAGATGTTTCCTGCTCACTGCTCTCCTCAGCAAGCGTCCCGGTCACAGTCGTGGTCACTTCAGAACTCTCCTCCTGCACCTCACTGCTCTGCGCTTGTGATGAACTCGTCACCATTTTGCCCGCCGAGGGCAGCTTCGGCTTCTCAGCCCTGCTGTCATCAGTATCTCCGCAGCCGCCTGCTGTCATGCATAACACCAGAAGCAAAGCCGCCATTATTCTCTTTTTCATTCTGTTGCCTTTTCTTTGTCTGTTTAAAGTGTTGCAAACCTCTGCCAGCAGGTGAATTTTCCGCCTTTTTCAAGCTCTCTGTAACCTGTTATCTCTCTTGGCAAGCTTAAATTCGGCGAATTTATCATAGCCGTCATAGGCTCGGGACAGAAGTATCCGTTCACGCCCCTGTCGTTCCACATATTCCAGAACTTGAACTCGCGGGAAACCTCGTTTATCACCCGCCTGCCCGACTGCCTGTCCGTTATGATAACACCGTAAAACGGCTTGCCGTCAAGCATTGTTTCCGTCGCTGTATACATATCGTTTGATATGTCGTGCAGTACCGCATGCATCTCGCCCGACTTGTATTTTTTATCGTAATCATCAAGGTCTTTTAATTCCTCAGTCGGCAGACACCTTTCATCAAGTATGCACCTCCTGCCTACCGGCACCTCAAATGTCACCTGTGAAAGCTCACCGCCGTCAACTATCGGCGCATTTATGCAGGTGTGTGTGCATACCGATACAGGCAAAGCCTTGTCCGCCCTGCTTTCAAGCTCTATCTCCTGCTTTAACCCTTCTTCTTCGGAAAGGGTAAATGTGATCGTCCACTTAAATTTCAGCGGGAAGTATTCAAACATTTCATCGCGCTCGTCATATTCAAAGCTTATCCTGCAAACCGCCCTGTCGCCCTGTACCTCGCAAAGCTCAAGCTTGTGTTCACGCTTGTGTACAAACCCGTGAATGAAATTGTCGAGCAGTGTTTCGTTTATCGGCATATTATATGTCGCATCAGAAGTTTTTATTACTCCCCTGTCAAAACGGTTCGGCAGGTAAAGCGTCGGCAGCCCCCATATCTCACGGGCTTCGTTTATCGTGTCAGCCGTCACATCATCACGGTAACGGAATATGTCGATCCTGTTTTCATCATCACGCAGCCTCAGTACCGAACCGCCCATTGTGTATGCAATAACAGCCGAATACCTTCCCGCTTCAAGCCTTGCCGTCTTTACGCCTTTGAATATATATTCAGGGTTTACATTTGCCATTGTAAATATCTCCTTTTTGGTAAAAATAAATAGTAATAACAATTTACGAAAACGTTTAGTTACTACAATTATAACATATATCCCCCATAAAGTCCAGTGATTTTTAAAATTTGACAGTAGAAATTTGCATAACTTTTCAATGCAATTTGCACAAAGCGCGGGGTGTTGTGAACTTTCACCATTTAGCGGGCAGGCAAGTTGTAAAAAACGTAAAAAAATTTATCTTATCCTATTATGATACTGACTTTTGATTGACTTATCGGACTATAAATCGTATAATGGTTTATTGGAGGATAAAACTAAAATGTCGGTTATCAAAAACTATACTGTCATGCCTTTCCCCGATGGGTTAAGCATAGCGCAGTTTTATAAGCAGAATAAAAACTGCTGTATTATCGCATCAGTCGGGCAGGCAAGCCCGTCACTCGGTGTCGGCGGGTATAGGGCAGCGCTGTATTTTAACGGCTATATGCGTACACTCACTAAATCGGGTATAAAGACTCTTACGCCGTCATACCCGTATATTCAGGGGCTTATCGACGCCGCAAGGCTTGTAAAACGCCCGTGTGAAGCCGTTATACTTACCGCTACCGAAGCAGGCTTTACCGACACCTCCCACCCCGAGCATAAATACTGTGAAATGGCAGTAGATGCCCTGCTCAAAGCAGGGTGCAGTGTCACCGTTGTGGTGTGCCGCGGCAAATCGGGCGAACTTAGCAGATTTATCGGCGTGTAACATACTAAAGAAAGGGGTACCCCGCTATGAACTTGAAAAGATCACTCTCTATAGCACTTGCAATAATAATGACAGCGGCATCTGTCGGCTGTTCGTCATCAGACAGCTCGTCAGCACCCGACGAAAGCAGCTCAGCTGTCAAGTCAGAAAAGAAAGATGAAAGCAAAGCTGATGACTCCTCCTCAGAATCCGATGAAACAGCAGATGACAGCTCACAGGGGGATCCGTCTTCCGGAATAAAAGCAGATGTTCAGAGAAACGAAAGTGAAGTTAAATTCTCTCAGTCAGGCGGCGTGTACGGTGAAGAATTTGAACTCGAGATAACCGCCGACAGCGGTAAACTCTACTATACCACCGACGGCAGTGATCCCGCCACAAGCGCTACAAGAACAGAATATACCGATAAAATAAGCATAAAAGACCGCACAGGGGACGCAAATGTCGTGTCAGCCGTGTCACCTACGCTTATCTCAGGCAATTTCAATAATATAGATTACGGCGAGGGCACCTATGTCTGCGAAAAGAAAGCCCCCGCTGATGATGCCGTCGATAAGTGTACTGTTATACGTGCCTGCTCACAGGCCGATGACGGCACCTTCAGCAAAACCGTTACCGAAAGCTACTATATCGGCAAAGCCGAAGACCATATCGAAGGCCTTGCAGACAGCGTCAAGGCTATGGGTACATCTCTTGCGGTAATAAGTATAACAGCGGATTTCGACGATTTCTTCGGTGCGGAAAACGGTATATACGTCAAGGGCAATATCTTTGATAGGGACTTTGAAAATAAACTTAACAGCGGGGATTTCAACCTCGACAGCGAGGGCGCAAGAAAAGTGGACGCAAACTATAAACAGCGCGGCAAGGAATGGGAGAGAAGATGCCATATAAACTTCTTTGAGTTCTCCCCCGACGGCACTGCACAGGCTCTTTCACAGGATTGCGGCATAAGGGTGCAGGGCAATTATTCAAGGTCTGACCTTATCAAGGGGCTTCGCCTTTTCGCAAGAAAGGATTACGGCGAAAAACGTTTTGAATATGACGTTTTTCACGGCAAAGCGCTTGATAAGGACGGCGAAAACCTCGAAAGCTTCAAAACACTTACCCTGCGTGCAGGCGGCAACTGCGCCTTTACCGCAAAATTCAACGATACCTACTGGCAGGATATGTCAAAGTCGCTCGACTGCTCCACAAAGGCTTCACGCCCGTGTGTTGTTTACTTAAACGGCGAATACTGGGGACTTTATGTCCTGGAGGAGGATTATTCCGACGATTACTTTGAAGACCATTACGGCGTTGACAAGAAAAGTGTCGTAGTTTATAAGGGCGATGCCGAGACCTACGCTTCCGGCTATAAACTCGACGAAGGTGAACTTCCCGCAGGTGAAACCGACGAGGACTATTATTTCAGGGAACTTAAAGATTTCTTCAAAAAGCATAAAGACCTCACCTCGCAGGAGGATTATGACGAATTTGCAAAGCTTGTCGATATCGAAAGCGCAAGGGATTACTTCCTTTCACAGGTGTGGATAAATAATAAGTGGGACTGGCCGGGCAAGAACTGGAGTATGTGGAAGACGTCTGAAACCGACGACTCAAACGAATACGCCGACGGCAGATGGCGCTTCTTGTTCTATGATATGGAATTCGGCGGCGTAAGCGGCGAAAGCGATGCCCGCACCAATACCGTAAAGGAAGATAACTATAAGAAAAACGGCCTGCTCGATATGGATACAAATAACCCCGCAGTGCTCTGCTATGCATACCTTATGACTAACGAGGGCTTCAGAAAGGATTATAACGAAAAACTTGCCGCATTGTCTGAGGGTATATATAAAAAGCAGACTCTCCTTGACGGCCTTTCTCAGTACGAAGCCGAATACGGCCCGCTTTATGACCAGTTTTTTGCAAGATACCCCGATACAGGCTCAAAAGATGATGCCTTAAACGGCGGCTACGCTTCATCAAAATGTATACGCGACTTTATAAACAAGCGTGAAGACAATATCGGCAAAATAGTCACCTGGATAGAAAAACACGTATAACGGCAATTTGCCGCCGGCGCATCCGACACCTCAATTATATATCGTGCATAAAAAAACAGACCGGCTGTACCGGTCTGTTTTTGCTTTTATATCTGTGCCGAATAGTTAGGCGCTTCCTTTGTAATATAGATGTCGTGCGGGTGTGATTCTTTAAGCCCTGCACCTGTTATCTTTACAAACTGTGCCTTCTCGGCAAGCTCGCCGATAGTTCTGCATCCGCAGTAGCCCATGCCCGAACGTATGCCGCCCACAAGCTGATATACCGTGTCGGAAACAGGTCCCTTGTAAGCCACTCTGCCCTCAACACCCTCTGGAACAAGCTTCTTTGTGTTTGTCTGGAAGTATCTGTCCTTTGAACCCTTGTTCATTGCTGCAAGTGAACCCATGCCCCTGTATACCTTGAAGCTTCTGCCCTGATATATCTCTGTTTCGCCGGGCGCTTCCTCACACCCTGCAAGCAGTGAACCGAGCATTACACAGCTTGCACCCGCCGCAAGCGCCTTTACAATGTCGCCCGAATACTTTATGCCGCCGTCTGCAATTACAGGTACGCCGTATTTTGCAGCTGCACAGGCTGCATCATATACAGCCGTTATCTGCGGAACACCAATGCCCGCTACAACTCTTGTTGTGCATATAGAACCAGGTCCTATGCCTACCTTGATAGCGTCTGCACCTGCCTCGCAAAGTGCTATCGCACCCTCAGCCGTTGCAACATTGCCTGCGATAACCGGAATGTCCGGGAACGCCGCCTTTACTTTCCTTAGACAGTCAACAACATTCTTTGAATGTCCGTGTGCCGAATCAAGCGCAAGAATATCTACCTGTGCATCAATAAGTGCGCCGGCCCTGTCTAAAACGTCCTGCGTCATGCCAATGGTAGCGCCGCAGAGCAGCCTGCCCTTCTTGTCCCTTGCGGAATTGGGGTACTGAACGCTCTTTTCTATATCCTTTATCGTGATAAGCCCCTTTAATATGCCGTCCTTGTCAACAAGGGGCAGCTTTTCTATCTTGTGCTGCATCAGTATCTTCTGTGCGCCCTGAAGGTTTGTGTCCACAGGTGCTGTGACAAGGTTCTCCTTTGTCATAACAGTGCCGATCTTTATGCTGAAATCCGTAATGAAACGTAAGTCCCTGTTTGTCAGTATTCCCTCAAGCTTTCCGTTGCCGTCAACTATCGGAACGCCCGAGATCTTGTATTTGCCCATAAGCTTGTCCGCTTCCGCAACAGTCTTGTCGGCAGTAAGCGAGAACGGGTTTACAATAACGCCGTTTTCAGACCTCTTTACCTTGTCGACCTCCTCGGCCTGCTGTGCTATGGTCATGTTCTTGTGTATTATGCCTATGCCGCCCTCTCTTGCAATGGCTATAGCCATTTTGGATTCCGTTACCGTATCCATGGCAGATGTAAGTATAGGTGTGTTCAATACTATATCCTTTGTAAGATTTGTGTGCAGATCTACCATGTCGGGCGTGCAGTCACTCTCTCTCGGAACGAGCAGCACATCATCAAACGTAAGGGCTTCCTTGATGAACTTGTTTTCAAACTTCGTTTCCAGCATAATTTTACCTCCGTTTCACTCTTATAACCATTACTATCTTATAAATAATAAATATACACTTTTATAAGGGTTTTGTCAACTCAAATATTATGAACGTTTGTTAAATTTACATTAAGGCAACACCCGCCATTAAACTTTGATATTCTTTTTATTGACAAAATATTAAAAATGTAGTATAATATCAATGACATTATTTTAGGAGGAAAGCTTATGAAAAAGATACTATCATTTTTAACAGCACTTACCCTTGTTTTCGGCGCAGGTTCAGCACTTCCCGAAGGTGCTCTAAAGCTTGACACCGACGTTTCAGCCAGTTTTGAGACGAAGACCTACGGCGATTATGAATATACCGATCTTGATGACGATGAACACGATACTGTGCGCATAACTAAATACAACGGCACTGATACCAAAGTTACTATACCCTCAACAATTGACGGCAAAAAGGTTACGTGGATTGATTATACATTTTGGAACTACACAAGCCTTACAAACGTAACAATACCAGACAGCGTTACAAGAATTGGTGAAGGCGCATTTGGGTTCTGCACAAGCCTTACAAGCATATCAATACCAAACAGCGTTACAAGCATTGACATTGGTGCATTTTTCAATTGCACAAGCCTTACAAGCATAACAATCCCGGACAGCGTTACAAGCATTAGTGAAAGCGCATTTTGGAATTGCACCAACCTTAAAAGTGTAACAATTCCAAACGGCGTTACAAGCATTGGTGAAAGCGCATTTGAGGACTGCACAAGCCTTACAAGCATAACGATACCGGAAAGCGTTACAAGCATTGGTGATGGCGCATTTTTGGGCTGCACAAGCCTTACAAGCATATCAATACCTGACAGCGTTTCAAGTATTGGTGAATATGCATTTAGGGATTGCACCAACCTTAAAAGTGTAACAATTCCAAACAGCGTTACAAACATTAGCGGTGGTGCATTTTACAATTGCACAAGCCTTACAAGCATAACAATCCCAGACAGCGTTACAAGCATTGGTAATAGCGCATTTGGGGGCTGCATAAGCCTTACAAGCATAACAATTCCAAACGGCGTTACAAGCATTGGTGATGGCGCATTTTTGGGCTGCACAAGCCTTACAAGCATATCAATACCTGACAGCGTTACAAGCATTGGTGAGAATGCATTTGGCTATGATTCAAATAAGAATAAAATCGACGGCTTTACCGTTTACGGCTACAAGGACACTGCCGCCGAAACCTACGCCAACGACAACGGCTTTGAATTTATTGATTTAGACATGGAATACACTTACGGCGACTGGGTTTACAAACTGCTTATGAACGGAACCCTTGAGATAACAGATTATAAGGGCAGCGACACAACAGTGACCGTTCCTGCGGAAATAGACGGCAAAAAGGTTACAAGCATTGGCAATTATGTATTTGATCACCGCACAAGCCTTACAAGCATAACAATCCCAGACAGCGTAACAAGCATTGGTCTTTATGCATTTAATCGCTGCACAAGCCTTAAAAGCATAACTATACCAAATAGCGTTACAAACATTAGCGGTAGCGCATTTGAGGACTGCACAAGCCTTGAAAGCGTGACAATACCAAACAGCGTTACCCGCATTGATTATCGTGCATTTTTCGGCTGCACAAGCCTTAAAAGCATAACAATACCTGACAGCGTTACAAGCATTAGTGATGAAGCGTTTTCTGGGTGCACAAGCCTTACAAGCATAACAATACCAAAAAGCGTTACAAGCTTTGGTAATGGGGCATTTAATAAGACACCTTGGCTTGAAGCACAGCAAAAAAAGAATTCACTTGTTATTGTAAATAATATTCTTATTGACGGAACGACTTGCGAAGGTGAGGTCACTATACCAAACGGTGTAACAAGCATCGGCAGTTACGCGTTTTCCGGCTGCACAAGCCTTACAAGCATAACAATACCAAACAGTGTTACAAGCATTGGATGTTTTGTATTTTGCACAAGCCTTAAAAGCATATCAATACCTGACAGCGTTACAAGCATTAGCGATTATGCACTTGGCTATGATTCACAAGAGAATAAAATCGACGGCTTCACAATCTACGGCAACTCCGGCACCGCCGCCGAAACCTACGCCAACGACTACGGTTTTGACTTTATTGCCCTTGATAAAATCAAAAAAGGCGACGTAAACGGCGATACCGATATAAATATGAAAGACCTCACACGTTTGCAGCAATACCTCGCTGAATGGGACGTTGATATAAACAAAACCGCCGCTGATGTTACAGGCGACGACAAGCTGACGATGGGGGATCTTACAAGATTGCAGCAGTACCTCGCCGGCTGGGAGGTAACTCTCGGGTAACTCTCGGGTAAACAAAAAGGACACTTCTGCCGTGATACGACAAAAGTGTCCTTTTTTATTGCGCCCGTCCCGTAAGGGACGGGCCTTTTGATAAGCAAGTATTAAATTACTTGAGCTCAACTGTAGCGCCTGCAGCCTCGAGCTTAGCCTTGAGGTCTTCAGCGTCAGCCTTGGAAACGCCTTCCTTGATAGCCTTAGGAGCTTCCTCAACGAGAGCCTTAGCCTCTTTAAGACCAAGACCTGTGATCTCCTTAACTACCTTGATAACGCCCATCTTAGCGTCGCCGAAGGAAGCGAGGATTACGTCGAACTCTGTCTTCTCAGCTTCACCGCCTGCAGCACCGCCAGCAGCAGGAGCAGCAGCGATAGCAGCTGTTACGCCGAATTCTTCCTGTATAGCGTCTACGAGCTCCTTGAGCTCAAGAACGGACATAGCCTTAACTTCTTCAATGATATTTGTGATCTTCTCAGATGCCATGATAATAATCTCCTTTTCAAATAATTTAGTTAAATGTGTTTGCGTGAGTTCATACTCCCTCACGCCCTGCCTCACGCCGCTAAGCCGCAATTAAGCAGCCTCGCCTTCCTTCTTGTCTGCAACAGCCTGAAGTGTAGCAGCGAGCTTCTGGATAGGTCCCTGAAGCGAGCCGACGAGCTGTGCAAGAAGTGTTTCCCTTGAAGGGATCTTGGAAAGAGCCGCAACGCCTGCTGCGTCATAAACTTCAGTGCCGATGTAGCCGGCTTTGAGAGCGAAGATCTCACGCTCCTTAACGCTGTCTGCAAACTTGCCGAGTATTCTTGCGGGAGCTGTCTGATCGTCGTTTGAAATAGCGATAGCAGTTGTGCCCTCAAGTACATCAGTCATGCCGTCAAGACCTGCATTCTTGAATGCAAAGCGAAGGATAGAGTTCTTCTCTACAAAGTAGGTAACGCCTGCCTCACGAAGCTCCTTACGAAGCTTTGTATCCTCCTCAACAGTTATACCCTTGTAGTCAACGAGTACGCCTGCGGCAGAGTTTTTGAGCATTTCGGTAAGCTTTTCCACCTTTTCCTTTTTAGCAGCTAAAACCTTTTCACTTGCCATGTTTGAATTTCACCTCGTTTGTTTTAATTTACAAACGCATCAGAAAGTCCCTTTTCATCATAAAGACAAAAAGGGACATAAAAAGCAATATAAAGTGCCTTTGTTTCCTCGACAGGACTTCCGCCCGCTGACCGGGCCGCCTGTTGTCTTTAGATACGAATGCTTATATATTATATCAGAAAACAAACAGCTTGTCAAGAGCCTGCTCTTATTTTTTCAAACTTTGTGCAATTTAGACGACAGCCCCATAAAGCGATCATCATTTTCCATTCATATCACACAAGCTAAACGCCGCAGACAGATAAAAAGCACTTTCACTCTGTCAGGGCAGAAGCGTTTTTGCCTTATGCGCTCTTTTTGTAAACCAGCTCAACATCCCAGTCGGCAAGGTATTGCTGCAATCTTGTAAGATCCCCCATCGTCAGCTTGCCGTCGCCGTTTACATCGGCGGCTTTCTCGTCCACAGTGACTTCCCACTGCGCAAGATACTGCTGCAGCCTTGTCAGGTCAGCCATGCTTACCGCTTCGTCACCGTTTACGTCGCCCGAAATGTATTCAAGCGCATCAACGTAGTTTCTGTATTCCTTTTCCCCGCATTCGCATACGTATACATCATACCCCTTTGAAGTAAGCGTCGGCTTTACAGTTGTCGAATATACAAATGAATGTGTGTGCGAAACTATTGTGCTGCGCTTTAAACCGTTGTTTACCGCATAGCTTTCAGCCGCACTGAAATTATCACAGCATATAGTAAAATTCGTCATCACCTTTGGCGAAAGCACCGAATAATCCTTGTCGTTGCTGTAAGATGAACTGCTGCCCGACTGATACCCGAAAGCGTAAGCGCCTATCTTCGTTACGTTCTTCGGTATAGTCACCGTCTTTGTGTAGAAGAACGAATAGAAGAACGCCCCCGAGCCTATCGTTTTTAATGTCGGCGGGAATGTGATGTTTCTTAAATTATAATCCATAAAGAAAGCATCATCACCTATGCTTTCAAGTGCGGAGGAAAGTGTCACATCAGTAAGCGCAGTACACCCTTCAAATGCGCCCGTGCCTATCGTCTTTACAGTGTCGGGGATCGTCACCGTCTTGAACCCCCCGCCGTAAAACGCATAATCGCCTATTCCGGAAACCGTGAATCCCGCTATCTTTTCGGGTATTACAAGGTCAGTCACGTTTTCAACGCTGTTGCCCGTTATGGTTATCGTGCCGTCATCATTAAGCGTATAGCTGTACAGATCAAGCAGCGGATCAATAAGTGAAAGGTCATAATCATCCTCCGAAGCCGCAGGCAGCCCATAAAGGAACTTTACACCGCTTCCGCTTGGCGTAAACGCAAAATGTGCAGGTATGTATGATGAAAACGTGCTCTCACTCTTTGCAAAATACTTGTGCGTGTCCCTGTGATCGTCCCATGTTGCATCAACAAAGTAATACCTGCTGCCGAGCCTGATCATATTCCACGCATGATCGGAACCGCTTCCGCCCGCACTTGTCACCGCTTCGCCGATCACAGTAAGGCATTCATACCCCGCATACTGCATAAGCAGCTGATATGTCCTTGCATAGCACTCACATACGCCCCTGCCGTCAAGTGCGCCGACTATATTGTGTGCCGCCGGGTATTTGTCAAGGTCAGCGCCGACAGCTTCGTCTGCATACTCCATTTTAGATATCAGTATGTCGTGCAGCATCAGCGCCGCTTCGTTTTCCTTCCTGCCCGATACCTTTGCTGTCATGTCATCAATATACTCAAGTATCTCCGCCTGTAACGCCTTCCTCGCGGAATACGCCGTATATACCTTGTTTACCGTTATAAACAGATTACCCTTGTTGCTTTCATAAGGCATCGATACAGGTATGTAGTAAAAAAGCGGGTTGTCGTTTTTGACAGTAAAGAACGTTTCCGTTGCCTCCGTGATCGAAAGCCCGAGCGCCTTGTAATTTATCGTATCGTAAATATAGTAGCTTATCGAACCGCTTGTTGTATTGAATGTCGTCGCCGAAATATCCTCAGTGCTGCTCCACAGCCCGGCATAGGCATCTTCTATCATTTTGTAAAGTGTCTGCCTTTTGGCGCCGTTTGAACACTTTGCAAGATAATCATACCCGTAAGTCGTGCTGCATTTTTCAAATAAAGCAGAAGTGCCGAGCGCCGATGCCGACACCGCCGAAACGCTTGTAACAGCACCCGCCGCATAAGCATCCACCTGTGCAGGCAAAGCCGACAGCATACCAAACGCCAGCGCCAGCGAAGCCGCCCCGGAAATAAGCCGTCTTATAATTTTCATTTTCATCACCTCGGGATCAGTTTTGTCGGTCAGTTGTTTATTATCACTTAAATTTTATCACAAAAATAATAATTTGTCAATCAAAATCAACACAAAAACCGCCCCGTGCATATAATAGTAATGCTCCCCATGAAAGGAGAAATGCTGTGAAACACGGAATAGATGTAAGCTACGCCCAGGGCAGTATCGACTTTAAAAAGCTCAAAGGCAAAACAGATTTTGTGATCATCCGCGCAGGCTACGGCAGGCTCGCTTCCCAGAAGGATATCAGGTTTGAACGTAATTATAAAGGCTGTAAGGCAGCAGGTATCCCCTGCGGCGCCTATTGGTTCTCCTATGCCGACAGCACAACTGACGCCAGACGCGAAGCCCGCGCTTTCCTGAAAGTCATCAGGGGCAAAAAGTTTGAATACCCCGTCTGGTACGATGTCGAAGGTCAGGCACTTTCGGGCGGCAAGGCATTTGTCAGCAGTAAGTGTAAGGCCTTCTGCGAAGAAATGGAAAAGGCAGGATACTTTGTAGGTATATATTCCTCAAGCTATCCGCTTCAGACATTCTTTACCAAAGAGGTAAGAACACGCTACGCTGTCTGGGCAGCCCAGTACGGCGAAACTCTTGACTACCCCGGCCCCGTCGGTATGTGGCAAAACAGCTCTGCGGGCAGAAAAAGCGGTATCACCGGCAATGTCGATACCGATATCTGCTATGAAGATTACCCGGAGATCATCAGGCACGCCCACCTGAACGGCTATTAAAAACACCCGCAGGGTTTTTTCCTTCCCTGCGGGCTTTGTTTTTATGTCCGTTTATCTGCCTATGGCCTTACAAGCCCCGCGTATGCATATGTTCCGTCGCCCAGATCTATCATTCCCGTTGCATACTGCTTCTCGCCGTCTGTCCAGAAACGGTTTATCGTCATTGCCGCATCTCCCGCAAGAGCATATATCTCGCCGTCCTGCACCTGCCCCGTGAATGTGGTGTCCTCAAGATCCTCCTCACTGTAGCTCTCACCCGTGTCAATGTCCATAAGGTACCAGTCCACAATGACCTCCGCCTTGCCGTCTGCAATAAGTATAGTAAAGTTGTCAAGCTCTCTTATGTATGTCCCCGCTTTGTTTGTGGGGTTGTATATGACAAGCGCCTTCCACCCGCCCGTGCAGGTGCTGATGTCATCTATTTCCTCCATTCCCCCGGGTATATCGTATATGACTCCCTCCGGCCCGAAACACCATTCAAATTCGTCAAATGCCGGCCTTTCCTTGGTGGACTGCGGCGGCTCGGTATTCTTCCCCGTAATTGCTGCGGAAGTCGTTATCTCCGTTTCTTTCGGCTCGGGCGATGTCGTTGTAGCAGGCTCAGGCGTTTCGGCCTGTGCTGTCGTCGTCGTCTGCGATGTTGTCGTGCTCTCCTCCTGCGAAGAATTGTCATCAGCTTTCTTTGCGGTGGTCTTTTCCTTTTCTTCTTCACTGCTCTCATCACTGTCGTTTGCCAAAACAGACGAACTTTCGCCGTCATCATCACCATTGTCCCTTAATACACCGGGCTCTATAAACAGTATCACTGCCGCAGCTATCGCCCCGAGTATTATAAATGTAATCAGGAATACCGCAATGGGGTTTGCTCCCTTTGCCTGCGCTTTCTGTGCCGCAGGCTGCGGTATGGGTGCGGGCTGCGGCGGTATGGGTGCCGTCGGCGGTGCCGCCTGCTGTGATTGTAACTGTGGTGTGGGTGTGCTTTGCCTGAAACTGAACCCGCAGCTTCCGCAAAAGGCTTCGTTTCCGTTTAACTGTGTGCCGCATTTCGGACAGAACATATCGGTGACCTCCTCTGTGTTTGTATTTATGGTTATATCATACCATACTTTGCTTCGTTTTTCAACCGCCGCGCAAAATTTTCTCCCCGCCTAAATATAGTGTCCCGCGCCGCTTCCGTATACTATATATAATGCGTCCCGAAAAAACCATAATTTTTTTAAAAAATCACTTGACAAAAACATCCCGGTGTGGTATAATAGCTATACCTCTTATTGAGGTCTATTTTTTTGCGCCGTTTTTTTCGGCGATTCATAGGTATTGACCTCAACATCTCCGAAAGGGTTTCGGGGGTGCGCGGCATAAAATGCTGTGTTACTGAGGGAGGCAGACTGTACGCTTCTTTTAGTTCCCCGTGGGGCGTGCAAATTTCGTCAGGAGGTGCCGAAATGCGAGTTAAGATCACACTTGCCTGCACAGAGTGCAAGCAGAGGAACTACAACACAAAGAAAAACAAGAAGAATGACCCTGATAGGCTCGAAATGAATAAGTATTGCAAATTCTGCAAAAAGCATACTCTTCATAAAGAGACCAAGTAATTGCGGGAGGTCTTAGTATGGCTAAGGAAAACGCAAACGCAAAGGGTAAAGAAAAGGGTAAAGAAAAGGAACCCGCCAGGAAGAAAAAAGGCGGTGCCGCAAAGTATTTCAGGGACTTGAAGTCGGAACTCAAGAAGGTCGTATGGCCTTCAAGGAAACAGGTCGTTAATAATACGGGTGTTGTACTCGTGACAATGACGGCGCTGGGGCTTTTCCTTGCGGGCATCGACACAGGTCTTGGGCAGCTTCTCGATCTGATACTGAAGATCGGCAGCTGATAACAACAGGTTTTTGACTTTTTAGATTGGAGGCATCAAGCTTTATGTCGCAGGCAAAATGGTATGTAGTTCACACCTATTCAGGCTATGAAAATAAGGTCGCTGAAAATATTAAAAAGGTAGTAGAAAACCGTAAACTGCACGAGCTTATCGAAGAAGTCATGATACCTACGGAACTTGTATCCGAGGTAAAGGACGGGAAGACGACTCAGGCAGAAAGAAAGCTTTTTCCGAGCTATGTGCTTGTGAAAATGGTAATGACAGATGAAAGCTGGTATATCGTAAGGAATACCAGGGGTGTTACTGGCTTTGTGGGACCGGGATCAAAACCCGTTCCGCTGACAGAAAAGGAAGTTGCAGCACTCGGCGTTGACAGGGGAACAAAGGCGGTCGAGGTAACTTTCAAGGAAGGCGACGCAGTCGAAGTAACAGGCGGCTCGTTCGACGGTTTTGTCGGAAGGGTAACATCAATAAACACTGAAGAACAGACGGCGGAAGTCGTAGTATCAATGTTCGGAAGGGAAACACCTGTCACACTCCCCCTTTCACAGATAAAGGCGGAGGAATAAAGCTTGCCGCATAAAAGCGGTGTTCATTGGCAAGAGGAAGGTTTAAAGAAAAGTGACCTTTCGTAAAGTGGGAGAGCCGAAAAGCCAAACGGCTCGCCTTACCACAGATTATGGAGGTGCGTAAAATGGCACAGAAGGTAGTAGGCTATATAAAGCTTCAGATCCCGGCAGGAAAGGCAACACCTGCTCCGCCTGTTGGTCCTGCACTCGGACAGCACGGCGTAAACATCATGGCATTCACAAAGGATTTCAACGAAAGGACTAAGAACGATATCGGTCTTATAATCCCTGTTGTTATCACAGTATATGCTGACAGATCATTCACGTTTATAACAAAGACTCCGCCTGCAGCAGTCCTTATCAAGAAGGCTTGTAAGATCGAGTCCGGTTCGGGCGTGCCGAATAAGACTAAAGTGGCTAAGATCACAAAGGATCAGGTCAAGGCTATCGCAGAGCAGAAAATGCCCGATCTTAATGCAGCAAATATCGAAAGCGCAATGAGTATGATCGCAGGCACCTGCAGATCAATGGGCGTAGTAGTAGAGGACTAATGTATCAGACTCCGTTTCATTGCGGAGCGTGGGAGGAAATTTCCGTTATCACCACTTGAAGGAGGATTTTTAATGAAACACGGCAAGAAGTATGTTGACGCTGCTAAACTCGTTGACAAAGCTAAGTTATATGATGCCCCCGAAGCACTTGATCTTGCAGCAAAGGGTGCAAAAGCAAAGTTTGATGAAACAATAGAAGCTCATATCCGCCTGGGCGTTGACTCACGTCACGCAGACCAGCAGGTAAGAGGCGCTGTTGTTCTCCCTAACGGAACAGGTAAGAGCATTAAAGTGCTTGTGTTCTGTAAGGAAGATAAGTTTGAGGCTGCACAGGCAGCAGGCGCAGAGTATGTCGGCGGTATGGACCTCGTTGAGAAGATCCAGAAGGAAAACTGGATGGATTTCGACGTCGTAATCGCTTCCCCCGATATGATGGGCGTTGTAGGCCGCCTTGGTAAGATCCTTGGTCCCCGCGGCCTTATGCCTAACCCTAAGGCAGGTACAGTCACACCCGATGTTGCAAAGGCTGTAACAGACGCTAAGGCAGGTAAGATCGAGTACAGACTTGATAAGACAAATATTATCCACTGCCCTATCGGCAAGGCATCCTTCGGCGCAGCTAAGCTTGAAGAAAACTTCAACACTCTCGTTGATGCTATCGTAAAGGCAAAGCCTGCCGCTTCTAAAGGTCAGTACCTTAAAAGTATCGTAGTTGCTTCAACTATGGGCGTTGGTATCAAGATCAATACATCTAAGTACGGTAACTGATAAAAAAGTTTATTCCGCCTCTGTATCATGCAGGGGCGGTTTGCTTTTTGTAAATGCCTGTGAGCCGGCCCTGCCGCCGCTGTACCGAAAATGAATAATCATAGATAAAAAATTGCAAAAAAATTGTAAAGAGCACCCCTCCCCCTTGACTTTAACGGGTAAAAGTATTATAATATAAGAGTATTATATTTATATTGGAGGTTTTTACAATGGGTAGAGTTTATAACTTCAGCGCAGGCCCCGCTGTACTTCCCGAAGAAGTGCTTAAAGAGGCTGCTGACGAAATGCTCGATTATAAGGGCACAGGTATGAGCGTTATGGAAATGAGCCACCGTTCAAAGGCTTATGATACCATAATCAAGGAAGCTGAGGCTGACCTCAGGGATCTGATGAATATTCCCGATAACTATAAGGTGATATTCCTTCAGGGCGGCGCTTCACTCGTTTTTGCTGAGGTTCCTATGAACCTTATGAAAAAGGGTAAGGCTGCATATATCATCACAGGCCAGTGGGCTAAAAAAGCCGCTGCTGAGGCTGAAAAGTACGGCGAAGTAGTAAGGGTTGCTTCCTCCGCTGATAAGACGTTCAGCTATATCCCTGATTGCTCTGACCTCGATATCCCTGATGATGTTGACTACGTGTATATCTGCGAAAATAATACTATCTACGGCACAAAGTTCTGGACTCTGCCTAACACAAAAGGTCATGAACTCGTGGCAGACGTTTCCTCCTGCTTCCTGTCTGAGCCTGTGGATGTTTCTAAATACGGCGTTATCTATGGCGGCGTTCAGAAGAATGTCGGCCCTGCAGGTGTTCAGATCGTTATCGTAAGGGAAGACCTTATCGCTGACGGCCCTGCATTCAAACAGACACCTACAATGTGTGACTGGAAGATCCAGGCTGATAACGGCTCGCTTTATAATACACCCCCCTGCTATGGTATTTATATCTGCGGTAAGGTGTTTAAGTGGATCAAGAAAATGGGCGGCCTTGAAGGTATGAAGGCACATAACGAAAAGAAGGCTAAGATCCTCTATGACTTCCTTGATGAAAGCAAAATGTTCAAGGGTACAGTCGTTAAGGAAGACCGCTCTATCATGAACGTTCCTTTCGTAACAGGCGACGCTGACCTTGACGCTAAGTTCGTTGCAGAAGCTAAAGCCGCAGGGTTTGAAAACCTTAAAGGCCATAGAACAGTCGGCGGTATGCGTGCTTCTATCTATAACGCTATGCCTGTCGAGGGCGTTGAAAAGCTTGTGGAATTTATGAAGAAGTTCGAGGCTGAAAACTCCTGATACTTATAAAGGGGAATAATTATGTTACTTTCAACTACCGAAAACATCGGCAGGGATTATGTTGTGCTCGGCATAGTAAGCGGCAGCATGGTGCATGGTGTGATCGGTACCGGTCTTAATGCCCCTTCGGGCAGCGAAATGCTAAAGCCTGCCGGTATGATTGAATCTTCAAGGGCTGCTGCTTCGGAAAGAATGCTTCAGAAGGCTGCCGCTCTCGGTGCTGATGCTGTGGTATCTGTCCGTTATAACTCCTTCGCTGTCACACAAACAGCGTATGAGGTAATGGCTTACGGTACGGCGGTTAAGTTCAGGTAATAAATAATATAAACGGTATCCCGGCGTGGGGCTCTCCGCCCTGCGCTGTTGCCGGTTTGAGAGGTATGACCGCTGTTATGCCCGAAAATAACATTAATAGATTTAATAAACTTCATTGACAGAAAAGGACTGATTTTGATGATAAACGTATTGACACTTAATAAAATAGCTGCCTGCGGAACATCTAAGTTCGGCGCGGACTATGCAGTATCGGATAACTGTGACGCTCCCGAAGCGATAATGGTAAGATCCGCTAAAATGCATGATATGCAGTTTAAGGATAACCTCCTTGCAATCGCAAGGGCAGGCGCAGGCACAAATAATATCCCGGTTGATAAGTGCGCAGAACAGGGTATAGTTGTTTTCAATACCCCCGGCGCTAACGCAAACGCTGTTAAGGAACTCGCAGTCTGCGGCCTTCTCCTCGCTTCCCGTAAGGTGCCTGAAGCTATCACATGGGCTCAGACACTTAAAGGTCAGGGCGACGAGGTCGGCAAACTCGTTGAAAAAGGTAAGTCAAACTTCGCAGGTATCGAGATCTCCGGTAAGACTTTGGGCCTTATCGGTCTTGGCGCTATCGGCGGTAAGCTTGCAAATATCGCTATCTCCCTCGGTATGAATGTTATCGGCTATGATCCTTTCCTCTCTGTTAATGCCGCTCTTAACTTAAAGCCGCAGGTAAAGGTCACAAATAATATTAACGATATCTACGCACAAAGCGATTTTATCTCTCTCCACCTCCCCTTCAACGCAGATACTAAGGATACTATCAATGCTGATACTATTGCTCTTTGTAAGGACGGCGTAAGGATCCTTAACTTCGCCCGCGGTGAACTCGTAAACGGTGAAGCTATCGTTGCGGCACTCGGCTCCGGTAAGGTCGCAAGGTATGTCGTTGACTTCCCCTCTGATGCTGTTTTAGGCGTTGAAAATGTTGTTGCTATCCCCCACCTCGGCGCTTCTACAGAGGAAAGTGAGGATAACTGCGCAGTTATGGCAGCTGATGAACTTATCGACTATATCGAGAGGGGTACTATCAGAAACTCCGTAAACTTCCCGAACGCTGAACTCGTAAAGACAGCTGATAAGCTCGTGTGCGTTCTCCATAAGAATATCCCTGCACTTATCACACAGATCACAGGTGCAGTCGCAGATAAGGGCGCAAATATCGAAAATATGGTCAATAAGTCCAAGAAGGACTGGGCTTATACAATGCTCGACGTTAAGGGCGACGCTGATATCGCCGCTATCAATGCAATTGACGGCGTTGTAAAGGTAAGGGTGCTCTAAAAAAATGTCATCCTTTCGCCGCAGTACACTGTTATCAGTCGTACTGCGGCGTTTTTGCTTTTATATGTGATTGATTTTTGAATGACACTGTGGTATAATATAACTGTTCTCTAATTCTGATGATCTGAGGTGACTTATCTATGAAACTTCTCGCTGTTGACGGTAACAGTATTATGAACAGGGCTTTCTATGGCATAAAACTGCTGTCTAACTCAAAGGGGCGTTTTACTAACGCTGTTACAGGCTTTATGAATATCTATCTTAAAGAAGTTGCCGCTGTCAGCCCTGACCATGTGGCTGTGGCTTTTGACCTTAAAGCCCCTACCTTCCGCCATAAGGCAAGCGCCGCTTATAAGGCAAACCGTAAGGGTATGCCCGAAGAACTCGCCGAACAAATGCCCGTTATCAAAGAACTTCTTACCGACCTCGGCATTAAAGTCGTTACCTGTGAAGGCTATGAAGCTGATGATATTCTGGGCACACTTTCCCGTATCGCCGAAAATGCCGGCGGTGAATGCTGTATCGTTACCGGCGACCGCGACAGCTATCAGCTTATAACCGATAAAACAACTGTAAGGCTTGCCGCCAATAAAGGTACTGTCATATGTACCCCCGATACTATCCGCGAAGAATTCGGCCTTGAACCTGTCCAGATGATAGAGGTCAAAGCCCTTATGGGCGATAGCTCGGATAATATTTCGGGCGTTAAGGGTATCGGCGAAAAGACCGCACTCTCGCTGATCCAAAAAACAGGAAGCGTTGATGCCCTCTATAAAAGCCTTGATGATCTCGGCCTTACCAAAAGCGTCTATGCTAAGCTTTCAGACGGAAAACAGGACGCTCTTGACAGCCGCTTCCTTGCAGCTATCTGCCTTGATGCCCCAATAGATAAAAATATTTCCGCTTATGCCATTGCCGACGGCGATAAAGCGGCCGCCGCAAAACTGCTTGACGAACTTGAAATGTTCAAGCTCAAGGAAAAACTCGGCCTTGATAGTTCCCCCGCTTCTCAGAGCGAAAACATCAACGAGAAAAAACAGTCTGTCAGGGATCTTCCAAAGTTTGATGTAAAACAACTTTCTTACGATATCATAAATGCCCTTGACAGTAAAACCACCGCCGCGTTTATTCTGAGCCGTTCTGGCACGGATAAAGAACTCCGGGTACTTGTAAAGGACTGTATCTATCAGACAGATAATGTTTTCGGAAAGGACGAACTTATCCTGAAATTCCTTGAAAGCGACTGTAAAAAACAGACCTTTGAAGCAAAGGAAGCCTATAAGCTTGCCTTTGAAAATGAAACCGAAGCTAAGAATATCACCTTTTCCTGTGACCTTGCAGGCTATCTGCTCAATTCGCAGGCTAAGGAATATACAGTCGAAAACCTCTGCTCGGCATATGGTGTGATCTACCGCAGCGACATGGGCGCTTATGCAGATATCGCTTCCCTCCCCGCCCTGTGCGACGGCCTCTGTGCTAAGCTTGACGGCAATGATCTCAGGAAACTGTTTGACGATATAGAAATGCCCCTCTGTGAAGTCCTTGCCTCAATGGAAGTCGCAGGCGTTAAGGCTGACGCTAAGGGTATACAGGCTTTCGGCGAGTCTTTAAAGGGCGATATAGAAGCCCTTAAACAACGCATCTATGAACTCGCAGGGGGGGAATTCAATATCCTTTCCCCTAAACAGCTCGGCGAAGTCCTCTTTGTAAAGCTCGGGCTTAAAGGCGGTAAAAAGACTAAAACAGGCTATTCCACCAATGCTGAGGTACTTGAAGAACTTGCCGATGATAATCCCATAATTCCCCTGATACTTGAATACCGTACCCTTACAAAGCTTATGTCCACCTACGTCGACGGTCTTTTAAAGGTCATCTCGCCCGACGGCAGAATACATTCAAACTTTAAACAGACCGAAACCAGAACAGGCAGGATATCCTCAACAGAACCCAATTTGCAGAATATCCCCGTAAGAAAAGAGATCGGCAGAAATATGCGCCGCTTCTTTATCGCTGAGGAAGGCTCAGTCCTTGCAGATGCCGACTATTCTCAGATAGAACTTCGCGTGCTTGCCTCCGTCTGTGACGATAAAAATATGCAGCAAGCCTTTTTAAGCGGTACAGATATCCATACAAAAACCGCCGCATCGGTTTTCGGTATGCCCGAAGATATGGTTTCCCCTGAAATGCGCTCGGCTGCAAAGGCGGTAAACTTCGGTATAATCTACGGTATAGGTGCGTTCTCGCTTTCAAAGGATATCGGCGTGTCAGTCGCAAAGGCAAAGGAATATATAAGCAGCTACCTTGAAAACTACCCGAATATCTCAAAATATATGGAAGACACCGTTAAATTCGCAGAGGATAACGGCTATGTTGTCACCTACTTCGGCAGGCGCCGTCAGATACCTGAACTCAGGGCTTCAAATAAGAATATAAAGGCTTTCGGCAGAAGGGTGGCCATGAATGCCCCCATACAAGGCACCGCCGCCGATATCATAAAGATAGCCATGATAAATGTCTACAGGCGTTTAAAGCGTGACCTCCCGCAGGCAAAGCTTATCTTGCAGATACACGACGAACTTATCATCGAATGTAAAGAAAGCGACAGCCAGACCGCCTGCACAATCCTCAGGGAAGAAATGGAAAACGCCGTAAAACTGTCAGTGCCGCTTACAGTAGATGTTCACACGGGGGATAGCTGGTATGATGCAAAGGGCTGATATCGTAGTAAGACAAGCAGCCCCCGCCGACTGCGTGCGGCTCTCCGAAATATCCGCACAGGCATTCTCTCAGCCTATGACCGCATCTGAGTTTGAAAGAGAACTCTCTTTAAGCTTTTCCCATACGCTTTTAGTACAGACAGACGGTAAAACCGTCGGCTTTGTGAATGTATGGTCAGTTTACGGCGAAGCTGACCTCAATAATATAGCCGTTGATAAGGCTTTCAGAAGAATGGGGCTCGGTCAGGCACTCCTTGATGCCGCACTTGAACTCTGTCACGGCTGCGGCAGTATCACCCTTGAAGTAAGGGCATCAAATTCCGCCGCAATAGCTTTTTATGAAAAAAACGGCTTCACCCCTCTCGGCAGGCGTAAGGATTTTTATGAAAAACCTACAGAAGATGCCCTTATCTATAGAAAACCATTATAATACATCAATGCCCCTTAGTGTTATGAAACACTAAGGGGCATTGTGTTTTTATTCGGCTGCGAAGGGGGTTTGGGGGGCGACCGCAAAGCCCCCCAATGCTGCCGCAGGCAGCAAATACCCAGCCTAACTAATTATATTTTTAAGCGTTATTCGCAGGGAGAGGTTTAAGCCGCCTTGACACACAAATTCCTATTTACGTTAGTAAAAAAGCCATAGCACTTCTGCTCAAATATCAGAAATACTATGGCTAAATCTTCTGTATCAGCGGTTCATCTCCCGCTTCGGGGGGTTTTTATTACTGTACCTGTTCAAGCCCGCCTGTGTCCTCCATAAGCTTGAAGCTTATCTCAAACTCCTCGCCCTTTCCTGTCAGGTTCGGTCTGAACACCTTCGCATTTATGGTGTCGCCGGGCTTTCTGCCGTCTAATATCTCCTTTAATTCCTCTATGCTTGTGGCTTTTCTGCCCTCTACCTCCGTAATTATGTCATCGGGCGCAAGCTTCGTGTTCGCTATGTCACAGCTGTCATCTATCGAAACAACATAAAGCCCCGCCTTCATTTCGACCTTTGAGCTCTCCGCCATTTCCTCTGTCACGCCGTAAAAGATGATCCCCACCTTTATCCTGCCCTTGACATATCCGTGTTCTATAAGGCTTTCAATTATCGGCTTTGCCGCATTTGATGTTATCGCAAACCCAATCCCGTCATAACTGCTTGAAGCAAGCTTTGATGACGATATCGCTATTACCTGCCCGTACATATTGAATACCGCCCCGCCCGAACTTCCCGGGTTTATCGCAGCATCAAGCTGTAAGCATTCCATTTTAAGGTCGCCGTCCCTCGGCGCTATTTCACGGCCAAGTCCCGATACTATCCCCTTTGTCACCGAATTTGCAAACCCCGCAGGTGCGCCTATCGCTACAACGTCCTCACCGAGTGCAACCCCGCTTGAATCCGCAAACGACGCAAAATTAAGCCCCGCCGCAGCTATCTTTACTACCGCAATGTCAGTCCTGCTGTCACTGCCTATCACAACGCCGTCGTAAACGCTTCCGTCCTGTAATACTACCCTTATACCTAAGCTTGCATCATCAACAACGTGTGCGTTCGTTACTATGTATCCGTTTTCCGATATTATTATCCCGCTGCCCTGGCTTGTCGGCACAAGCCCGCTGCCGCTTTTGAATATCTGTATCTCAACAACCGTGTCAGTAACGGCTCTTACAAGCCCTTCTGTGGTGTATTTCCCGTTTGCGTCCTTGTCGGGTGAATTGTCCTCGGGGTACTGCGCCAGCGGCAGCGTAAACTCAATGTTCTTGCCGCCAAGTATAAGGTTCGCCGCCCAGCCGCGCCCCTTTATCATTACAGTGAGCATCATTCCGCCTACTATTATCACCGCAGTAAGCAAAGCCGTCGAAGCTATCAGCCTTGCCCGCTTCTGCTTTCTTGCCCTGCTTTTCAGTACGACCGACGATTGCCCCGCTTTAACTTCCGAAACGCCGTCAGGCATAACAAAGCCTTTCTCCTCCCCCTTTTCACTCCCGGTGGAAGCGTCATCACTGAAAAATACTTCTTCGTCAAAAAAGCTCACTGTATCTCACCCCTTATTCCTCGTTTTTAAGCGTAAACATAAACTCCGTGTACTCGCCCTTCACACTCTTGACAGTTATCCTTCCGCCGTGAAGCCTTATGATCGAACTTACTATATTAAGCCCCAGCCCCACACCGGTGGCATCAAGCCCGCGTGATTTGTCTGTCTTGTAAAATCTGTCGAATACAAGCGGCATTTCTTCCTCGCTCAGTCCCTCGCCGCTGTTCTTTATCGAAATAACAGTCCTGTCACCTATCGGCGAAAAGGCAAACTCAATGTACCCGCCGTCGTCAACAAACTTGATGGCGTTTTCCGTCAGGTTGTATATCACCTGATGTACAAGCCCCTCGTCCGCATAAAGCCATATCCTCGGCGTGTCAAGCCCGCGTATCTCAATGTGCTTTTCCTCTATCCGCTTTTCAAAGGTCATCAGAACGTCGATTATCATTTCAACCGCCGAAAACCTCGTCATGTTCGGTTTAAGTTCGCCCGCCTCTATCTTTGCAAGGTTTAACATACTCTTTACAAGCCGTGTCAGCCTGTGTACCTCGGAAGATATTATTCTTAAATATTCTTCCCTCTTTCCTTCAGGTATCGTCCCGTCAAGCAGTCCGTCCACAAACCCGCCTATAGACGTCATAGGCGTTCTCAGCTCGTGTGAAACGTTCGCAACAAAGCTGTTTCGCATAGTGTCATAGCTTTTGAGTGATGCTGCCATTTCATTGAACGCCCCGCTCAGCTGCTTGAACTCCGTCGTTTCGTATTCGGGAAAGGTCACATCAAAGTCGCCCTTGCCTATCTTCTTTGAAAGCTCCGCTATCTCCTTTACAGGCTCGGTCAGCTTCATAGTCGTGAAGTATACTATAACAAGCGCTATCACCATAACAATGACAGCCGATATCCCGAATACCTCTAAAAGGTTTTTGATGTATGCTGTGTCCTCCGTCGTTTCCGATACCGCTATCATCACGTATTCAGGCCCGTTGCCCTTGAACTTCAGCCCGTATAAATGGCTCGGTACCTCCGAAAGCCCGCCAAAGCTGTCGTAAATGTAATTGTCCCCGTTTTCAAACATTTTCATAAGGTCTGCCGAAGCCTGCGCCTTTATGCTGTCTGCACCGTAGGTCTTCTCTATTATCCTGCCGTTTTTGTCGACCAGGATAAAATGTGCACTGCACCCCATGGCATATTCCTTCATGATCTCTGCCGCCGGCTCAGTCCACCCCGAAGGGTTGTCAAGAAGTACCTGCTTTACTTCATCAGCTGCACCGTCACAGTTCTTTGCGAGTATCGCCTTCCTGTCTTCAATAAAGTACCGTGAAGAAACAAGCAGTAATACTGCACCTAAGCATATAAAGCTTATCAGTATTACTGCTGAACAGATCATAAAATATTTGAAAAATATACTCTTGCCTTTATTCATTACTTAGCGGCTTCTGCCTGCCCCTGCTGCGGCTGCTTTTCTTCAGCTTCAAACTTGTAACCGACACCCCATACAGTCTTTAATGACCATTTGTCCGAAACACCGTCAAGCTTTTCACGAAGCCTCTTTACATGAACGTCTATCGTTCTTGAATCGCCGTAATACTCAAAGCCCCATACTTCATCAAGCAGCTGATCCCTTGTGTATACCCTGTTCGGATTGGAAGCAAGGTGGAACAACAGCTCAAGCTCCTTAGGCGGCGTGTCAACTACAACACCGTTTACCCTCAGCTCGTACCTTGTCATGTTTACCGAAAGCTTGTCGTACTTGACTTCCTTTACTTCGTTGTCAGCAGCAGTCTGCCCCGCTCTCCTGTAAACAGCCTTGATCCTTGCGATAACTTCCTTGGTATCAAAAGGCTTTGTAACATAGTCGTCAGCCCCCAGCTCAAGCCCGAGTACCTTGTCAAAAGTTTCGCTCTTTGCTGTTATCATGATTATCGGAACGTTCGATTTCTTTCTTATTTCTCTGCAAACCTGCCAGCCGTCCATGCCGGGCAGCATAACGTCAAGAAGGATTATATCGGGCTTCAGCGCATTGAACTTAACTATTGCCTCCTCACCGTCGTGAGCAAGGATCACGCCGTAGTTGTCCTTTTCAAGATAAAGTCTTAACAGCTCGCATATGTTCTTGTCATCATCAACAACCAATACTCTACCCATTGACATTTTAATCATCCTTTCGTCCTGAAATAATAGAACTGCAATTTTAAACAAAATCAAATACAAATTCTAATTGATAGTAAAATTATAACAAATTAACAGTCAAATGTCAAGCCCTAAACGGTTGATTTTTATGAACTATTTGTGAATTTCCACAGTTTATTAAAAAGATATCAAAAATTACTCCTCAAAATGCTCAGACTTTCTGTCGTTTGTTAAAAAATCACGTCGGATAAATGTTAATAGTTTTAACCAGCCAAAAGGTTTGGTTTTTGCATTAATCAATTCATATTTAAAAGAAACGTCGCCTGCCTGTCGGTGTGCAAAATATATAAAAAATATGGTTTGTGCCTCCGGCGTTTGTGCAAATATACAAAAATTGACCGATACGCCTTAAAACACTTGAAATTTCAAAAAAACGTGATAAAATAGTATTTAGCACTCAGGGATAAAGAGTGCTAAACCAATTGATATCAATATTAAGGAGGAATATATATGACGATAAAACCTTTACAGGACAGAGTAGTCATAAAAATGACAGAAGCCGAGGAAACCACAAAAAGCGGTATAATCCTCGCAGGAAGTGCTAAGGAAAAGCCGCAGGTCGCAGAAGTCATTGCAGTAGGCCCCGGCAAAACAGCTGAAAACGGTACGGTCACCCCCGTTAATCTTAAAGTTGGGCAGAAGGTGCTTATCAGTAAGTATAGCGGCACAGATGTAAAGCTTGACGGTGTTGAGTATACTATTCTTAAAGAGGACGACGTTTTAGCCGTTGTAGAATAAACGAAAGGCAGGTAATATTTCATGGCAAAACAGATCATTTACAGTGAAGATGCAAGAAAGGCTCTCCAGGCAGGTATAGATAAGCTTGCAGATACAGTTAAGATAACTTTAGGCCCTAAGGGCAGGAACGTGGTGCTCGATAAGAAGTTCGGCGCACCCCTTATCACAAACGACGGCGTTACAATAGCCAAGGAGATCGAGCTTGAAGACGCTTTTGAAAATATGGGCGCTCAGCTCGTTAAGGAAGTTGCAACAAAAACAAATGATGCCGCAGGTGACGGTACAACTACCGCTACACTTCTTGCACAGGCACTTGTAAGAGAGGGTATGAAGAATATCGCAGCAGGCGCTAACCCTATGGTAGTAAGAAAGGGTATGGCAAAGGCTGTTGAAGCTGCTGTAAAGAGTATCACAGAAAACTCCAAGAAGGTTGAAGGCTCTGACGATATCGCAAGAGTCGCTACAGTTTCCTCAGCTGATGAAAACGTCGGCAAACTTATAGCAGAAGCTATGGAAAAGGTAACAAGCGACGGCGTTATCACAATAGAAGAATCAAAGACCGCTGAAACATACAGCGAAGTAGTTGAGGGTATGCAGTTCGACAGGGGCTACCTCTCACCTTATATGGTAACAGATACAGATAAAATGGAAGCTGTCCTTGATGACGCTCTCGTTCTTATCACAGATAAGAAGATAAGCAATATGCAGGATCTCCTTCCCCTCCTCGAACAGATAGTAAAGATGGGTAAGAAACTCCTTATTATCGCTGAGGATGTCGAGGGTGAAGCTCTCTCGTCACTTATCCTTAATAAACTCCGCGGCGTGTTTACCTGCGTTGCAGTCAAAGCTCCGGGCTTTGGCGACAGAAGAAAGGAAATGCTCCAGGATATCGCAGTCCTTACAGGCGGTGAGGTCATCTCCTCCGATCTCGGTATGGAACTTGCCGAAGCCACTATCGATCAGCTCGGTAACGCAAGACAGATCGTCGTTCAGAAGGAAAATACTATCATAGTTGACGGCGCAGGTGAGTCCGACGCTATCAAGGCTCGTATAGGTCAGATCAAATCTGCTATAGAAACAACAACTTCCGATTTCGATAGGGAAAAGCTTCAGGAAAGACTTGCTAAACTCTCCGGCGGTGTTGCAGTTATCAAGGTAGGCGCTGCTACAGAGATCGAAATGAAGGAAAAGAAACTCAGGATCGAAGATGCCCTTGCAGCTACAAAGGCAGCAGTTGAAGAAGGTATCGTTGCAGGCGGCGGTACAGCACTTATAAATGCTATGCCCGCTGTTGAAGAACTCGTAAATACACTTTCCGGCGACGAAAAAACAGGTGCAGCTATCGTTCTTAAAGCACTTGAAGAACCTGTTCGCCAGATCGCTCTTAACGCAGGCCTTGAAGGCTCTGTAATTATTGATAAGATCATCTCCTCGGGTAAGAAGGGCTATGGCTTTGACGCCTATAATGAAGAATATAAGGATATGATCCCCGCAGGTATCGTTGATCCTACTAAGGTAACACGTTCCGCACTCCAGAATGCAGCTTCCGTTGCATCAATGGTGCTTACAACAGAAAGCCTTGTTGCAGATATCAAGGATCCCGCAGCAGATGCCGCAATGGCAGCCGCAGCAGGCGGTATGGGCGGCGGAATGTACTAATTCCCCTTTCCCGCTAAATAAAATAATTTGCCCCGAAGCATTTAAGGGCGGCGCTGATATAGAAGTTTTAAGCCATGGTATTTCTGATGCAAAGTCAGAAGTACTATGGCGTTTCTATTGACAGTGCATAGATGACGTGCTATAATGGTAACTAACATAAATCGAAATTTACTTTTCCAAAACAGAAAGGTCGGATAAATGTGAATATTATTGCTATGACTTGTATGTGCGTAGATGTTTTTGATGATACCGGAGAAATCCGACCCGGTGGTGAAGCATTGAACTTTGCTGCAATTGCATCAAAATACAATCATATTTCAGTTGATCTTCTTGGTGCAATTGGTGACGATGATTATGGTAAG
>CACZFN010000006.1:0-413 GCA_902780505.1 uncultured Ruminococcus sp. | reverse complement strand
AAATAAACCTATCAACAAAGAGTTTATCCACATTATTTCAGGCTCTGCTACTGCAAACCATCGGATTTATCTTACTGAGAAAGGTGATAGATATTTCAAAGATGATTCATGGAACGGTGGTATTCATGACACATATCTTCTTAGCGATTCTGACAAGAACAGAATTGCAAGTGCTGATGTTATCTTTATAACCTTTGATTCTCCTAATTTTGATGATGTATTCGAACTTAGAAAGAGTTGTCGTTTTCAGCTTGCCGTTGACTTCAACGTGCTAAGAGATTTTAAGAAAATAGAAACTATTGTACCGTACATTGACTTCTTTTTTATCAGTGGTGAGAAGAGTATTCTTTTACAATTTCAAAAATGGTCTGAACGGTATGACAACATATTTAACATTACACTTGCAGAAAATG
>CACZFN010000005.1 GCA_902780505.1 uncultured Ruminococcus sp. | reverse complement strand
GATTTCGCCCTGGCGGTAGTTGTAAAGTGCATCGATCATAGTATTCTCGTCCTTTCAATCTCTCCAACACACGGAGAGTAGCCATTTACCTGTCTTTTTTCAATCTATCGGTAAGATCGCTTAGAACGAGTCCATAAGTAGTCAGTGACAGGTTTCAAGGAGCGCACCCGTATCGCTAACTATACAGGTCTGCCCGAATTGATAAGTATGTTCAAGCAGGTGGCTGACATTCGTACCGCTGATGCAGGAGCTTGTTCAGGAGCTTGCTGACCGTGCCGATGCTATCAATGCAGGAAATGTTGATCCTACGATCGACAATATGCTCAAGATTACGTCGGACGGCAGAAAGCTCGGTCTTGATCCGAGACTGATCGATCCGTCCTTTGAGGACAACCCCGATACAAAGCTCAACCGCTGTGTAGAGAATGTTGCCCGTAGCCGTCAGAGGACACAGGCGAAGCATAAGAACTCATATCTTGAATGATGACAGGCTCTCAGACGAACGGGAATGTTCCTCAGAGACGTTGCCGATAATTATGGGGGAACTTATGTGCTGGTATTTCAAACACATTTTTCAAGTTTTAGAGTGTGATTTAGTTTAGCCAATGATTCTGTAGAAATCAACGAACAACTACTACAACGCCGGAGAGTTGGTTATTTTCTTATCAGGATTAGTTTTCTTACAGGGAATTCACATACACATAAATATAAATCTTCATTTTCTAAAACATCGTTCAATTTATTTGAGTTGACTGCTTCGTCTAATGGCATAGCCGAGAATGGAAATGATAGGGTTACTTCGGAGTTTTCTTTCAATTGTAAAACACTACTACCATTAATTTTAGGATCAATCATATTCAAAGCTTCAAAATCAATAGGTATGTAGAGAGCACCATTGTAAATTCCAAACCCCTTAAACGGAAGACAGCCATCGGTGTTTGAATCGTTTTTTACCGTAACGTTTATCATCACAATATGTTTTGGAGAGACACCGTTATAACTGGGAGCTTCTCGGTTATATGAATTATAGAAAGTATCATAATCTTCAATTTCTACAGAGTTAAGTTTAATCGAATATCCATCGGTTTTTTCTATTGCTTCAAAAAAATAATTACCATTAAGAGCAACATAATCATTTGAATCATAGATTTCTTCTCTAACATTGTAAGCCTTAGAATTAGTGTCGCGTATCTTTATAGCCCATATACAAACCAGTAAGACAGATAATATAGAAATGGATACAATTGCAATTTTTCTTCTGTTATTTAATATTCTAAATGTCATAATTGTTCCTTTCGTTAGTTATTTTCCCATTTGATATCTCTATTATTCTATTAGAGGTTTTATTTAAGAATTGAGCATCATGACTCGAAAGTATTATTGTAGCACCACGATTTCTCTCGGCTATAATTATTTCAGTCAGTAACTTGACACCCGATTCATCCAAGGCATTAGTGGGTTCGTCTAATAGGATGATCCCAGGTTTTTCCATAATTGCTGCAGCAATACCCAATCTTTGCTTCATTCCAAGCGAGAACTTTCTGTATTTTTTATTACCGTTTTCTTTTAATCCGACGAGATCCATAACCTCACAAATCCGATCTTCATCAATCAATCCCTTTATATCAGCAAGCATTCGTAAATTGTCATATCCACTATACGAGTTTATAAATGAAGGATTCTCTAACATTATCCCAATGCTTTCAGGAAAAGCAATATCCTTCCCCAGTATTTTTTTATCAATCTCAACTGTACCAGAGGTAGGATAAATAAGACCAGATATTAAACGAAGCAACATAGTTTTTCCAGAACCATTGATACCTTTAAATCCTGTAATACTGCCATTTTCTATGTTACATGAAACATCATTAATAATCATGTTTCTACCGATCTTCTTAGTTACGTTTTTAAGGACTATTGACATATTATTCACTCCTTATTTAAGATATTGCATTTTCTAATAATTAACACGCCAATTATTACACTCAGTATGATAATAATGGAAAATGAAATTATACCTAATGCGCTACTAACGCCATTATTAACAATTTTATCATTACGTGCAGCCATTGAAAAATTCCCTATCAAAATGGGAGTAAGTTTATAGGCTGATGAGAGGCAAATTGAACTTGAAACTATATATGAAAATATAGGCTTGAAAAGCAAAGTCAAGGACATTTGAAGTAAACTTATTGCAACGGAATATAATATAGGCAATAATAGTATTTCTAACGCTATTTTTTGAGTATGATTCTGCTTTAACTGATCTCCAAAATTTACAACATATGATATATGTTCAGAAATATCAAGAGTAAACTCAGCATTGTTGATCCCAAGCAGGAGAGTTATTATAATGCCTATTATATAAAAGCCAGACACCATAATAATATTCCATATACATTTAGATAGCCACCAGATAACTCTTCCGCCGGAACGATAAATAAGCTGCTGTCCAAATCCGGTCAGATCATTATCCGTGTAATTCAATGTAAAATAGAGTATTAAAAGATGATTCACAAGCCATAAATAAGGCATTTCAAATACCTCGCCAGTTTTAGGAACATATTCCTTTGCTCCACCATAAAGAAATAATAAACAATCTCCGATTGAGTATTTTTCAATTTCATAGGAATGTAATTTCCCTTGAAAAAACCAAACGGATACAACAATAAACAAAGAATAAACTAAGTATACATAAAGCCTTCTCATTATTCCATTCTTTATGTCAAATCGGATAAACTTAATTAAGCTCATTCTTCCATTTCCTTCCAATTATAAATATGGGTATGACAGATACCAAAAACAAAATCAAGGTTTCTATTGTGATTACCCATCCGATTGACATATAATGAACATCTCTTGACCTAAGAAAGTGAGTAGGAACTAACTCATAATATAATAGTGAGTTTGCAAAGTATTTCTCATAAATAACATTTTCTAAGTACCCCGCAATTATTATAATTAAAAATGGAGAAAAAATAATAGGAATAATGTTTTTAATATACATAGAAATACTAAAGCTTAATAAAGCGAACAATCCGCCATACAATGAGTTTAAAAGCACATAAAATAATGTATGTATAATAGGCTTTGTAAAAAATAAGTCTGACCACAAAGTGCCAAAGTATACAAAATTATACATATTATATCCAGTCCAGGGCTTTATACAAGGGATAAAAGCACTAACCATAAATATATTAACAATATAAGGGATTAAAATGACTATTGCGCCTGTGCTAAATACTGCAATGGACTTTGAAGCATAATATTTTTTTCGTGATGTTCTTGTAATTACATTCTTTATATATCCGCATTTTCTTTCTGTATGGTATGACCACGCATAAGGCAAAGCAGCTCCTACAGGAAGAAAATAGAAGAACATTGTACCCGCCAAAGAAAGAGTATCCCCCCCAAGCCAAGCACAGAAAAATGAATAAACGGGAATGATAGGATTGATCACAATTTCACCATTCTTTATATATGTGCTGTTGATTGCATTAGGATTATACTCGCTCCAATTTTCTATCATATATAATCCACTGAGAAATGATAATAAAAGTAGAATACCTAATCCGGCAAGAAAAGACTTAGAAAAGAAAGCTTTTTTTAGTTCAATTCTGAGCATTTTTTTCATTTGTTATTCCTCCTAATAAATCAAATTGATATATAGGCTCATAAGAGGGAGGAGTTTGGAATCTGTGAGCTAAAAATACATTGTTATTCTCAATCAAGTCAGGAGAGCATATAATCCCTATTTCAAATTCGATGCTTTCGCCATCCTTCAATGCTGTTCTAAACCAGTTAGCCGACTTTTCACTGATGATATTTCCATATATGTCTTTATCGCCTGATTGGGGTTGTTCGGAAAAATATACAATCCGTGGTTCTACGGAGATATAATTCTCCTTACCTGGTTCATCTGCTTCCGTTGAGGGATGAAAATCTTTAAACGGATCACCTATGTGATATATTGAATCAAATTCAAAAATCGGTTGTATAATTTCATCACCACCCTCTGATGATTTGTTATAAGCTACTGACATATCAACAACAATAAAGCTATTGTGCTTAGTCATATCGTTAAAAGTATCACCAAAATCGATATATTTGCACATTTCTGGAGTTATATCACAATCATTAATAGAATCATAAACAGATACTTTATTTAAGGTATATGTTAATCCTTTTATTCCGAATTCGTTTTTTTCGCCGAACTGATCTGTATAGCAGTAATAATCTGAAATAGAATCATTTATGCCTGCATATATAATGCCTTCGTAATTTATAGGCGTATCATCAACATCGCGCACCACACTGTTTTCGTCATCTACTGTTATAGCTGAATCGGGTTCTTCATGTATCTTTTCTTGTAAAGCGTTATCTATTTTAGAGTATGAACATCCGAAAAAACACAGCATACTGGAAATAGTTGCAGCAATCAAAAAATGTTTTTTCATATTTTTGCCTCCATATATGGCTATGCCCGAGGATTATGCAATAGTTGTATAATTGCTACAATTCTCGGGCATATATCCTTTAATATTTTACTGTTTATGCGTTGTATACTATACCTGAACCTACACTGTCAGAACTCCAGCATCCCTTTGCTGTACCAGTGTAACTTTGGTATTGTCCTCCATATAACTGGGCATACGCATTGTCACCAAAAGTTTCGTGGATCAGCTGGTAAATATATCCGATTGAACCACGAGTTACGACAGCATCCGGTCTTGCGTTACCATACTGGTCGTAACTTGACAAATCTACCAGTCCGCTCGTAGAAGTATCTGAACCATATACATAGCATTTGAACTTATACGGACCAGAAGCAGGTGTCGTATGATCAGCACGTGTTGCATAATTCACATAGGTGGAAGAATCGTTTTCCTTCAATCTACGAGAATAAGCGTTAGCACTCTTAAGTCCACTTTGAATTGTAATGTTAAAGTTGGCATCCGTGATATTTGCTGCACTTGCGCTAATATTGCATACCGCAGATGTTGCCAGCGTAGCTGCAGCCATGATTGCGGCAGCGAATTTTCTCATCATAGCTTTCAGATTTGCCGGTTCCTTTGGCTGGTGAAAATCAAAGAAGGAAGCAGCTCCATAAGCTCGGCGAGCAGCACTTTTAGCAAGCTTTGCTACCGACTTCAGAACGAATTTGTTGCTATTGCTCATTTTATTCGCCCCCCCTCCGTGAAAACTCAACAATTTGCATAACAGCGATTAAAACCAATGTCAACGCAATGATACAAGCACACTCAACCTTCAGATAGTATAAGGGCAAGCTTATTACAGCAAAAGTAATCGATAATATTGATACGATTAAATTGCATCTTTTTTCCTGTTCTGTGTCCAAAGGCTTGTTTTCGTTATCAATCGGAGATAATTGAATCAGAGTGGATATCGAAAAAATCAAAAGCAAGATGTGGATAATCAACGAATATGATTTTAGAAAGGCAAGGGATTTCGTAATCCCCAAAACCATAATTGTTGACACGACCAGAACAACCTTACAGCCCATGTATGTATTAGCATGGTATCCGCCAGCAAATCGTCGAATTATAAAGAATATAACATAGTATAGAACCGTTAGCCAAAACATATCAAAAATCAACCCGCATAATAATACGAGAATAATGCCAATAAATGTCGATATGACGAGCTCAATTCCATATCGATATACTTCAGCCGTTTCCGATTGTATCACATCTTTAAGAATCAGATGACTTGTGATTTGTTTTGAAAACTTTTCTATCATGCTATCGCGCCTTTCTGAGGCATATTCTACCATATATCGCAGAATAATTCAATAGCTTTTGCACCAAGTTACACTTTCCTGCATCAAGTTACGATTTTTGGGGTGAGCAGTCATCTTGCAGAATTACTGCGACAATAAACATATCGTTTTCTTCGTAAACATCAACTCTGCCATCGTGGTTTTCAGCTACACGGCGTACAGATTTTAGACCCCAGCCGTGCTGCTCTCCATCTGTTTTTTTAGAATGCAAGTCATGATTGTACTTTAAGACAGAATGATTGATATTATTTTTTACTGTTATACGATAATATCCGTGTGATTTCTGTATAATTACGATAATTCTATTATTCATAGAAGGGGGAGAGTTCTCGATTGCATTATCAATTAAATTAGTTAATATCGAACACACATCCATTTGCAACTCATCCGGTATGATTGTAATCAATCGGCACGTAATATCTATCCTCTTTTCTTTTGCCTCTTGGATTTTTTCATTTATCAGAGAATCCAGAATTGTTTGATCCGAATGAACAGTACGTAATAAGGAATCATTTTGTTGTTCCAGCAATCCTTTCATATAATTCCTTGCATTATCTAATTCATTTCTATCAAGCAGTTTATCAATGTTATGAAGGTGTTTTTTAAAGTCATGTTTTAGCATGGAAGTTTCTTCATATTTAGCGTTAATAAGTTTTGTTTCTTTTTCTTGCTTCTCTAATCTCAATTTGATTTGTAAGTTTTCTTCTCGAATTGAAACGGAGCGATTGACCCATATAATAAATAAAAGAATAATCAAATCAAGTGCTGTTAGGCATAACGCAATTAAAAAATAAAAAAAAGGCTGTGTGCTATGTGTGATCAACAGCAAACGAACCAATGAGGCAATCAGAATGGATATTATAAAAGAAACTATAATAACAATCCATTCTTTCATTTTTAGTACAATTTTCTCTTTTTTCCGAAAAAGCAATATAGCTTGCAAAACACCAAAATAAATAATTTTAGACAGAAAAGTATCTAAAATCAGAACATCCGTTTTGTCATTGCTGTTCAAAATGGCATCCGGATATTGATTTGTAATAGCACTTGAAATAGCAAGGATGGGCAAATTAATTGCTGCAATAAGAATGAAAGTTAATGCGCAGGTTGCTATCTTCTCTAACATATTTCCCTTTAAAAATAGAAAAGAGAACAGAAATGTCAATATAAAGAAGCCACCAAAAGTAGCAAATTCTGATGAAATGTATTCTCCAGAAGCATAATCATAAATGGCTATTATTATAAAAAATAAACTTGCTTTTACGACTGCATAGTTGTGATGCTTAAGTCCAAAATATTTACATAAAAAATACGTAATGATCATACACTCTGAAATAATACCAAATAGTTTTATAATCATCATCATAGTTTATCTTCCCTCCGAAATAGTAAATCAATTTTTTTTCGTATATCCGAACTTTTCTTGTGGCTAATCGGTAATATTTTGCATGATCCCACACTTTCTGAGATTGTCATTTTATCGTATTGGATTTTAATAACATATCGAAAATTCACTAAATATGATTTGTGAATTCTTAAAAATCCATACGGCTCCAACTGCGTTTCAAACTGATTCATCGTATATTTGCCTGAAATAAGATTAATAATATCAGAAGAACCATATTTTTTAAGAGAAATATAGTGTCCAACTGATACAAGATATACAATTTCACTCGGCAATATACTCCTTACCATACCATTGTCTGTATTCAAGATAATATTATGCTTCATCTTTACTTTTTCTGACAGAAATGATTCTATGGGTTCTTGAATTTCCTCTGTAAGATACCCTTTACGTACAAAACGAAATACATGATATCGATAGCCTACTCGAGCGTAATGCTCGTGTTCAGTAATTATAATTACTGTTGTATCAATGTTTTGAGCAGACATTTTTTCTGCTATGGAAATACCATCATATTTAGGCATATCCATATCCAAAAACACAAGATCATATGGTGCTGTCATTTGACAATTCAAAAACATTTCTGAATCATCATATAAATCCAATTCATAGGAATATTGATGAATATCAATTTGTAAAGCAATGATATCCTTTAATGTCTGTAAAAAAAGTCTATCATCATCTACGGCTGCAATGCGAATCATATTTATTTCCCTTCCATTCTAAATATGTTTTTGGTATTTAATGCAATTCCTAATAATCGCCTATATATCATGGGATTGATTGCTGTCTTACCATAAAAGCATACTGACCTAACATTCTAACTCATTACCGATTACTTGTCAATGATATCCATACTTTGCAACATAGTATTATCCATACTTTGCTACATAGTATTATAACATATCAAATCTTTTTTTTCAATACTGAAAAGTCATTAAACAGCATCTATAGCACATGTTTAAAGTGGATAAAAGAAGTGAGAGTATATCCACAAAATCAGTAGATATACTCTCCTCAAGTGATGTATCGAAATATGGCAGCCTGATCTTACCCTTCTTACCCTGTATCCATTAAATGTGGTTTCCGAGCTTGAGCGTTACAAAGATCTGTTTAAAAAAGAAGGTATAAAAGGACTGCTCGGCAGCTGAAACAAAGCCTGCACAAAAAATGTGCAGGCTTTGTTCAGCTTATTCTACAGGCAATACAATTTCATTGCTTATAGGGATATAGTATCCCTTTACAAAGGCATAAAGTGCAACAGTATACTTACAGTTTTTATCAACATTTACTTTATTAAAAAGTTTTTTTATACTCAATTCGACATCTCTGCTGCCTTCAAATACGCTGTTGCCGTCTGCACAGAAATGCCATTGCAGATTATCGTAACTGTCTTCAATGCCTGCTTGCCTTACGACATTATCACCGACGATCGAGATCTTTTCAGGGTAGCCATATTCATCGGAAAGCTTTTTTACGATATAACGTGTATATGAAAGCGCCCCGCCGAGATCATCGCCGTTATTGACGATCACATCAGCTTTGCAGTTATAAAATGACGCACCCGCTTCGCTTCCGATAACAGGGCCTGCTTCGCCGCCTGACACCTTTCCGGATACTTTCACATCATATATGTGTGAGCGCACGTCCTGACCGATCAGTATACCCGTCTGGTTTATACCACTGACACTGGCGTTTTCAATTTTGACATCGGAAACGACACAGCCGCAGCTTTCGCCAATAAAGCCGCTGTTATAAATGCCTTCTGCTACTGTGAGGTTTTTTATGGTATGCCCGTTGCCGATCAACACACCCTCAAACCTATGGTCAGAACCGGCCATACCCCACCCCATAGGTGACCATTCAATGCCTTTAAGGTCAATGTCTGCTTCAAGGGTTATATCAACGCTTCTTTCAGAGTATCTGTCAAGGTCACAGCAGTTTACAAAATAGCAGGCTGTTGCAAGCTGCCCGGCAGTTGACACTTTGAAATCCGCACCGCTGTCAGTAAGAGAAGATAAAAGATACTGCTCATCAACAAGTGAGGGAATATCACCTGCATTCTGTTCATTTTCCCACACCCCGCCCGGTACAAGATCGGAAAGCCCGGGTTCATAGCCCTTTTCAAGCCCGTCATCATCAATTCCTGCGCCCCAAGCGTTATACCAGCTATACTTATTCACAAGCATATACGCCCCCGGTTCCTCTATATGCATAGAGCATACCGCAAAGCCGTTTCCTTCTTTAAGGGCTGTATCTTTATCATACTCAATGTACTTATCATTCAGTTCATCATACCACAAAAACATAAGTGCATCAGTACGCACACCGCGAAGTTCTTCTGTGTTTACAATAAACTGCATAAGCGCACCCTTTGGAAGATCCGCCTTATCAAAGCTGATCTCGGCAGGTGCACCGACAAGCCCGACGACCGCTGTGTGCAAAGCGTGTCTGCCATACAGATTACGAATAGTCACTTTACTTTTTATATCATCACACTTTGCATTATAGAGGGAAACCTCCTCTACAGCTTTTGGTTCATTATAATCCATATCCTGACTGACAGTATGGTCTTCAATTGTTTCTTTTGAAGAAAGACTGCTGTCATCAGAAGACAGATCATCAGGCTTTGAGGTATCCTCACCCTCAGAACTGCCGTCGGAAGGATCTGTTTTTTCGGCAGGCTTTATTTCAAAAGCACTTTCAAGGCTCGGGCGCTTTGCATGACTTTCATCTGTACTGCCGCAGGCGCAGACAGAAAAAGAAAAAACAAGCGCTGATACAGCTGTCAAAGTACGTTTAAGCATATTTACCACCATAATTTTAATCATCAGATATTATAAAGATAGTTTTATTAAATTATATCATATATTTCATTAACAGTCAACCCCATTCCCCGCAAAGCATACAAAATACTTGTCTTGCTTCTTGCATCTGATAATCTTGCTTCTACGGAAATCAAGAATTGATTTCCGTGGGACACACACCAAACCTATTTGACAAAGCCGTGTAATCGTGATATAATGCATAGTAGATATTGTAAGGAAAGTGATGAAAATGGATGGCTTTGAAATAATCAAAAAACTCTCCCCTGCTTTTGGCGTTTCGGGGGAAGAAAGGTATGCGGCAGAGGCGGCTCTTTCACTCCTGTCGCCCTACGGTACGGGAAAGTTTGATGAAAGAACAGGCAACGCTTTTTTCCGGCGAAAGGGCTTTGATAAAAGCAAAAAAACTATCTTACTTGATGCACATACAGACGAGATAGGATTTGTGATAACTTATATTACTGATGACGGCTTTTTAAAAGCCGCACCTGTAGGCGGTATAGACAGAAGAATGCTGCTTGCAAGTGAGGTGACTGTTTTTGGCAGAGAAAAGGTGAAGGGTGTGATAACCTCTACACCGCCGCACCTTGAAAAGGAACATGGAAACGCCCCTGAAACAGCGGATATATTCATTGATACAGGCATGACAAAAGAACAGGCAGAAAAGCTTATCACTTTGGGTGACAAGGCTGCCGTAATAAACGAACCTGTCAGGCTATTAGGAAACAGGATAAGCGGCAAGGCACTTGATGACAGATGCGGTGTAATGACGCTTATACGGTGTATAGAAATGCTTGACGGGTATGATCTTAGCGTTAATGTTGTACTGCTCTTATCATCAAAAGAGGAGATCGGTGAAATAGGTGCAAAAGTCGGCGCATTTGACATTGATGCTGACTGGGCGATAGCCGTTGATGTTTCCTTTGCCGACACTATCGGCGAGAATAAAGAGGAATGCGGTGAGCTTGGCATGGGTGCTATGATCGGGATATCCCCATCGCTTTCAAGGGAGATGTCACAGGCACTTATCAGCCTTGCGAAAGAAAAAGGCATTCCTTACCAGTATGAAGTCATGGGCGGTAAAACAGGAACAAACGCTGATATGATAGCTGTATCAAAGGGCGGTATCAAAACGGTCACGGTTTCTGTACCTGAGCGTTATATGCACACGCCTGCCGAAGTAATAGATCTTAATGACACTGAAAACACGGCAGTTCTTATCAGCGAATACATAAAAGGGCTTGAATAATAATCAAAAGGAAGATGATTATGGATATTTTACAAAGTCTAAGGACACTCTGTGAACTTGACGGCATATCCGGCGACGAGGGTGAAGTAAGGGAATACATAATTTCAAGAATAAAGGATAAATGTGAGCTTACAACCGATCCGCTCGGCAACCTTATTGCATTTTGCAAGGGAAGCCGCAGCAGCGATAAAAAGCTTATGATATCGGCACATATGGACGAAGTAGGGTTTATTGTGACATATATTACTCCTGACGGGTTTTTGAAATTTTCACCTGTTGGCGGAATAGATCCGAGGGTAGTATTCGGAAAGCGTGTTAAAGTCGGCAAGGACAAGCTATTCGGCGTTGTCGGCGGGAAAGCACTTCATCACCTTGAAAGCAGTGAACGTGACAAAGCCCCGGACTTTGATAAGCTTTACATTGATATAGGTGCAAAAAGCTATGATGAAGCTTGCAATGCTGTGGCTCTTGGCGATAGTGTAGTGTTTGACAGCAGCTTTACCGAACTTGGGAATGACTGTATCAAATCAAAAGCCATAGATGACAGAGCAGGTTGTGCGGTTATGATAGATATGATCGAAAAAGGTGTAATGTATGACACCTACTTTACCTTTGTGGTGCAGGAGGAGATCGGCCTGCGGGGTTCTGCTGCGGCAGCGTATACAGTTGATCCTGATTTTGCTATTGTTCTTGAAGCCACTACAGCCGCAGATATACCTGCAAGCAGCAATGAAAAACGTGTCTGTGAACTCGGCCGTGGTGCTGTGGTATCGTTTATGGACAGGTCAACGCTTTATGACAAAGAGCTTTACAGGCTTTGTTTTGAAACAGGAAAAGAAGCAGATATCCCTGTTCAGACAAAGACTATGGTTGCAGGCGGAAATGATGCGGGGGCAATACACAGATCCCGCGGCGGTGTCAGGACCTGTGCGATATCAGTTCCATGCAGATACCTCCACAGTCCTTCCTGTGTGATAAACAAAAAAGACCTTACAAGTGTCAAAAAACTTGCTTGTGAACTTTCAAAAAGGATACAAAAGCTATGATAACACAGACCTTAAATTTTGACAGCCTGATACCTAAAATGCGCGGCAACCACTATTCAAGACGAATACGCTCGCATTATCAGGCATACGGCGGGGGTTATGATTTCTGTCGGTTTTTTATAATAAAAGACGAGGAAAAGGAAAAGGGCATTATTGTGCTTTTCAACTCCTCGATGCTTATGTCAACACTCGAAGGCTGTACACTAAGTGAAGGTGAACTTGCTGAGGTCAGTATGTTTATATCAATGAACAAACCGCTTTCCTGTGAACTTGAAAAGGCATATGTACCTGCACTTCTTGAAACACTCCCCGAATACAAAACAGACAAACGCACGCAGTTTCGCTACAAGCCAAGAAATGAAATACCCGCACTTGATGTTGATGATGTGCCGCCGCTCGGTGATGTTTACAAGATACTTGCTTCATCATTCCCTGCTATCGCAAATTCATATGAGCTTTGGCTTACAGATATGTCACACAGAGTAAGGCGGGGGCTGGCTCAGTCATTTCTGCTTGGTGATTACACTACAGCTACTATCCAGTATATAATTGATAAGGTGGTGCTGATCGGACACGTTGCTACAGTTCCCGAACAGCGCGGAAAGCTTCATGCAAGAAAACTGCTTTACTGGATAGGCGAGCGGCTTTCGCGTGACGGATTTGAGGTAATTCTTTTTGCGCGCCCACACAGGGTAAGCTATTACAACGAGATAGGATTCACGCCTGTCAGTGTTGACTTGGTTTTAGAGAGGAAAAATGAAACTGATGAATAATGTTTTTGATATAGATGAACGCATCACTGCGCTTTCGCAGCAAGCTGAAGCCGAGTGCGGAGAAAGCTTTGCTGAGATAGAAAAAATTGCACATAAAAACGGGCAGAAAGTTTTGAAAGCATTTATTGACAACAGGGTAAGTGAGGTATGCCTTAAAGGAACAACAGGATATGGCTATGACGACCTCGGGCGGGAAACGATCGACAAAGTATTTGCCCAGGTGCTTGGCGGTGAGGATGCTTTGGTGCGGCACACGTTTGCCAACGGAACACACGCAATTTCCACTGCACTTTTCGGAGTATTAAGACCTGGTGATACACTTCTTGCCTGCACCGGTGCACCATATGATACCCTTGAGGAAGTAATTGGCATAAGATATGAAAAAGGCAACGGCTCGCTTAAAGATTTTGGTGTAAACTATGACGAGGTACCGCTTAAAGAAAACGGAATGCCCGACTATGAAATGATAGCACGTAAAGCTGCAAATGCCAGAGTTGCACATATTCAGCGTTCACGCGGGTATTCGTTAAGGCCTTCGTTTGACGTAGAAACTATCGGGCGAATAACAGAAGCCGCAAGAAGCAAAAACCCCGATATTATCGTACTTGTTGACAACTGCTACGGTGAACTTGTTGAAGAATGTGAACCGCTTGCAGCCGGGGCTGATCTTATCGTGGGTTCGCTTATTAAAAACCTCGGCGGCGGTATAGCATCGACCGGCGGATACATCTGCGGAAAATCAGAACTTGTAAACAAATGCGCTGACAGGCTTACCTGCATTGGCATGGGCAAGGAAATCGGTGCAACACTCGGTCAGAACAGGGAAATGCTTTTAGGGTTGTTTTTCTCACCTGAGGTAGTGGCAGCTGCTTTAAAAACCAGCGTATTTGCTTGCAGACTATTTGAAAAACTTGGCTTCGGCACACTTCCCAAAAGTACAGAAAAGCGTACAGATATTATCGCTTCCGTGTTATTGCAGAACGAAGAAAACCTTGTGGCATTCTGTCAGGGAATACAGAAAGGTTCACCTGTTGACTCTTATGTAACGCCTGAAGCATGGGATATGCCCGGATATGACAGCAAAGTAATAATGGCGGCGGGTGCGTTTACAATGGGCGCATCTATTGAGCTTTCCGCCGATGCCCCGATAAGGGAGCCTTATGCAGTCTGGCTGCAAGGCGGGCTCACCTATCCTACAGGCAAGGCAGGGGTAATGATAGCCGCACAGAATATGCTGAGCCGAGGGCTTATATCACTATAATAATACAAAACACCCGCGAACGTTCACAGATCCGTTCACGGGTTGTTTTTTATCTCAGGCTTTTTATCATTGTTACGTGCGGACAGCCTTCGTCGTCATGAAGATCATCAGTTGCAGTATAACCAAGCTTTTCATAAAAGCCCTGTACTCTGCACTGTGCTGAAATGCTTACAGCCTTGCCGCCCATCTTTCGCGCATCTTCTTCAAGCGCTGATATTACACGTTTGCCTAAATGCTTATCACGATAATCCTTTGCTACACAAACCCTGCCGATAATAAAGTTTTCACCGTCATTTGTATAAAGCCTTCCTGTGGCGATAGGTATATTCTTATCATAAATGATCACGTGTGTAGCCCGGTCATCTATCTCGTCAAACTCGTTTTTAAAGCCCTGCTCGTTTATAAAGACATCAGTCCTTAGCTTTTGCGCGTCAGAAACAAGTTTATCAAATAAATAAATCCTGAGTTCCATATTACAGCACCTTTGAAAGAAAATCTTTAAGTCTTTTATTCTGAGGATTTGAGAAGAATTCTCCCGGCTCGTTCTGCTCAAGTATCTCGCCGTCAGACATAAACATTACCCTTGACGCAACTTCTCTCGCAAAACCCATTTCATGTGTAACAACTATCATTGTCATTCCGTCATCAGCGAGCTTTTTCATAAGTTCAAGCACTTCGCCGACCATTTCGGGATCAAGTGCCGAAGTAGGTTCATCAAACAGCATGACTTCAGGCTTCATTGCAAGTGCACGAGCAATTGCTATCCTCTGCTTCTGTCCGCCCGAAAGCCTTGCAGGGTACTCGTCAGCCTTTTCGGGAAGTCCGACGATCTTCAGAAGTTCCTCCGCTTTATCATCAGCCTCCTGCTGTGTCATAAGCTTCAGCTTTACAGGCGCAAGTGTGATATTTTTCCTGATAGTAAGGTGCGGGAAAAGGTTAAAATGCTGAAAAACCATTCCCATTCTCTGCCTTAAAAGATTGATCTCCCTGTCACTTGCTTTTGTGATGTTACTGCCCTCAAATACAATATCGCCTGAAGTCGGGGTTTCCATAAGGTTCAGGCATCGAAGAAATGTAGACTTACCCGAACCGGACGGTCCGATAATAACTACCTTTTCGCCCTTGTGTATTGTTTCGGTGATGTTTTTAAGAACTCTTGTATTGCCGAAGTCCTTGCAAAGATTTTTAATGTCTATCATTTTTTGCAAGCCTCCTTTCAAGTCTGCTTACAAGGTTTGAAAGGATCATAACCATCATAAGATATATGACCGCTACAGTTATAAGCGGCATAAAAGCCGAATAAGTCTGAGATCTGATAATATCGCCGCCCTTAGTAAGATCCTGAACTGCAATATAGCCCGCTACTGAGGTTTCCTTTAAGAGCACTATACATTCGTTTGCAAGAGCAGGAAGAACTGTTTTAAGTGCCTGCGGCATAATGATATAAAACATAGTCTGTCTGTAATTAAGGCCAAGACTTCTGCCTGCTTCAAGCTGACCGTTATCAATGCTCATGATACCTGAACGGACTATTTCGGCAACATAAGCGCCCGAGTTGATTCCGAACGCCATAACTGCCACAAATATCTTATCAATATTAACGCTGCCAAAAATAACAAAGTATGTAATAAGGAGCTGAACGACCATAGGCGTCCCGCGAATGACTGTAAGATATATCTTACAGATAAGGTTTGCTATCTTCAGCTTACCGGTTTTATCGTGTGTAGAACGGATAACTGCAACGATAAAGCCGAGGACAAAACCAATAAGAACAGCAAAAAATGTTATTATCAGTGTGGTTTTAAGACCGTTTGTCAGGTACTTCCACCTGTCTTGTTCTATAAAATTCTGTCGGAATGATGCTATCAGCTCGTCCAAATCAGAACACTCCTCTCAAAAAAGGATTATCCCCCACCCTAACAGGCAGGGGAAAATCTACAACAACTATTATTTCTTTCTTACGATAATGACCTGATTAGAAGTGGTATAAGGATCAGAGAAAAGTACATTTTTCTGTCTGTCCTCAGTAACGGTCATGCCGGCAACGCCGACATCAGCTTTACCCGAAGAAACTGCCGCAATAATAGAGTCAAAGACCATATCATCTATAGTTAGTTCATAGCCAAGTTTATCGCATACAGCCTTCATCATATCAACATCGATACCGACGATATCATCGCCGTTTTTACTTTCATAAGGCGGAAACTCAGCATTTGTTGCCATTACAAGCTTACCTTTGCTTCTGTCAACGCCTTCAGGTGATTTATAAGGGCTTTTACCAGCTTCATCACCGATATAATTGTTCTTGATCTTATCAAGCGTTCCGTCAGCCTTCAGCTCAGAAAGTGCTTTATTGATATCGGCCTGAAGTGCAGTATTATCAAGTTTGATAGCAATTGCATATTCTTCTTCTGCAAAAGGTTCATCAAGTATTTCAAGGTCATCATTTTCCTTAACAAAAACCTTTGCAGGCTCAGAGTCAATAAGAACTGCATCGATCTTACCCTGTTTAAGAGCCTGAACAGCATCAGCGCCCTTATTATACTTTTCGACCTTAGCATCTTCCACATTTTCGGCATAAATATCGCCTGTAGTACCAAGCTGAACACCGATAGTCTTACCCTTTAAGTCATCTATACTATGCACAGTATTAGCAGGAACACCGCAGGAAGCAAGCGAAGCACCAAGCATAATAACAGCGCAGGAAACACCCAATAATTTCTTTAACATTACGATCTACTCCTTAAAAAAAATATGCGCATAAAATGTATATATGTGAATACCACATATCATTAAAGCCATAGATTATTATAGCACATCAGCATATTTTTTGCAAGTACAATTATACATATTGTAACCAAATAATACAAATTTTTGTGATAAAAATCAAATTTCAAGCAGGTTTTAAAAATAGCGCTGTATATTTTAACATAAAAAAGTCTGCCCAAAGATGGACAGACTTTAATTTGTTTACATATCAGCCCTTTACAGAACCAAGAGCAATACCTCTGATGATGAACTTAGAAAGTGCAAGATACACGATAACAACGGGTATGATCGCAATAAAGATCATCATATAAACCTGGCCCATATCAAACTTTAAGAAGTCAGCAGATCTGAGTGTTGCGACCATGATAGGGAGAGTTTTGAGTTCTTTCTTATCAATGATAAGAGAAGGAATAAAGTAGTTGTTCCAGTTTGCAACGAAAGTAAAGATACCCTGAACTGCCATTGCAGGCTTCATGATAGGCATTACGATCGAGTTGAAGGTCCTGAATTCATTACAGCCGTCGATACGAGCTGCCTCAACTATTTCAAGGGGCAGGGACGAATCCATATACTGCTTCATAAAGAAGAAAGTAGCAGGAGCCGCAATTGACGGTATAATAAGCGGAAGAAGGTTATTTGTCAAACCCAGATCGAACATCATTCTGTAGAAACCAAGAGCAGAAACCTGAGCAGGTACCATCATGATAACAAGAATGAAAGCAAACGCAAATTTCTTGAGTCTGAATTCATAAACATGGATACCGTAAGCTGTAAGTGCAGAGAAATATGTACTGAGAAGTGCACAGAAGCCTGCAACTACAAGGGAGTTTCTAAGACCGTAGAAAAGCGGAAGGTCAGTGTTTCTGAAAACGTTCTTGAAGTTTACACCGAAACTGCTTCCAAGTACGAACTTAAAGCCCTTCTGGATCTCAGGATGTGAACGGGTTGAGTTGATTATCATTATAACAAACGGAAAGAGCGATATTATAGTCAGAAGAACGAGCACAACATAAGCTATTATTCTTCTGATAAGAAGCTTGGTTTTGTTGGTATGCTCACCAACATGATCTGTAGTGTTTGCGCTCATATCTTCATTGCTCCTTTCATTTTCTTTTTCTTTAATTTAGCAGCTCTGTTTTCAGCGATCTGATCCTTTGAATTGAATGCCGCCACAAGAAGTGAAAGTACAGCAGCAACAATAAACAGAATAACTGAAATAGCACCTGCTTTACCGTAGTTCTTACCAACGGAGATCTGGTTGTTAAGGTACATAACAACAGTCATTGAAGATCTTACAGGGCTACCTGTGCCGTTAGTGATGATCTGCGGGATATCATACATCTGAACACCACCGATAAGTGATGTAACAAGAACGTAGATAAGGATAGGCCTGATAGAAGGGATAGTGATCTGCCAGAATGTCTGAGAAGGTGAAGCACCGTCGATCTCAGCAGCTTCATAGAGAGCAGGATCAACACCCATTATTGCAGCCATAAGGAGTATTGTAGTATTACCATACCACATAATGAAGTTGATGATCGCAATGATTATACGTGTTGATGCAATATGTGCAAAGAACTGATATGGCTCGTCGGAACCTGTAATATTCTTGTATACTTCGTTAATAGGACCGATATCGGAGAAAATAGCGAAGAACAGCATAGATACAGCCGCAGCCATGATTATGTTAGGAAGATAGATTACAACCTTAAAGAAGCCCTGTGCTTTAATTTTAAGACGTATATCAGTGAACCAAGCAGCAAGGAGGAGTGAAATAAATATCTGGGGTATAAAACCGATTATCCAGATAATAAAGGTATTGCCAAAATAGGAGAATATATCGCCTTCTTCAAAGAGTTTGGAATAGTTTTCAAGCCCCACAAATCTCTCAGGAAGGTCTAACAGACCTTCAGTGATCTTTTCATAGAAAGAGTCACGTATTGTAGAGAACATAGGATAAAGCTGAAAAGCTGCATACACTATAAAGAACGGCAGAATAAAAATATAGCCCCATTTAGCATAGCTTATGGATTTATGTTTATTTGATGACGCCATATACTCACCCTGCTATAATAATAGCAAATTTTCCTTTCATAGAGTATAATTCAAGAATGGGGCGGCGGTCAAGCCACCACCCCGATTTCTCGAAATATTATTATCAGCTTTTAAATTACTTGCTGAGTGTAGGATACTTCTCAAGTGCTGCCTTGTAGAAGTTTTCAAGAGCCTCGTCCTTAGTAGCGTTGCCGTTGAAGTAATCCTTGAATGCATCCTGGAATGCTTCGTTAAGGCCCTGGTCATAAGCTGTTGTCTTATCCATCTTGATGTTAGGAGCAGTAGAAGCGAACAGAGCGATATGGTTCTGACCGCCGAGGAAGTCAGAAGCATAGTCAGAAGCAGCAAGTGCATCCATAGCTTCCTTGTTGTTTGTATAGTCCTGAGTATCCTTTGTGATCTGTGTAGCGATATCCTTGTCGCAAGTCATCTTCTTCATGATGTCTGCAACTGTATCTTCGTTATCGGAACCAGCTGCGCAGCAGAGCCATGTACCGCCCCAGAAGTAAGCAGCAGGGCCTTCGCATACAGCATACTGACCATAGATACCGTTACCAACCTTTTCTTCTCCTCCCTTATCTACAGGAGTTTCAAGGGAGTTTTTCTTAAGTGTGAAGTTGATGCCCCATGTAGAATAGAAGAAGCCGAATACCTTACCTGTCGGGCCCTGGTCAGCTGCCCAAGGATCGGTCCAGAGTGAAGTCTTGTTGTTATAGCCCTTGTCTGTATAATTCTTAGTCTGGTCAACCCACTGCATAAGAGCATCGTCTACAACGATCTTCTTATTCTCGTCAACCCAAGGCTTAGAAACGTTGTTGGAGAATACACGATAGCTGTCATCAAAACCGGAGAGCATCTTGTAGCCCTTCTCGTTCATCTTAGCAGCAACTTCGTCAAACTTTGTCCAGTCAGAAAGAGCAGCCTGAACCTCTGCAGGATCGTCTGTGCCGAGAACATCCTTAGCGATATCTCTCCTGTAAGCGAACAGACCAGGAGTTGCCTGCCACGATACTGCACGAAGTGTGCCGTCTTCAGAAGTAGCAACCTGCTTTGTATAGTCATACATCTGAGCTGTATCAGTATCTGTGATGCCAATCTTAGAAAGATCCTTTGTATAGCCGCTGTTTACATATTTAAGAGCGTAGTCAGCTTCGATAAGGAACATATCAACCTTATCCTCGGAATCAGCCTGAGCCTTGAGAGCTGCATCGAGCTTATCCTGGTAGTTATTACCCTGGTTATCGTTTACAACCCAAACGACCTTCTTGCCGTCCTTGAGGAAGTCATCACCGGTGTCCTTCTTCTCATGCTTTTCTGTGTCATAGTTGGACTTTACAGCATCGTATTCAGGATAGTATCTTCTGAATAAGCCCTGGAATTCCTGGTTCCACACATAGATCTTAATGGTGTTCTTGGACTCCTCATTACCTTCCTTTTTCTGCGGTACCTCTGCAACATTTGTGCCGCTTGATGAACTGTCATCACCGCATGCTGTGAGCATTGAGCCTGCCATTGCAAGGCACATTGTGCCGCAAAGCACTCTTTTAAGCTTTGTCATAATAAATTTCCTCCTTAAATTTGCATTTGTTTTTATATTTTTGGAACTTTTCCAAAAATCTTAATGCCTTTAATTTATCTTAGCGACCGACTCGCCTTTTACAAGGCTTCCGCCGACCGTTATGACCTCATGAAATGTCGTCTGCGGCTGTTCGATAAGTGCTATCAGTTTTTTCGCAGCCTCTCTCCCGATCCTTTCGGTATCCTGTGCATATGTAGTAAGCTTTGGTGACACAAGCGTTGCATACGCTATGCCGTCATACCCTACCACTGAAACATCCTCACCGACTTTCAGCCCCATATCCTTGATCGCATTATAGCCGCCTATCGCCGAATAATCATCCGGCATAAAAATACAAGTCGGTCTGTCATCGTTTTCAAGGAGTTTTTTTGTGAGCTTATAGGTAAGCTCAGGGTTATGATAATCGGCTGTCAGCACCCAGCCCTGCCTTATCTCAAGCCCTTTAGCCGCCATGGATCTCAGAAAACCCTTCAGCCGCTTTTCAGCAACTGCCGACTTATTCCCCTGAAGATAGGCTATCTTTTTATGCCCCATTGAGTACGCATACTCCACAAGTTCTTCAATGCCCTGTTCATTATTTGAGAGCACTGACGAACGGCATTCAAAGGTATGGTCGATCGTGACAACAGGTATATCACCATTTATAACTTCATACACATCCTGTGATGTAAAATCGGTACAGGCTATTATCACACCGTCAACATTTCTGTACTTACAGTGTTCATAGGTCGTCATTTTTCTCGAACCCATATCCCTGTTTATAAATGTGATATCGTACCCTGCCGATTCAGCTTCAGTCTTGAAGCTGTTCAGGAGCCTTGCGAAAAACTCGTGCGTAAGTCCGCTACCGGCTTCATCAAGGAACATAACGCCGAGGTTATATGTCCTGTTGGTTTTAAGAGCCCTTGCCTGGGAATTCGGGAAGTAACCCATTTCCTTGGCAGCTTTTATAAGCCTTTCCTTTGTAGCCTCGCTGACGTCCTTATGTCCGTTGAGCGCCTTGCTGACTGTTGCTACCGATACGCCGCAGCGAACGGATATATCTTTAAGAGAAACCATGTCTATCCTTCGCCCCTTATACTAAATATATAACGTTTTCGGTACATTCTTTTTCAGCACTGTCTAAATCGTTTCCGCTAATAAAGAATATACAATATTCCGTTCAATTTTGCAAGTGTTTTATACATTTTTTTTGCGCTATGTAATAAAATATGGCTGAATTCACAACTTTTGATGTGTGTATTTGTGCATTTTAACCACGTTATTTTGTTAAACGTAACCAATTTGTAACGCCGCCGCAAATTCACTTTTCATTCACGAAATGTCAACGAAATTTGTTTGCCGCGATTAACCTTTGCTTTTGTCAATCTTTATTTCTTATGTTTAAAATGCCCATAATTTTATCAAAATGGACAAAGCCTGTTGTGATTTCTATATTATTATAACAAATATTTTTGCATTTGTCAATAGCGAAAACGTTTTTGATAGTCGGGCGTATCAGGCGCCATTATTTATGAACATTTTAAGCAGATATTAAAAAAATGCCGCCCTTTTACAGAAAGAACGGCATTATATATGCAAATATATTAAACTTACGTTTTATCTGAAACCTGTTCTGTCGGAGGTTTCTTCTCTTTATTTTTTTCCTTTACCGAAGATTTTTTATGCTTCTTTTCCTCGGGGGTTATCGGTATCTCAAACCAGAAGGTAGAGCCCACGCCCTCGGTAGACTGCACGCCAAAGGCGAAATCATGCTTTTTAAGTATCTCCTTACAGATAGAAAGCCCAAGCCCTGTGCCTACAACATCACGCTTATACTTTTCACCTCTATAGTATCTGTCAAACACCTTCGGCAGAAGTTCTTTAGATATGCCCTGCCCGTTATCGACAACTTCGATCCTTACGCAGTCATGCATATTTTTCTGCACAACTCTTATGATCTTTTCTTCCCCGCTGTAGTTTATAGCGTTATTTATAAAGTTATATATGACCTGATCTATCTTTTCCATATCAGCATAAACTTCTCTGTCCTCGTCAGGAATATACTGAATATCATAGCCCTCCTGTTCTATCAGCAGCTTATAACGCGTCATACAATCATTAAGCTTTTCAACTATCGAGAAATTCTGTTTATTAAGCTCCATATTGCCCGATTCTATCCTTGATATTGCAAGCAGGTCATTAACAAGGTTTGAGAGCCTGTCTGATTCATCAATTATGACTTTCAGATGTTCCTCTCTCTTTACAGGGTTATCGCCCGAAAGATCCCTTATCATTTCAGCATACGCTTTTACCATAGTAAGCGGTGTTCTCAGGTCATGGGAAACATTAGCTATAAGTTCTTTTCTGAGATCAGTGACCTTCTTTATCTCGTCCTTGGCATTTTCAAGGACATTAGAGAGTTCCTCGACCTCAGCATAGCCCTTTGCATTGAAGCTGACATCATAATCACCTGCGCCGAAATCCTTTGCAGTCTTGGTAATATCCGCAATAGGCTTTGAAAGCCTGCGTGATATGATCATCGTAACGATAAAAGCAAGTTCAAAAAGTATTATAGATATATATATAAGCTGTTCCCTTATTATCTTTGTGGTAGATGCAAGCGGTTCGATCGACGCTTCTATAATAAGATACCTTTCCGTTCCGTCGGTATCAAGCCCGAATGATGTAACAAGAACAAGTTCTTTCATTTTAAAGTAATCGTTGCTTATCACTTCGCTGTAAGTCTGCCCGCCCGACTCGGTATATTTGCCTATCAGGTCAAATGTAGTTGTTCCGAATTTATCCTGGGCAAGCAGCGACAGGCTCCCCATATTGTTTTCCTTGAATATCTCGTTGCCGAATTTATCGACGATCTTGACATTCATAGCATTTTTAAAAGCCGTTTCATATACAAGCTTTTCAAGGTCATCCTTGTCCATATCGGAATTTGAAGATATCCTTGAAGCCGCTACTGCCATATCGCGCTTTTTAGCCGACCTGTAGTAGTTTTCAATAAAGAAATACTGGAACACCCAGAGAAGCAATAGTATAAGCAGTGTAAATATCATAAAATATATCCACACATAGTATTTTATGCCATGCTTACGTGATGCCCGCTTACTGTTCGATCTTTTCAAACTTATACCCCATTCCGCGAAGTGTTACAATAAGGTTGCGGTATGGCCCCAGGCTGTTTCTGAGCATTTTTATATGTGTATCAACAGTTCTGTCATCGCCGTAGAAATCAAACCCCCACACTTCTTCAAGGAGTTTTTCCCTCGAAAGTGCAATATTCATATTCCTAACAAGGAAAAACAGCAGGTCATATTCCTTCGGTGTCATCTGTGCCTTGACACCGTCTATCTTGACCTCACGGGCTGTAAAGTTTATCTCTAACCCCTTATAGGTAAGGACTTCTTCCTCGCTTATCCTTGAAGGCTTTGAACGTGCTATGACAGCCTTTATCCTCGCCATAAGTTCCTTTGGCGAGAATGGCTTTACGACGTAATCATCAACGCCTATCTCAAAACCGAAAAGCTTATCGTATTCCTCACCCCTTGCTGAAAGCATTATTACAGGGGTACGCTTTGTTTTCCTTATTTCCTTTACTGCGGAATATCCGTCAAGCTTAGGCATCATAATATCCATTATGATAACATCATAATCGTGTGCCTTTGCAAGCTCTGCCGCTTCCATTCCGTCACCGGCCTCAACGACCTCAAAGCCGTTAAACTCTGCATACTCACGTATAAGTTCTCTTATCTTAGGTTCATCATCAACTATCAGTATTCTCGGCATATTATATCTCCCCTTTTGATATTTTTAGTCATTACCAGTCTATTCCTTTATTGTGATACATTTATGAAAGGCTTCTGAAAATATCAGAAATCTTTAGAATTACCGTCTGCATCAAAATACCTTTCAATAAGCTTCACTGTCCGTCCCGCAGGTACAGCAAAGCTAAACAGCTCAAGCGAACAGGTTATAAGCAAAACCTCGCCTGCACTTATTTGAGGCGGATCAATTACAACGCTTAACAGCATAAACAAACTTATTATTATCTCGGCAATACCGAGTACAACAAGCTTTTTACCGAGTTTCCTATTTGCAAAATCCCACACCTGCTTATTCTTCTTAGACATTAATGTCACAAACCCATACGGGCTTAAAAACGGCACTTCCTTTATAAACAGCACAGTACCGTATATAACATAGAACACAGGTATCACAAAGCTTATACAAAGCAAAAGAATCATGCTTTTCATAGTCAGTAATCCTTAATTTGCCTGATATACGCAAATGTCTTTTTCTCGCCTTTGTCCCTGAGCATCACAAGGAGTTTTTCAAGCAGCTTTGCAGTTTCAGGGTGCATACGCTTTGCGGTATTGCCTTTGAGGTAATAATCAAGCGGTGCGCTGTCGGTATACTTATCGCCGAGATATATCTTGCTTGCCGCCATTCTGTCACAGAACATTTCCTTGACATACCGCACAGGCATTTTTACTGGAGTCATGACCTTTGTTTTCTGGTCATAGTCTGTCCAGTATTCAAAATGGTGCTTATTCCTGCCCTTATGGTGCATCCACGCAAGAGAATACCCATAATCCTCACGCTCGCCTTCATTGGGGGAACGTGTACCCTGGTAATGTCTGACACCTACTATGAATTCCGTCGGCGAATACTTGGAGAGGTCATGAAACAGCCCCTGAAAAAAGATCCCAGCATAAAAGCAGTTTCGTATCACCTGATGGCGGTGGTGTGTGATTGTCCTGAAATGTCCGAGCAGTTTATTCATTGATACTCACCTCATTACTCTATTATATCACACAAAACACAAATAAGTCAACAAAAAAATCAGCCGCCCGATCTCTCGGGCAGCCTAAGGTTTTGCGTCATCATCTTTGGCTGTAAATATATCTTTCCTGACAGCCTTTATATTATAAGGGGCACGTCTGCCTTCCTTTGGCAAGATTGTACCACATACAATTGCAATAGTCAATAGTTTTTGCCTGATTGTAAATATTTTTAACCGTGTTGTCATAACCGCTGTGGATACTGCACAGCTATTTATGATATTTCCCGCCATTATTGATAGAAAACGCCCTGTACAGCTGTTCGAGCAGCATTATTCTTGCAAGCTGATGCGGGAATGTCATTTCGGACATTGACAGCCTTATATCAGCGCGTTTCTTAACGCCTTCATCTATCCCGAATGACGAACCGATAACAAAATTGAGTGTGCTTGCTTCAAGTGAAAGTGCTTCTATCCTGCCCGCAAGTGCTTCACTTGAAAGCTGACCGCCCTCAATACACATTGCTATATTCTTAGCGTCCTTGATATCAAGAAATTTTGACATAGCCTGCGCTTCTTCGGCAAGGGCGTTTTTAATAACGCTATCGCCCGGTCTGTCGGGCAGGCGGCATTCATTCAGCTCAGCGATATTGAGCTTGCAGTATGCGCCGAGTCGTTTTGAATACTCCTCCTGTGCATCACGAAGGTATTTTTCTTTAAGCCTGCCGACTGTTATTATATTTATTTTTATCATAATTCCACCGCCAGTCCGTCAAAGGTGGGCGAAGCCACATCAAGAGTATAATCAGTCCCTCTTTTAAGCCCGTCAAGGCTGTTAAAAACTGTACGCTCAGCAAGTTCCGGGGTATTATTATGCTCCGACAAATGTCCGAGGACGATCTTTGTCGTTCCGCCCTCTATAAGCCTTCGCACAAATTTGCCGCTGTCATCATTTGAAAGGTGCCCGCAGTCTGACATTATACGTGATTTTAGTTGATCAGCATACGGACCGTTTATAAGCATATCTCTGTCATAGTTTGCTTCGATAAGCGCCGCATCACTCCCGCTTACAGCCTTGACCACACTTTCGGTAACAATACCGAGATCAGTACACACGCTTGCTTTTTTTCCGTTTTCAAATGTCACACTATACCCACAGCTTGCAGGAGTATCATGAGAAGTGGCAAAAGCTCTGATCTGCATACCGCAGATATCAAAACCGCCGCCCTCCTCAATTGCAAAAAGGCTGCATGGGGATATCTTGCCCTCCCCTGCAAGTATCTGCAAATTAGTCTGCTGTGCCACAAGAACAGCCGGAAGCTTTTTCGTAAGCACTTTCAGTCCTTGTATATGGTCGGAATGGGTATGGGTGACACATATCGCCTTTACTGCCGCAGCGGAAATACCATGCACAGCAAGTGCATCTGCGGCCCTCTTGCAGGAAACACCGCAGTCAATAAGTACACCGCAGTTTTCATCACCTATATATGTACAGTTACCCTTACTTGAGGAATACAAGGGATAAAGCTTTATCATCAATCATTCTCCTTATAAACGAAAAATGTAAGTATTCAAAAAACACTCCCCGAAAAATCGGGAAGTGTGGTTTTCAGCTATCAGCTGCTCAGCTTGGCTGCATTCTTATCCTCCGAGTAAACGCGGGTTATGTCAGCACCCAGCTCTCTGAGCTTATCGTCAATATTCTCATAGCCGCGCTCAATATAGAAGATATTGTCTATCTCCGTTGTGCCTTCAGCTGCAAGCCCTGCTATTACCATTGCTGCGCCGGCTCTCAAGTCTGTAGCTATGACAGGCGCGCCCTTTAATCCGCCAACGCCCTGAATTACAGCGACCTTTCCGTCAACAGAAATATCAGCGCCCATTTTTCTTAACTCGCCCACATATCTGAAGCGGTTGTCAAAAATATCATCTGTTACAATGCTTGTGCCCTCAGCAAGCGTAAGAAGCGTCGAAAACTGCGGCTGCATATCCGTCGGGAAGCCCGGGTGCGGCTGAGTTTTAAGAGAAGTCTTTACAAGTGTTCCTTCCACCTTTACTCTTACACTTTCATCAAATTCCTCAACAGTAACGCCCACTTTTCTGAGCTTAGCTGTAATTGATTCAAGATGCTTAGGTATAACATTCTTTATAAGTACATCGCCCTTAGTAGCTGCTGCCGCCACCATATATGTGCCTGCTTCTATCTGATCGGGGATAGTAGCATAAGTAACACCGTGAAGGTGCTCAACGCCCCTAATCTTAATAACATCTGTACCGGCGCCCCTGATATCTGCGCCCATTGAATTAAGAAAGTTTGCAAGGTCAACTATATGGGGTTCTTTAGCACAGTTTTCTATAATAGTAAGACCTTCAGCCTTAACTGCGGCAAAGATAGCATTTATAGTAGCACCGACTGTTATAAAATCAAAGTATATCTGCGAACCGATAAGCCTGTCCGCAGTGATATGGTTTGCGCCGTTTATTATTTCGTCCTTTGCGCCAAGTGAACGAAAAGCTTTAAGATGCTGATCTATCGGCCTGTCACCGAGGTCACAGCCGCCGGGCATCGGCACATAAGCCTCATGAAACCTGCCGAGCAGTGTACCAAGAAAATAGCTTGAAGCACGCATTGTGATAGCAAGTTCGTAAGGCACTACAGGCTCTCTGATATTCTTCGTATCGAATCTAATGGTATTTTTATTTATTATAGTAACATCTGCGCCCATCTCCTTTAAGATCTTGACGCATTTGGTTATATCACTTATCTCGGGAACGTTTTCAAGCACGCATGGCTCGTCACAGAGGATCGTTGCGGCAACGAGAGCAACAGCTGCATTCTTGGCACCGCTTATAGAAACCTCACCATAAAGCGGCTTACCGCCCCTTATAACAAATTTTTCCACTATCTGAACAACTCCTTTTTCGGAATCGCAATTTCATTTGCGTTTATTATACCACGAAAAGCACTTATTTAAAACCCTTTGAGAACATTTTCCGCTAATTAGCTAAAAAATACAGCCGGGTGCACAAAATTTAAGTACATTTTTGCCGCCCCCGATATCAGAAAATTAGCTTATATTATATTATTTTATTCCTGCAACATATCACAAGCTGACCAATCACGACTCTGTCAGCCCGCGGCTTTTTACGTGGGTATTATTTACAGGAAGCTTTTAAACAAAAAAATATGTAAAATTTAGTACACTAATATTTTATCACATAACTTTCAAAAGGTCAATAGCTTTCCGCCGAAAAATCGCGGTTTTTCAAAGATTTTTTCGTGTTTATTACGGAAGAAAAACAGGCAGTTTACAAACATATTTATTGTTTGTAACCCTTTTACCGATATTTGTAACCTTTTGTAATATTTAGCCTGTCCGAAAATTTTCCCGCTATAATTACTTGTAAACTTTGGTGCTAATTGTTAAATGTCCAAAACTTATATTCGGGAGGGCTTTGACAGCTTGTTCTTTTTTCAGATATTTGAGCATAAGCTTTTACAAAGTAAAACTGAAAGGAGAAGCAAAATGCTTGATATCACCAAAACAAAAAACACGCCCTCTCCTGCTGTTCCAAGGACCTGGGACGGTCTTACCGACGAGGAAGCTGCCGCACGCATAGCACAGGACGGAGAAAACATTATAGGCGGGAAAAAACACGTTAATCCCGCGAAGATATTTGCAAATCAGTTTCATGATATTATGGTCATGATACTGCTCGGTGCTATGGTGCTTACTATTATTTTAGGACAGGCAAGGGACGCCATACCAATAATCATAATAGTCGTTATAAATGCAATACTCGGCTTTATTCAGGAATACAGGGCGGAAAAGACATTAGAACGCCTTGAAGAACTGACTGCCCCGACCGCACGAGTCTACAGAAACGGCTTACTTAAAAAAGTGCCGTCATCACAGATAGCTGTCGGTGATATAATTGAAATAAAAGCGGGTGACACAATTCCCTGCGACGGCTTCATAATTGACAGTTATGGGCTTGAAACCAATGAAAGCACACTCAGCGGCGAGAGTGTTTCCTCGCCTAAAAGGGCAAGGCGTGATGAAAAAGAAGTATGTGAAATAGGTCTTGACTATATGCTTTATATGGGAACATCAGCTGTTAAAGGTTCGGGGCTTATGAAGGCGGTGTTTACAGGAAAGCGCACACAAATGGGAAAGATATCATCACTTATAAGCGGTACAGACAGCGAACTTACACCCTTGCAGAAAAAGCTCGGCGAACTTGGAAAGACACTTGCGATTATCTGCATTGCAATTTGCGTTATCGTTTTTATAGCAGGTATACTGCGCGGCGAAAACATAACAGATATGCTTATGACATCCATTACCATTGCAGTTGCTGCGATACCCGAAGGTCTGCCTGCTGCGGTGACTATAGCACTCGCACTTGCCGTAAGAAGAATGATGAACAAAAAAGCCCTTGTGAGGGGACTTCACAGTGTAGAAACACTCGGCTGTGCAACAGTTATCTGTACTGATAAAACGGGGACAGTAACACAGAATAAAATGACAGTCACTGATATTTTTGTATATTCAGACAAACCTTGCGAATATGAACTTGATAATTCGCACTATGTGCCCATACAGAAAGGCAGAGCAAGTGAACTCAACGAGCTGCTTAAATGTGCCTGCATATGCAGTGATGCTAAAGTATTGCGTACACGCGAAAAACAAGACAGCAGAAACCGCGGCAGGCTTCAGCTTTCTTGTGAGGGCGAACCTACAGAAGCAGCCCTTGCACTTGCAGCGGCGGCAGAAGGTGTTTTTGCAGACGGTTCGGGATATGAAAGGATCAATGTAGTGCCGTTTGACAGTGAAAGCAAAAAAATGTCCGTAACGGTATATGACGGTGAAAACAAGATAACTTTCACCAAAGGCGCACCTGACAGGGTAATAGGCATATGTACACTAAGAAAAGAAAACGAAGGCTTTGCCCCGCTTTCGCAAGCGGAGAAAGACCTGATAAAAAAAGCCGCTGAAAGATATGCCGAAAACGGTCTGCGTGTTATTATGCTCAGTGCAGATTACGGCAGCGGCAACGTGCTTCTGGGTATTGCCGCTATGAAAGATCCGCTTCGTCAGGAAGCCCGTGAAGCTGTTCTCAGCTGCCGGCGCGCAGGGATAAAAACAGTTATGATAACAGGCGATCATATGCTAACAGCTAAAGCCATAGCCAAGGAAGCAGGGATATTCCGTGAGGGCGACAGTATTATAAGCGGCGATATGCTAAACAAAATGACAGATAAGCAGCTTGAAGATACTGTTGAAAACACAACCGTATATGCACGTGTAACACCAGAGCATAAACTAAGAATAGTAAGAGCACTGAAAAAACGCGGAAGTGTCTGTGCAATGACAGGTGACGGAGTAAATGATGCCCCCGCCGTAAAGGAAGCATCTATAGGTGTGGCTATGGGGATAACAGGAACAGAAGTAACTAAACAAGCAGCAGATGTAATACTGCTTGATGACAATTTTGCGACACTTGAAAGCGCAGTTGAAGAAGGCAGGGCTATTTACCGCAATATCAGAAAATTTGTCAGATTTCTGCTTGGGTGCAACATTGGTGAAGTGCTTACAACTTTCGGGGCGATAATAATGGGTATGCCTACAGTTCTGACACCGTCACAGATACTTCTTGTAAACCTTGTGACCGACGGCTTGCCGGCAATTGCTTTAGGTGTTGAGCGTGCAGACAAGGACATAATGAAAAAGCCGCCGCGTAAGGAAAGCGACAGCTTTTTTGAAAACGGCCTGCTGTGGCGTGTATTCCTGCGAGGGATAATGATCGCTGCAAGTTCGCTTATGTGCTTTACTGTAATGCTTCGCATCGGGCTGACGCTTGACTGTGCAAGAACGGGCGCTCTGCTGACACTCGCATCATCACAGCTAATACACGTTTTTGAATGTAAAAGTGAAACCAAGCCATTTTACAAGCTTGACCTGCTTGACAACCCACTGCTTATTCTTTCTGTTATTATTTCTTTTGCAGCACTGGCACTGTCTGTTGTATTCCCGCCGCTTCAGGCAATATTCGGCGGTACGGGGCTAACACCGATACATATGCTGATATCACTCGGCTTTGCAGCACTGCCTACCGTCCTGGCACTTGTGCTCAAAAGTCACAGGTGGTTTTCATAAACCACTTCAAAAAACAACCCGCAGTTCAGACCTGCGGGTTGTTTTTATCCGATAATAGCATATTTTAACATTTCATAGGGGTAAATATCGCCCGGGTATACTTCAAACCCGATAAAAGCGGCACTTAAAAAAACATTCTCTCCGGTTGCAGTATTTATTGCAACAACAGTATCTCCCTCAACTTCCATTATCGAAAGCATTCCGTTTTCATGCATTTTTCTTACCTCCTGCAAACAAAACATTTTCTTTTCCTGCAATTGCCGAAAGTTCTGAAAGCACCTTATCTGTAAGTGTGATCTTCGGCGCATTTTTAAGTGATATCTTTTTCTTCATATCCGATATAAACAACACAAGCGGTGTATGTGAAATCTCAGTGCTGTTTTGTATGGCTGTATGTTTTATCATTTCAAGTTTGTCCTTGTCATATGATAAAAGTCTTACAAAGAGTGTACGGTCTGCCGTCTTATCAAAATACCTGTCTGCATAATCAACATTTTCGGCGATCAGCTTTGCACCTTCGTCAGCACGCACCGAAAGTCTTCCTTCGACTGCTATGATAGCACCGGATGTAAGGATACTTTCAAACTGCGAAAAAACCGTGGGGAAGAAAACACACTCTGCCTGAGAAGATCTGTCTTCAAGGGTGACAAAGCACATCCTGTCACCCTTTTTGGTTTTAAGTGCACGAGTATTTGCAATAACGCCGACACAGGCTGCGGGTGCTCTGTCCTTATCCTCCCTCCCCTGCTCGCCAATCTGTGAGATAACGGACAGCGGAATAAATCCGCAGGCATCAGCAAACGGCAGAAAGCGGTCTATCGGGTGCCCTGAAACGTACATACCAAGTGCTTCAAATTCAAGCTCAAGAAGTCTGTCAGCGGGGTATTCATCTTTTTTTGGAATAGTCATCTCGATCTCCCTGCTCTCACCTGAAAGGGAGAAGAAATCCATCTGACCTTCAATTACGCTTCTGCTTTGCTCCTCAACCCTGTCGAGCACTTCGGCAAAACTGTCAAGAAGCTCATGCCTGTTATTGCCGAGGTTATCAAAAGCGCCTGCCTTTATAAGGCTCTCCACAGCACGGGAATTAACTTCAAAGCATATATTCCTCCTGCAAAAATCGACAAAAGAAGTATACTCGCCGCCGCTTTTCCTCTCGCTTATAATTCTTTCTATAGCACCCTCGCCGACACCTTTTACTGCAAGCATTGCAAAGCGGATATTGTCGCCTTCCGCAATAAAATCAGCACAGCTTTTGTTGATGTCAACCGGCAGTATTTCAACGCCGTTTTTATTGCATTCATCAATATACGAATACAGCTTGTCGGCGCTGTCATTTATAACGGAGGTCAAAAGTGCCGCCATGAATTCATTAAAATAATGGCATTTAAGGAAAGCCGTCTGATAGGCGATCGTCGAATACGCTGCCGCATGGGATTTATTGAATGCATATGATGCGAAAGACTGCATCTCGTCAAATATGTCATTTGCTGTTTTTTCGTCGATCCCGTTCGCAATACAGCCGCAGCAGTCCTTATCGCCGTACAGAAAAGCCTTTCGCTCGTTTTCGAGCACCTGTTTTTTCTTTTTTGCCATTGCACGCCTTACTATATCGGCGCGCCCGTAAGAATAGCCCGCAAGCGAACGGAATATCTCCATTACCTGTTCCTGATAAACTATACAGCCGTAGGTCACTTCAAGTATAGGCTTTAATTTTTCATGCTTATATCTTACAAGACTGGGGTTATGGCGGTTCCTGATATAAGTGGGGATAGAATCCATAGGTCCGGGACGGAACAGGGCGTTCATGGCTATCATGTCCTCAAGCCTTTCAGGTTTAAGGCGCATCAGGTTGGCTGTCATTCCCGCACTTTCAAACTGGAACACCCCAAGTGTCCTGCCCGCAGAAAGCATAGCGTAGACCTGCTTATCGTCAAGGGGTATCTTTTCGATATCAAAGCCTTTATTCTTCTTTTTTATTTCATCACAGCAGTGCTTTATGATCGTCAGGTTTCTAAGCCCCAGAAAATCTATTTTCAAAAGTCCGAGCCTTTCAAGTTCTGTCATAGTATACTGGGCGGACACCTGACCGTCCCTTGAATAAAGCGGCACATAGCTGTCGACAGGATCTTTTGTTATCAGAACACCTGCTGCGTGTGTCGATGCGTTTCTCGGCAGTCCTTCTATCTTTATAGCATTATCTATGACCTCGTGCGCTTTTGCGTCACCGTGGTACAGTTTTTTTACCGCAGGCACATTCTCCACCGAATACTCAAGCGGGTAATTCCTCGGTACAGTTTTCGCTATCATATCCCCATATGCGGCAGGGTACCCCATTGCCCTTGCACAGTCACGCACAGCCTGCTTTGCCTGAAGTGTGCCGAATGTTATTATCTGGCTTACGTGTTCCTCACCATATCGCCTGATAACATAGTCTATGACCTTCTGCCTGCCTTCAATACAAAAATCGACATCAAAATCAGGCATTGAAACACGCTCGGGGTTTAAAAAGCGTTCAAAAAGAAGGTCATATTTCAGCGGATCGATACCCGTTATACCAATAAGGTATGCACACAGACTGCCCGCGCCGGAACCCCTGCCAAGGCCTACGGGTATATCATGGCTTTTTGCATACCTGATAAAATCCCAGACGATCAGATAGTAATTTACATAGCCCATTTGTGATATGACATTCAGTTCATATTCCATACGCTCTGCTGCCTGCTTTGTCGGCTCACCGTAACGTTCTTTCAGTCCTTTTTTACACATATCACGCAGGAATTTTTCGTTATCCTCAACACCGTCTATCTTAAAATACGGCAGTTTTGTAACGCCGAATTCAAATTCAATATTACAGCGCCGAGCTATCTTTACTGTATTTTCAAGGGCTTGTTCATAACCTGCAAAAGCCGCATACATTTCATCTGCATCTTTTACATAAAACTCGCTTGTCGGCATGGACATCTTATCGGGATCATTAACAGTAGTCCCTGTTGATATACACATTAGTATCTGCTGATATTCGGCATCCTCTTTTTTTATATAGTGACAGTCATTAGTTGCGGCAAGGGGGATCCCCGTTTCCTTTGAAAGCCTTATCAGCTGCGGGAATATCCTTTTTTGTTCGATAAAATCCTGGTTCTGTATCTCAATAAAAAAATTGCCCTTGCCAAATATCTTTTCATACTCCCTTGCGGTATTTACCGCGCCCTGATAATCGCCGTTTTGTATTCTGACAGAAAGCTCACCCGCCATACAGGCTGAAAGGCAAATAAGTCCCTCGTGGTATTTTCTTATAAGCTCAATATCTATCCTCGGCTTGCCGTAAAACCCTTCAGTATAGCCGAGCGACACAAGCTTTATCAGGTTTTTATAACCGGTATTGTTCTCACAAAGAAGTATAAGGTGATAATAACGCCTGATATTCCTGTTTTCCTTTTCAAACCTTGATCCGGGTGCGACATAGACCTCGCACCCTATTATCGGCTTTATACCCTGTGCCCTGCATTCATCATAAAAGCGGACTGCCCCGAACATATTGCCGTGATCGGTTATAGCGCACGCGCGCTGACCGATACTTTTCAAATGCGAAACAAGTTCCCCGATACGACAGGCGCCGTCGAGAAGCGAATACTCAGTATGCAGATGAAGATGTACAAAATCCTTCATGGCTGTTTCTCCGTTTTATTTCTGCAAGCACGTATCTCATCGGCAATTTTAGCTATCCTTGCAAACCTATGGTTCACACCCGAACGAGAGATGGGCGGCTTTAACATCTCGCCGAGTTCTGTCAGGTTAAGGTCAGGGTTTTCATATCTTAGTACAGCTATTTCCCGCAAACTGTCACTCAGTACCGAAAGCCCCATAACGCTGTCAATGAGTTCAATATCACTTATCTGCTTTTCAGATGCCCTGAGAGCCTTTTCGATATTTGCATTATCACAGTTTACAGCCCTGTTGATCTTATTGCGCATATCCTTTTCTATCTTAACATTCATAAGTTCTATAGAACAATCAGTCGCCCCCATAAGGGTAAGCATATCTATAATGTTTTCGCTTTCCTTCAGGTATACGATATTATTTCCCTTACGCTCGGCGTGCTTGCACAGTATGCCGTAGCTTTCTATAAGCAGAAGTCCCAGATCATTACAAAGATCAAGTGTCGGCACGACAAATTCAAGGTGATATTTTTTTAAAGGATCATTTACACTGCCGCAGGCTAAAAACGCCCCTGCTATCACAAGCGGGTAAAACTTTTCCTTCGGAAGTTCATCAGGTGTCAGCCTTCTGCTGCTGTCGGTCTGAAAGTATTCAAGGAGTGTGAGCCTGTTTTCTTCACCTATGACTTCTATACTGTAAAGTGTCTGGCCCCGCCCCTTGCGGCTTTCTGTGGCAATCACCGAATCTTCACCGCATATACGCACGGTATTGAGGATAAAAAAGTCCTTTACCTTTTCATTTTCGGTAAGCAGCAATATTTTTTTATCTTCAAGAGAATTAGCAAAGGTAAGGATGCCGAGCATCACAGCATCAGCCTTGTCCTTTGAACTGACTGATGCCAGTATTTCCTCCTTTACCTTGTATGAAAAAGAAGGCATATATCACCCTCCATTGTATTATCAGTGTTTATCAATATCCCTGTGTGTTATACGAAGCTTTGGGAATTTGGTTTCAAGGTACCTGCCCACAGCCTCTGCATATGTAACGCTTCTGTGCTTTCCGCCGGTACAGCCGAATGCGATGACGAGCTGGCTCTTACCCTCTTTCTTATATAACGGGATAAGAAAATCAAGCAGGTCAATAAGCTTTTTCAAAAGCTCTTTTGCTTCGGGAAAACTGAGAACATAATCATAGACTTCTTTGTTAAGTCCTGTCTTTTCTTTAAGTTCGGGAATATAAAACGGGTTAGGCAGACACCTTACATCAAATATAAGGTCTGCTTCATTGAAAGTACCATACTTGAAGCCGAACGAGCAAACGTCCATTCTTAGCGGCTGTTCACCGCTTTCAAGGAAAAGTGAATACATTCTTTCCTTGAACTGAGCAGTTGAAGTCCCCGAAGTATCAAGATAAAAATCTGCCTGTTCCTTTATCGGCACAAGCATCTTGCGCTCAGTATCTATAGCACGCCTTATATTGCCTTTTGACACCTCGTCAAGCGGGTGTTTTCTCCTTGTTTCCTTATAGCGTCTTACAATTATATCATCAGCGCTGTCAAGGAAAAGGACTTTGATATCTTCGTTTTCACTTTTCAGCTGCTTTATAGTTTCATCAAGCTTTAAAAAGAAATCCCCGCCCCTTATATCAGCAACAAAAGCCACCTTTTCAAGCTTACCGCCCGACTGTGCACTTATCTCGGCAAACTTGCCTATTAGCTCGGGCGGCATATTGTCTATACAGTAATAGCCTATATCTTCAAGAACATCAACAGCAGTAGATTTACCACTGCCCGAAAGCCCTGTAACTATCAGAAATTTCAAGACATACTCTCCTCCTCTGCGGGAATGATACGAACTTCACATTCAAGCATAAAGCCTGTTTTTTCAAAAACAGTCTTCTGCACATCAGTTATGACCTGCATTATATCTTTCGCTGAAGCGCCGCCCCTGTTTATGACAAAGCCGCAATGCTTCTCACTCACCTGTGCCCCGCCGACAGTATACCCGCGAAGCCCGCTGTTCTGGATAAGCGCCCCTGCAAACTGCCCCTCAGGTCTTTTAAAAGTAGAGCCCGCAGACGGGTATTCGACAGGCTGTTTATCCTTTCTTCTGCCCATAAGGTCGTCCATTTCAGCCCTGATATCTGCTCTTACGCCTTTATCAAGCCTGAACAGCGCCGAAACCACAACACATTCATTTTCCATTAAAACCGAATGTCTGTAAGAAAGCTTCAGGTCATCTACAGAAAAACTCCTGACATCGCCCTCAGGCGTGATGACCTCGGCGCTAACAAGAACATCTTTGAGTTCTCCGCCGTAAGCCCCCGCATTCATAAACACACCGCCGCCGACATAGCCGGGTATGCCATATGCAAATTCAAGGCCTGTAAGTTCATTTTCAAGTGCAAAGTTACACACCCTTGTAAGGCTTGCGCCTGCCTGTGCGTAAATGGTGCTGCCGGCTTCAAGGCGGATCTCATTCATAGCCTGCCCTATATGCAGTATAACGCCCCTGTACCCCGAATCGGAAAACAGTACATTGGAACCGTTTCCGAGAACAAAATACCTGACACCCGACTTTCTTGCAAGCTTTACAAGAGCGCCAAGCGCCTGTGCCGAGCAGACTTCTATAAACACATCACACTCTCCGCCCACACGGAATGTACAGTGTGCCGAAAGCGGTTCTCTCTCCCTGACCTCACAGCCCGTTTTGAGTGCAAGGCTTATTATATCATAATATTTATCAAGCATATAAAACCCCTGTTTATCAGATAGAATCCCAGTTCTTTACCTTGTCCTTAGTATCCATTTGCAGACCAAGATTATCAAGCAGATCCTGCGCGGCATTATAGCCCATTTTCTTCTGCCTGTTATTCATAGCTGCAACTTCAAGGATCACTGCAAGGTTACGCCCCGGCTTTATCGGTATGGTAAGGCTCGGTATCTTTACGCCAAGGATCGTGGTGTATTCATTATCTATACCCATTCTGTCATATATCTTGTCACGTTCCCACGGTTCAAGTTCAACTATAAGGTCTATCTTTTCCGTGACCTTGACAGAACCGATACCGAACAGCCTTCTTATATTTATTATCCCTATGCCGCGGAGTTCAAGAAAATGCCTTATATTATCAGGCGACGAACCTACAAGCGATATTGATGAAACGCGTCTTATCTCAACAGCATCATCAGCGACAAGCCTGTGACCGCGCTTGACAAGCTCAATAGCAGTTTCGGATTTTCCCACACCGCTTTCACCGACGATAAGCACGCCCTCGCCGTAAACCTCTATAAGAACACCGTGTCTTGTTATCCTCGGCGCAAGACGGAGGTTTAAAAAGGCGATAAGTGCCGCGATAAATGTCGTTGTGCTTTCCTCTGTTCTTGCAATGGGTATTTCGTACTGTTTTGCAAGTTCTATCATTTCAGGGTAGAGTTCATGCCCCCTTGCAACTATAAACAGCGGTATCTTGGTCTTGAATAACGTTTCTATCCTTGAACGCCTTACTTCTTCGTCAAGAGAAGCGAGGTATGCAAATTCCATATTGCCGCATATCTGTATCCTTTCGGCATTGAAGTATTCGTAAAAGCCCATAAGCTGCAAACCGGGGCGGTTACAGTCGTTATCATATACAAGTATTTCGCTTATCTCTCTTGGTGCATATATAACTTCAAGCTTGTGCTCCTCCACTATCTCCTTGACCGATACACTGAAAAGCTCTGCCATTTTAGATCCTCCTTTATTTTATAATTCATTTACAAGCTGTTTGAAATGCCTTCCGCGTTCCTCAAACATTGTGTACATATCAAAGCTTGCACAAGCGGGAGAAAGCGAAACGATATCGCCTGACACCGCAAGCTTATGTGCAGTTTCAACCGCTTCCTGCATATTGTTTACTATCACTATTTTAGGGCAGCCATCTTTGTAGAAAGACGAAGCTTCAACTGCCGCCCGTATTTTTTCCTTTGTCTGCCCCATAAGAATAAGCAGCTTACAGCGCCGGCATATTTCATCAGCCATAGGCTCAAAGGATATCCCCTTATCCGAGCCGCCCTGTATAAGTATCAGCTTCTGTTCAAAGCTTCTTAGCCCTGCAAGCACCCTTGTCGGGCTTGATGCAATAGAGTCATTGTAATACTTTACGCCGTCAAGTTCTCTTACAAACTCTATCCTGTGCTCGACACCGCCGAATTCCTTTGCGACTTTTGCAACAGTTTCAGGGCTTACATCGCCAAAGGTCATAGCGATCGCAGTAAGGAAATTCTCCACATTGTGCATACCCGGTATACGGATATCGTCTTTATGGACGTATTCTGTTATTCTGCCATAGTCATTATAGCAAAGCATACCGTCTTCCCTTAAAAATGCGCCGTTTTCAACCTTTTCATACCTGCTGAACCAACTGAGCCTTCCCCTTACTATCGGTGCAAGTTCTCTGGCAGTCTGATTGTCATAGGAAAGCACAGACCTTGAAAAAGCATTCTGATGCCTCAGAATATTTGCCTTGGCATCAATATATTCCTCCATTGTGCCGTGCACATTCAGGTGATTAGGGGTGATATTTGTTATACCTGCCACATCAGGCGATTCACGCATTGATATAAGCTGAAAGCTTGAAAGCTCAACGACAGCATAATCTGTATCGGATATTGTTTCAACTATCGGCAGAAGTGCCTTGCCGATATTTCCGCCGAGATGGACACGGTTGCCCTCAGCCTTTAAAAACTCACTGATAAGAGTCGTTGTGGTAGTCTTGCCGTCCGAACCTGTCATTGCATATATCTTACAGGGGCATATATCAAAAAAGGTTTCCATTTCACTCGTAATTATAACGCCCGACTGCCTTGCTTTTGTAAGTATCTCGTTATTATAATAAAAACCGGGGGTGCGGTAAACTATATCACAGTTAAAAATCTCGTCAAGATAATTCTCCCCCAGCGAGAACTCTGCGCCCTTTGCTGAAAATTCTTCGTAAAGCGCTTCGTCAAATTCATCCTCGCTCTTTCTGTCGCAGATAACGACATTTATTCCTTTTGTAAGGAAAAGCTTTATCAGATCGTTATGTGATACCCCAACACCGATAAAAGCCACCCTTTTGTCCTTTATACTGTTAAAAAAACGCATTGCCTTTGTCATATATATGTTCTCCTTTATAAAAGAATTGATCTGCACTTTCATTCTATTCTATTATATAATAAAAAGGAAAAAATATCAAGCCTTTTTTATACGCAAACGATTTTTGTTGCTCAAATAGGAAAAAATCCTGCAAAAATACAGATTTATTTTGCTAAAACGCCAAAAATTTGCAAAAAGCAAAAAATATGAAAGTTACCTATTGTAAACGAACAAAAAATATTGTATAATAAAGTAAGACTTTTTTAAAAATAGTATGGAGGTTTTTATCTATGTCAATTCAGAATGAAAAGAAGGTACTGTTTGATCCTCAGACAAGGGTAGCACCCTTAGGGCTTATTGCAATGAAGGGCGCATCCGAGCTTGGCGACAAGGTGAATTCTTACCTCACAGGCTGGGCAAATGAAGCAGGCTATGACGATATCAATACCTTTCTTGTTGAAGCCGACTGCCCGAGGTTTTCTTCAGGCGACGGCAAAGGGCTTATCAAGCAGACGATAAGGGGCAATGACCTGTTTATTCTCTGCGATATGGGAAATTACAGCATAACCTATGACTACTTCGGTCACGAAAACTGTATGTCCCCCGACGATCATTATCAGGATCTGAAGCGTATTATACAGGCGGCAAGCGGCAAGGCTCACAGAATAAACGTTATAATGCCTTCACTCTACGGCGGCAGGCAGCACAGAAGAAACTACCGTGAATCGCTTGACTGTGCAGTTGCATTGCAGGAACTTCAGGCAATGGGCGTATCAAACGTGCTCACTTTTGATGCACATGATCCCCGCGTTCAGAACGCTGTACCGCTTATGGGCTTTGATAATATCATACCCTCATATCAGGTGCTCAAATCAATGTTTAAAAACCTCTCAGACTTCAAACCCAACAAAGAGCATTTCATGATAGTTTCTCCTGACGAGGGTGCTATCAACAGGAATATGTACTATGCATCAGTTCTCAGTGTTGATATGGGTATGTTCTACAAGAGGCGTGACTACTCTGTAGTGGTAAACGGCCGCAACCCTATAGTTGCACACGAATATATGGGCAATGATGTGACAGGCAAGGATATCTTCATTGCAGATGATATCATCTCCTCAGGTGAATCAATGCTTGAAGTAGCGGTTGAACTCAAAAAGAGAAATGCCGGCAAGATCTACTGCTACGCTACCTATCCTATCTTCACAAACGGCTTTGAAAAGTTTGACAAGGCTTATAAAGACGGCATAATCGACGGTGTATTCGGCACAAACCTCACATACCTCTCGCCCGAGCTTCTCTCAAAGGATTGGTTCTATGTAGTTGACTGCGCTAAATACATTGCCTACTTCATAACAACGCTCAACCACGATATGTCTATATCCGACGTTATAGATCCGCACGAAAAGATACAGAACCTTCTTAAAAAGTATGACATGGTCTGAATAATAAAAAAAACGCTCCTCACCTGGGGGAGCGTTTTTTTGTTATTATAAACCTTATGATTGCCGCTGTTATAAGTGCTAAAAAAACCAAAGCGGGCCCAGGCGGGTAAGCATATTCATGATCAAAAAGCAGCCTTGTAAACAGCATTACAGTAAGAAACCCCCGCAGATCATCTACCAGCTTTACAAAATTTGCACCCTTTTTATCACCAAGCTTTTTTATTATAAGCTCGCCTGCAAAAAACAGCACAAAACATAAAACTACCGGCGTTATGCAAAAGATCTTCGGGGCGTGTATATGCAGGTCGGCAAAATAGACCGTCGCAAAGGGATCTGTGGTAGGTTTACCCGAAGGCAGCCTTTCCCACAAAACTATCATTAGCGGCACACTGACACAGCTTAAAGCCAGACTTATCATTCTGTCGATCTTGTGGCTCGTATTTTTATCCGCCGCCTTGCTTTTGGGGGCATATCTTCGCCTCACCGTCACAAGCGCTATCGGGGTGATAAGCAGGCAGTAGGCAAATATTGCCAAAAGTACATTGCTAAGAAACCCTATTTTCAGCGGATGCTGCTTTTCTACCGCCCTTGACCAGAAAAGTGCAAATATGCACATATATATCATCACGGCATCAAAAGCAAAAAGTATAATGTTCCTGAAAATAAGGTCGCCCTTTTCGCTTAGCGGTATACCTGTATTTACCTTTTTAACAAAGCGCCCGCCCAGAAGCAGCGCTGATATGATGACCGTACTTATCACATACGGGTAAAAGCCATAGTTTTTTGATTCATATACATCAAAATTACCCTCGCCGTCAAAGTGCATACCGATTTCCTGCGGCATATCCTTCCATACTATTATAAAGTGTATAAGCGATATGCCAAGCACAAGAAAAACTATCCCTGCAATTGCCTTATGTATCACAAATACTTTACTTTTCAAACTACTCCCCCATTTCACAAGGGCATTATCTGTTTTCTAACGGGATATACACCTTTTCCCTTATTACAGATTTGTAAGCAGGTCTTATGATACGCTTGCCTGTGACCATTTCCTCAAAGCGGTGTGCCGCCCAGCCGGCCATTCTTGAAACTGCAAACAGCGGTGTGAAAAGATCCTGAGGGATACCGAGCATTCTGTATACAAGTCCCGAATACATATCAACATTTGCACACATTACCTTTGATGAACCCTTCACCTCCGCAAACAGCTCAGGTGAAAGTTCTTCGATAAGCTTTAAGAGATTGAATTCCCTTTCATACTCTGTACCCTTTGCAAGCTTTTCGGCATTCTCTTTCAGTATTACCGCACGCGGATCGGAAAGAGTGTAGACCGCGTGCCCCATACCGTATATAAGCCCCGAACCGTCATGAAGCTCTTTTCTGAGTATCTTTCGCAGGCAGTCGGCAACCTCGCCTTCGTCCTCCCAGTTCTTGACATATGATTTGATGCAGTCATGCATACTTGTCACCTTTGCATTAGCGCCGCCGTGTTTCGGCCCCTTTAGCGAACCAATAGCCGCAGAGTATGCCGAATACGGATCAGTCCCGGAAGAAGTCAGCACACGGCAGGTAAATGTTGAGTTATTGCCGCCGCCATGTTCAGCGTGAAGCATAAGCATAATATCAAGCAGCTTTGCCTCGGCATCTGTAAATAATCTGTCGGGCCTTAATGCTGAAAGGATCATTTCAGCAGTTGAATGTTCGGAGATAAGCGGGTGCATTATCATGCTTTCATTATCATAAGCCCTTTTCTTTACCTGATAAGCAGAAACCATAATATTAGGCAGCTTTGAAATGATAGAGATAGCTGTTGCCATTTCCACCTCAGGTGAAGTGTTTTCGGGATCATCATCATATGAATACAGCGAGAGCACACTCCTTCCGAGCTTATTCATAATATTTGGCGAGGGTGATTTAAGTATCATATCCTCAAAGAAGTTATCCGGCAGTGCCCGGTTTTCGGAAATGATCTGTGAAAACGCTTCAAGCTCGTCTTTTGAGGGAAGATCACCCATAAGAAGCAGGTAAACTATCTCCTCGTAGCCAAAACGGTTTTCCTTCACAACATTGCCGACAAGATCGTTGATATTATATCCCCTGTATATAAGCTGACCTTGTATCGGGGATTTTTCACCCTCATTTATAACATAGCCGTGAACATTACATATATTTGTAAGCCCTGCCAGAACACCTGTGCCGTCAGCATTGCGCAGTCCTCTCTTGATAACATATTTATCATAATATTTAGGATCTATAGTATTATTATTGACAAACTGCCTGCATAGCAGCTTCCTTGCTTTTTCATTTATCATATTCATTTCCTCCTCTTTTGTAATAGTATTCTATTATAACATATTTCCCGCTTTTTGTCAAATTCACAGAATATCAGCGCAGATATATTATTAAAGCGTTCCCCTCATGCGTAAACCATCTGTTTTTATAAGCCCTGTCAATTGCACAAAGTGATGTGATACAATTTGTGCAAAGCTACAAATTATTCACCGCCCTGCAATATAAAGACGCCCCTGAAAGTATTATTTGTATAGAAAAAGGGGGATTAAAAAATGAAACAGATGCTTATACTGACCTTCAAATACTGGCGCAGACACAAAAAGAACGCCTTTGCACTGATTTTTTCGGGGACACTTTTGTGTACGGTGCTGTGTTATATCCTGCTGTCAGTCAGGCAGGAATTTATAAGGAACCTTCATAAACATTATGACCAGGAAGGCTACTTTTCCTATATGTGCACAGACGACAAGCAGGACATAATCGACTACCTTACAAACGAAGACACCATACGCGGTGAAATGGGTGTTATAGGTGAAATGGGTATCGGGAATTTCAGATATACATATGGGACGATAAATGACACGCATGAACTTGCACACATACCAATGGAAGCAGGCCGCCTGCCCGAAAGCGAAAATGAAATAACTGTAACAAGGGCGGTGCTGAATGATATAGGATTTTTCGGCAAAATCGGTGACGAGATAACTTTTGACACGGGCAGCTACACACTTGTCGGCATTATAAAAGGCAACGAATGGAATTTTGAAGACTATTCCTCACGATATGGCGTAAAGCAGCAGTATGAAATTGCACACAGCGGTGATATTTACAATGACAACCCTTATGCCCCCACACACTGGCTGCCTGTTATATTTGTAGGCGGCGACCACAAGAATGACATTCAGTACACATGGGTAATGCTTGAAAACATAAACGGCATACCGCCCATTTCCGAGGATTATGACTATGAAAGCTATGAAGCGCAGCACCTTGACAACGACGATCCGCATTACAAGTTTATGACAGGCCTTATCGACAGGTTTTTTCCTGATAAAGATGATGCTTATTATTATCTTGATGAATCTCCTGAAATAGCAGGTATATTCAATGCAAAGGAAATGAACGCATTAACGACATATGATGCAATATATAAATACAGGCTTTACAAAATGATGCCTTTGTTTGTGGTATGTGCGCTTATTGCAGGGCTTTCGGTCATAGCGGTTATAAGAATAATATTTGACGAGCGAAGTTCCACAATGCAGATGCTGCGGCGCATAGGCGTTTCAAAGCGCAGGCTTTCGGTCATATACATAAGCGAATACTTAGTGTTTGCGGTCATTCAGGCGGTTATCGGCATTGCGCTCGCTTGTGTAACACACCTGTGCGTAAACCGATTTGAAGTAAGCGTGCTTGAAAAATCGCCGTATTCGGCATTTACCAAAAACGAATACGCACACTTCACACCCTCACCTTTTATATGGAGTATGCTGACAGCGGCAGGTGTGCTTCTGCTCGGTGTGGTAACGGCGCTTATATTCTCAAAGATAAAACTCCCCTCCCGCAAGAGCAAAAAAGCAAGCAGACTGTATTTCTGCATTTCAAGGGTGCTAAGAAACAGGGCTGTTACGGTGATACAGGTGATATCTCTGTCCCTTATATGCTTTGGTACTATATACGGCTATATGCTATACAAGCATACAACAGGGCAGTATGTAAATGACGATTCCGGCAACACCGAAAATGTAGGTGAGTTTAAGCCGTACCTTAATTATCAGTTCGGCGACAAATCACAGTTTGACCTTCGTGAGGAGGATATTCTTGAATACTACAGTACAGACGGTGCTCCCGAAGCGGGTGTAAACAACTTCACCATGAATATGCGTGCCACCTCTTTGAACGGAATAGATGACAGCACAGCAGACAAACTTGAAAACTGTTATATAAAAGGCAGGATATTAAGTTCATTCGTGGCTTATAAAGACAACGACAAGCTGAAAGGTGAAATAAACCTCGGCAATACCGACGGTAGAAAATTTGTATCCGACAATTCCTCGGGCGACGGCAAGGCTCTTGTTGAAAGCGGCAAAAAGCTTTATCAGATGCCGACTGCGATATGTGACAGACAGACTGTAGACAAGATTTCAAAATATGTTATATCGGGCGAGATAGACATAGACCGGATAAACTCAGGAAAGGAAATGATACTTGTTTCCAGATACGGTGAACCGCCTTTTTCGGTTGGTGAAAGCTTAGAGCTTTATCAGGCAGTGACCGACAACGGCTTCGGGATAACCGAGCTTTTATCAGGCGATATAAAAATAGGTGCAGTAGTGAAATATGACAGCGATATAGACAGTATGCTCAAATACTGTGTTGCAGCGGGCGCAGTAGACTATAACCTGCTGACTACATCAACAGGGGCTGAGAACGCAGGACTTTACGGCACTAATTATACCGAGATTATGGCACGCTCACCAATAGGCAGCAAGCTGCCGCTTGGAACAGGGTTCAACGTGATATCGGAAGAAAAGCAAAAGCACGATATCTTTATACAGAATGCAGAGCTGTATGCTTCAATGGGACTGCTTGTACTTATAATGTCACTGCTCGGGTTTTCAGCATACTTTAACGGCATTGGAATGAAAATACGCCTTAAAGAATACCAGTTATCGGTAATGCGGGCTGTCGGCACGCCACTGAAGAAACTCAGGCGAAGGCTTAATTTTGAAGGTATAAAGATACCCGTGTTTGCAGCAGCCATCGCATACGGCGGCATAAGGCTCATGCAGAAGATAATGCTTGATGCAAATGTAAGGATAAACGAAATGTATGCTAAGGAAAGAGAGGATTTTCAGAAGCTTGTCGATATGTCAAACGGCGGGTACACAAATGAAGAAATAAACGAATTCAGTGAATACATAAACCACAACCAGCACGAACAGTGGCTTTTGGAAAGAAAGTACCTTATCGAATATACCATGTGGTTTATTGACGCACTAAAGCCGACTATCATTATTCTGTCAATAATGTGCATAGTAACGATCGTGCTGACATATTTCAAAACAAGAAGGCTTTCGGGAAACATTGCACTGACACTCAGCCTTAGCAGAAAAAGACGCGGATAGAAAAATATAGGCTGCACCTTTTTTGTGTACGGCTTTATAAGAAGTCAGCTATATCATAACAAAACGGCAGTAACGCTGATTTAAACGGCTTTCTTCATCATTCATGGCAGAATACGCTTTTGTAAGGTTTTATTATTCCTGCAAATCCTGACCTTTTACGCTTTATTAATTTTTGGTAATAATAAACATTGACAAATAAGACAGAACATTATAGAACATTATATAATAATCATATTAAATTTGCAAGCATAAATAAACCATTCAAAAGAAAAGGAGAAACTGCAATGAAAAAGATATTGGCATTTGCTTTATCGGTTATTATGTCAGCTTCATTTATGACAGCTTGCGGTGATGATGATACTTCATCTTCAAAGGCTTCAAAGAATGAAAGTTCCTCAACAGCGGCAGCTGACAGCAGTGAGGCTGTTGCCGACAGTGCTGATTCCGGCAGCGAAGATGCAAGCAGCGAAAATACAAGTAGCGAAGATGCAAGCAGCAATGACGGCGGTGAAAGCAGAGAGATCGGTGAATTGACAAAGGCTTTCAATGACAAGATCAAGGGAAATGTATATGCGATCGAGCTTAAAATGCCCGGAATAGCTCTTGATGATGAAGCCCCCGCAGAAACCACAACTATTGTAAAGCGCAACGGCGACGATTTCTATGCAAAGGTAAACTTTTTCGGTATGGATCTTGAAGTGACCAAGATAGGCAGCCAGGTATATACAGTGGTGCCGAGTGAAAAAGCATATTCAGTAGCATCAGACCTGCCGGTCGACCTTGACCAGATCGACAGCTATTCACTTAATGAAAAAGCTGTATACCAGGGCACTGAAACCGAAGGCGAATTCACTGTTGAAACCTACAATGTTCCGATCGATATGGAACTCGGTGAAGGTGTAACATACGAAGGCGAAACAGAAACACCCACAAAGTATTACTATGACAAAGACGGCGTTCTTAAAAAGATCGTTACAGATTCATCTGCGATCGGCAAGGTGACTGTTGAAGTTGTTTCGCTCTCCTTTGAAAACATAAGCATTGAGGAACCGGATACAACAGGCCTTACAAAAGTAGAGCCGGACGAAGTATCAGAAGAAGTCGAATCCGAAGCTGAATGATCCCTGATAAAAGCAAAAAGACATTCCCAAGCCAAAAGCGGGAATGTCTTTTTTATATAGCTGCGCATTGTTTAAATGCCGCCGATATGGGGAAGATATTTTACACCTTAAAGCCTTTTGCGCGGATAGCATCTATAACATCTCCGAGTATTTCAGCATTGGTGGATGAAACCGGGTGGAGGAGATAGACAGCACCCTCGTGGGCAGCATCAATAAGCTTTTGCTTTGACGCTGCAGGATCAGGCTGCTCGTCGGTGAGCCAGTCTTTATAGGCAAAGCTCCACATAACAGTTTTATAGCCGAGAGCTTTTGTCTGACTTAGCGAGAACTCGGAAAACTCCCCCATCGGCGGGCGCATAAGAGTCATTTCATAAGCAAAGTGCTTTTTAACATAGTCATGCAGCTGCATTAACTCGTCCTTTATCTCCTCCGCTGAAAGATCGGGCATTGAATAATGGTTCATGGTATGGTTGCCGACTGTGTGGCCTTCCGCAATCATGCGTTTTACAAGCTCGGGGTTTTTCTCTGCATAATCGCCTGTAATAAAGAAAACAGCTGACACTTTCTTTTCCTTTAAGGTATCAAGGATCTTTTCGGTATAACCGTTTTCATAACCCTCGTCAAAGGTCAGGGTTATATCGCTGCCCTCGTTCAGGGCATAGGCATCATATTTACCGAATTTATCATTGAAATCCACAGCGCCGACAGGTCTGTTGTCGTCATCTGTTATAACGCCCTGACCATAGCCGTGTTTTTCTTTTGAAAGAGTCTTTTCCACACTTTCTGTGATCTCTGTAACTATCTTCTGCACGCCGCTCAGTGTCCTGTCAACGAGATCTGCGTCTTCGTCCTCGTCGGCACAGCCTGCAAGCAGGAAAACTGCAAGGGTGAATAATATAAGCTTTTTCATATGGCTATTTTCCTTTCACTGATGTATTTACTGTTATTATTGCCGTTTGAGCCGAGGATAAACAGGCAAATAATGTAAAGCCGTGACGGCTGAATGCTTAATTTTGCATAATATAAATAAGAAAGGCTCTTAAATTGTTACTAAATTGTGATATAAATAACATTGACAATTTTGAAAAACTATGCTAAAATTATCTTACAAAATGGTATAGGTGTGTGTTTATACCGTTTCAAGAAAAATAAAGAACTATGTGAACTAATTTCAGACGGAGGGAATTATTATGGTTAAGAAGTCATTACTTACCCCTGTTTTATCAGGTATACTGGCTGTATCGGTAATAGGCTCAGGTGCTTATTATTTTGTCAGCAATAACAGCGGATCTTCTGATGACGAATCAAGCAGCGGCAGTAAAAAAGGCAAAAACAGCAGCGATAAGTCAGTTGTACAGAAGGTTGAGGACGTCAAGGACGAAGTCAAGGAACAGGCAGAGGTCATTGAGAAAGCAATAAGCGGCGATCTTGATTTTTCATACAATGCATCTGTTACATTCACACCCGGCGAAGTCATTACTTCACAGGCGGATATAAAGAGCATTGCATTAAACGCTTCCGCAAAGCAGAAGGGTGACGTTACAGGCTTTTCACTTTCAGGCGCTTACGACGGCAAGACGCTTGCCACAGCTAACATTGTAGGCGACAGAGGCGGCGATAAGATCTACGCGCAGGTTCCTGAACTCTCAAGCACTTATGTGTCAGTAACAGGCGACAGTTTAAGAAGCTTTGTTGAAAATCAGATCAAGGCCCCGCTTGAAGCTTATGTACAAAAGTCTGCTGAAGCAGCATCTCAGCAGGGCGTGGATATTCCTGCAAGCACTATGCCCGATTACAACGAACTTATAAATGCAGTAGGTTCGATCGATATTGAAGCACTTGAAAAGGATATAGAAGAATACGTTGAACTTGCAGCCGACAACTTCCCTGAGGGCAAGGAAGCTGCTGATACAAAAGGCACTGTTGACGGCGTAACATACGAACTGACAACAAAGACATATGACGTTACAGTTGATGACGCCGTAAAGATCGCAAAGGCAGTTGCCCAGAAAGCAAAGGACGATCAGCTGGTCAAGGACTTCCTCGATCAGCAGGTCATAAAGGATATGACACAGTTCGATTCTTCTAAATACACAAGCGAGATGCAGGCACTTATAGACGAACTTGACAAAGCTTCGGCAGAATCAGGCGATAATAAACTTGTAAGCTTTGACGTTATGTTTGATGCAGACGGCAACGCTTCAGGCTTTAATCTTGATATGGGCGATGAAGGTTCGATGTACGCTGTAATGGCAATGGTTGATAATAACATTGTTGTTGATGTCAAGTTCTCGGCTGACGAAATGGATATGACTATCGCAGGTGCTATAAAGGACGAGAATGATGTACTTAACGGTTCGATCAAGGTAAACGCTAAGGAAGGCAGCGAAGATGTAAGCTTTGTATACACAATGGATAACGTTGATGTCAGCTCAGATGTAATGACCGGTACTATAGGCTTTGAAGTAACTGCCGACAACCAGACAGCAGCTGTAACATTAACATCAAACTCCACTGACACAAAGACTGACTTGACGGTTAGTGCACTTATGAATTCGCAGAAGATGTTTGATGTAAACTTCCTGCTTGAAGAAACTGATGCAAGCGACATCACTGTTCCATCAGATTCGATCGAGATAAACCTCAACGACGGCACAGGTGCTAAGGAATACGCTGCAACAATTGACATTGACGGCTTTGAGGCAAACCTCAAGGATGCTCTCGGCGACGAGCTTTTCGACGAGATATTCGGCGGTTCACAGTTCAAAACAATAGCTCCTCAGGCTTAATTTGAGTAAGAATCAGTAATAATCTGCCCCGCGGGTGAAAATGATCACCTGCGGGGTTTTTGTATTATAAAAAGAAAAACGTCGAATTTTAGCACTCTATGCGAGTGAGTGCTAATTTTCAGATAACGGACATAATATTTTCACATAAATATCATAATACAGGGGTATCATATAGACAATGAAAGAAAAAGAGGTAGATACCAATGGAACACAAAACACTCTGACAAAGACAAGACAAAAGAACAATTATCAAGGAGGAATCTATATGTTTGGAATTACACCATTTGAGAGAAGAGATTTTGATATATTTGATCCGTTCAATGCTTTTGATGATGACTTTATGTCGGGCGCAAGATTTGCACCGTGCAGAACTGATATAAGGGAGGAAGATGACAAATATGTTATGGAAACCGAACTCCCCGGCTTTTGCAAGGAAGACATCGGCATTGATATCAGCGACAAGATACTGACAATTACCGCAAAACACGAAACCAACGAAGACCAGAAGGATGAAAAAGGCAAATACATCAGGCGTGAGAGAAGCACAAGCTCTTACAAGAGAAGCTTCGACCTTTCGGGCGTAGATGCAGATAAAATAGATGCTCAGTACACAAACGGCATCCTTACCCTTAACCTGCCGAAAAAACAGCCCGAAGCCCCGACTTCGAGAAGGCTTGAAGTCAGATAAGATTTACCCGCTTTTTCCATATATCATCTAAAAAACAAGGCGCAGTCCGGGAACTTAACCCCGGGCTGTGCCTTGCTTTATCTGTTTGAATAATGTTTTTCGTAGTACAGCTGATAGTCACCTGATATGATATCCTCCCACCAGGCCTGATTTGAAAGATACCAGTCGATAGTTTTTCTTAATCCGTCCGAAAACTTAGTTTCCGGAAGCCAGCCAAGCTCTTTATGTATCTTTGAAGGATCAATAGCATATCTCAAATCATGACCTTTACGGTCAGCAACATAGGTGATAAGTTCTTCACCCTTACCAAGATACTTACATATTAGCCTTACGATATCAATATTGCGCATCTCATTATGGCCGCCGATATTGTAGACTTCGCCTGCCCTTCCCTTTTGCAGGATAAGGTCAATAGCCTTACAGTGATCTTCGACATAAAGCCAGTCACGAACATTCTTTCCTTCGCCGTAAACAGGAAGCGGCTTGCCCTTCAGACAGTTGACGATCATAAGCGGGATAAGCTTTTCGGGAAAATGATAGGGACCGTAATTATTGGAACACCTGCTTATCGTAACATCAAGCCCGTAAGTTCTGTGGTATGCGAGCACGAGAAGGTCAGCGCCTGCTTTTGATGCAGAATACGGACTTGATGTATGGAGAGGAGTCTGCTCAGTAAAGAAAAGGTCAGGTCTGTCAAGCGGCAGATCGCCGTAAACTTCATCAGTTGATACCTGATGATAACGCCTGATACCAAACTTACGGCAGGCGTCCATAAGTGTCTGTGTGCCGAGTATATTGGTAGAAAGAAATACAGACGGATCGTCTATACTACGGTCAACATGGCTTTCGGCGGCAAAGTTGACAAGGATATCGGGGCGCTCATCATTAAAAACAGCCTCGACCGCCGCCCTGTCACAGATATCCGCTTTTACAAAACGGAAATTATCATTATTCATAACAGGTTCAAGCGTAGAAAGATTACCCGCGTAGGTCAGCTTATCAAGACAAATGATACGGTGACAGGGGTGATTACTTAACATATAAAAAATAAAATTAGAACCGATAAAACCTGCACCGCCCGTAACAATCACAGTCATAAAGAACCCCCCTCAAAACTAAGGCAACACCGCACAACAAGCGGCAAACGCCTCTGATGCACAGGTGTCGATCGGTATTATCTGATAAAATTATACAACAAGTAAAAATATATGTCAAGAGCAAAAACACTATTGCAAAAAAAGTCGTAATGTGCTATAATGAAATAACCAATCAAAAGGAGATAGGATATGGAATTTCAGATAGAACTATCGGCGCTTGGCAGGCTTTTTATGCTGCCCGCGGCGGTAGTAGACGAGCACCTGAAAAGCCTTAGCGGCGACAGCATAAAGGTGCTTTTATGTGTGTACTGCCTCGGAAAAGGCAAAATAGATTCAGGTGAGATCTCAAAGCTTTCGGGGGTAAGTGAAGATAATGTGCAGACATCTCTTGAAACACTTGCAGGGTGCGGGCTGATAAAGCTTGCGGGTTTTGAGTACAAAGAAACGCCCTTTAAGCAAACGGATCTTAAACTCATCGGCGGTGAAAAGGCAATAAATGGCACACAAAGAGAACTTAAAAAAATGGCAAGAGTAAGGTATTCGCCGAAAGAACTTGCACAGAAAATAGACAGCGACAGTGATCTTAAAATGCTTTGTGAAAGCATGGAGGAGCTTCTTGCAAAACCGCTGACACACAGCAATTTAGGGGATATAGTCGAGATGTACGAGCATTTAGAATTATCCCCCGCTGTTATTATGATGATAGCCGAATACTGCAAAGGCCGAGGGAAAACGGCAAGTGCATACATACTGAAAGTTGCAGCCAACTGGTTTGAAGAAGGTATAAGCGATTTTGAGAGCGTGGAGAGAAAGATAATCAACAGTACAAATTATTTCTCTTTTGAAAGCAAACTGAAAAGAATAATCGGAATTGAAACAAATACCACAAAAAAACAGAGAGAATTTTTTGAAAAATGGCAAATGTACGGATTTTCGGACGATATGCTTGAACTTGCTTACGATAAAACTGTAAACAACTGTGATAGATTCAGCATAGCGTATATGAACAAAATACTGACATCATGGTTTGAAAACGGCATAAAAACGCCTCTGCAAGCTGAGCAGGAAAACAACGCCCATAAAGCGGAAAGCAGTGACAAAAGCCGCGAAAAAATCGTTGACGAATACGAAGCATATCTTAACAGTCTTGATTATAGTACAGTTAATAACGGAGGTGTCTGAATGGGGTACCCAAAGGAAGTAATAGATGCAGCGCAGAATGAACTGACTGAAAGACAGCAAAAAGCACAGGAAAAATACGAACAAAACCTGATGCTTATACGCATAAAAGAACCTGAAATATACGAGCTTGAACAACAGGTGCGCAATACTTTTTTCAAGCTGAGCTTACAGATACTCGGCAAAGGAGGAAACCCGCAGGAGGCACTAAGACAGATAGAGCAGGAAAACAGACGGTCGCAGGAACTTGAACGCAGATTTCTAAAAGAAAAGGGCTATGGTGAGGATTTTTTAACTGTACATTATTTTTGCCCATTATGCAAGGACACTGGTGCTGTTGAGGGTAAGAACTGTAAATGCTACACTGATCTGCTTAAAAAATATGCTGCAAAACAGCTTAACAGCTTGCTTTCAATAAAGCTGCACAGTTTTGATGAATTAAAAACTGACATCTACCCTGACAGCGTCAAAACAAAAATGGGTAATAATTTTCTCTATTTAAAAAACTATGCCGAAAACTTCAGCTGTGAAACAACGCAGTCAATGCTTTTGATCGGCGGAACGGGTACGGGTAAAACTTTGGTCAGTTCATGTATTGCAAAGACGCTGACAGAACACGGATATGTTGTCGCATTCATGTCTGCTTTTGAGATGTTCAAAAGGCTTGAAAATGAGAACTTCGGGCGGGCAGACACTGATACCCTTGCCACGATAAGCAGCTGTGATCTGCTTATAATAGATGACTTGGGGGCTGAGTTCAAGACAAACTTTACAGAAGCTGCACTTTATAATATTTTAAACCAGCGCATCAACAATGAAAAGCCTTTGCTGATCTCCACGAACCTCAGCATAGGTGAAATAAAGAAAATGTATAATGAGCGTATTTTTTCAAGGATACTTGGGTGTTTTACTCCTGTCAAATTTGAAGGCAGGGATATACGGATAGATATGAAAATGAAGGGCAGTAATGCAAATATATGAAACAGAATATAACATATCTTAACGGCGGTGGTTTCAAATGCAGCAAGTTTAAAAGCTGCGGTGGCTGCGGGTATGATATCCCTTACATGAAAGAACTTGAAAGAAAGCAGACAAAAGTAAATCTGCTGCTTTCAAGGTTTGGAAAAGTCGCACCGATAGCGGCTATGGAAACGCCTTACGGATATAGATCTAAAGTATCCCGCGTGTTCAAAAAAGCGGACAATAAAGTATTACTGAGCGGCGTATACAAGTCAAACAGCGGAGGGTGTATACCCGTTCGCAGTTGCGCTTTGGAGGACAAGCGTGCAAGTGAACTTGCATACAAGATAGCAGATGTGCTCGGAAAGCTTAAATACGCCCCATTTGACCATAAAACCGGGCGCGGAGACATCAGGCAGATACTCATAAGAACAGCGCATAGGACAGGCGAAGTGCTCCTTTGTATCGTAACGCCAAGGGCAGAACTTAAAAACAAAAACGCGCTTACGACTGCTTTAAAGACCAATTTTCCGTACATCAGCACTTGCGTTCAGAATATATGCAGTTCTCCCCTGCCTCTTTCACTTGGTGACAGGGATATTATTCTTTTCGGGAAAGGTTATATAGAGGATATTATCTGCGGCAAACGTTTTTGCATATCGCCAAGATCCTTTATGCAGGTGAACCCTGTTCAGGCCGAAAGGTTATATTCTGCCGCAAAAGAATTACTAAAGCCATGTGACACACTCCTTGATGCATATTGTGGTACGGGTACGATCGGTCTTATATGCAGTGAAAAGACCAAAAAATTGTACGGCGCTGAAATTGTATCATCTGCTGTAAAAGACGCACGAAAAAATGCCAAAATCAATAATATTCAGAACGCTGAATTCTTTTGCTGTGATTCTAAAGATCTTATGATTGACTGTGTAAAAAATCGTACTCACATCGATTCTGTCATTCTTGATCCCCCGCGTGCCGGGGCAAGCAGGGCGTTCCTTAATGCACTGTGTGAGCTTTCGCCAAAGCAGGTCATATACATTTCATGTGCGCCCGACACGCTCGCAAGAGATCTCAGGGTACTTAAAAGCGCCGGATACTGCGCTGAAGTTATTATGCCGTTTGATATGTTCCCGAGGACACCGCATGTGGAAACGATAGTATTGATGTCAAAGGTCAAAGGGTAATAGCCACAAAAGCCCGGTAATACTGCGGTTTTCGGGTGATCGAGCAGATTTGGCATTTGGCAGGACGAACGCTTCTCGGTAACTTATCTATGGCGGCTTTGAGAAAAAAGTGTGAGAGTTGAGTTGCCGGATTGGATGTCACATAGTTGAAGCTGTGGATTAGATGTCAGGGGTGTTGAGTGTTCGAGATAGATGTTTAAAAAATTGTTATATGGCATCGAGCAAAGAATACTTGGATTTCATATTTGAGCAGATGTCAGATCTGGACGAAGGGACAATCACTTAAAAACGCTATATTCGCCTAAACCTTGCAGTGTATTTATATTCTCTTCGTGAATTGAAAATGTGAAATGAGTTAGAGACATCTATAACAAAATATGAAGGCATTTGGCGTTTAGAGAAGAATGTATCCTGCCAATATCAGTATATATATCCTCTGTGAAAGCTTGAAGATATATATTTTTTTAGAGTTTAATAATTATATGTATAGGCTCTGCTTTAGTATTAAACTGATACTTGCAGAGCCTTCCTCTTTTATTAGTGAAATCTGAAAAAGGTCTTTACTATTTCACACAAGTGTGATAAAATTATTACATAGACGGAAAAGCTGTGACATACAGTAACATTTTGACAGATGGCACGGACAACAACAGAGCATTACTAAGGAGGTTTATTATGAATGTTCACGGAAAAGATCTACCAGTCCCATCTTTCTTTCAGGTTTACAATTATGGCGGCGGAAACGGTGACAAAGACAGAGAAATTGTTTACGCAGAGTTAACCGGTAATACACCTGCTTTAATCAATTACTTCTATATCAACAATTCATTCCCGCATACGTTTAGCAGTAAACTATTCGACGAAATCGGACGCTTCAATACTGTTGGTGACTTGTACAATTACATTCGCGCTTCTTTAATAAAGAAGGGTGAGATTTATCGTGGCTATTCTTCTCCAGATTATAATTTTAATCAGAAAGTGTTTCTTCTTGATTCTGGTGCTTACAATATTATGAAGCAGATTGCAGAGTCAGTAGATTACAATCTCGCCTTATTCAGAGAGAGGATTCTTGAAGCTGCCGCTGAATATTATGATTTTGCAGATAGAATCAAGTGCGATATTGTTGTCGGGTTTGATTTAGGCGGCAAATACACAGAAAAAGACGGAGAGAAGAAAAATCCAAGACTCGTGAGATTTCTTGCTTCGCTTGATAAAAATGATATCAATAATGCTTTGCTTGAACTTACAGTTAAGTACATCAAAGAGCATCCCGATTTCTATCCTTATGTTTTAGCGACAGTACATGGTGATACCCCCGCAGAATATTCCGAAAACACAAAATATAATCTTAGCTTGGAAGAACAGTATAATGCTCACTTTTGGGGCTTTGCTCTTGGCGGTGTTGCAAGCTATAAACAAGTAGATCCAAGTTGGTACAATAATATAAATCTATCACGAATAGGAAAACGTGGGTTTATAGAAACTATCGTCCCTGCAAGAGCAAGCAAAATTGTCAGAGAACTCGTTGGAGATAGGCCGATTCATGCTTTAGGATGTGGCGGATATAATAACATTGCACTCAATTATTACTGTGGTGCCACATCTTTTGATGCCGCCTCTCCCGTTAGACGTGTTGGCGACGGCAGTGATGAATCAACAAGAATTGTATTCGATCCAACTCCATCTAAAGTAGGTTTCAGTAAATTCTTTATGGGCGGAATCAATATAGATAATAGCATGAGATTTGAAAAAACCGGATATATAAAATTGAACGAAGTCCCTGACGATATGCCTTTATGTGGTTGTCCTGCTTGTTTGCAGGCTCAGACAGTACACAATATAAAGCAACTGTATTCCATGAAATCAACAAACTCAGAAGCAAATTATTATAGCAGACAGTTGATAGGCCTTCATGCAGTAATGCAACACCGTAAACTATGTGAAATTCTCCCTAACTATACAGATATCCATGCCTTTTCAGCAGCTTATCCCAGCAAACTGTTCCTTGGGCTGAAATATATCTCTGAGCATCTTTAATATAGCAAGAGCAGCTGTCCGATAAGGCAGCTGCTCTTGCTATATTACATATTATGAAACCTTTACACTGTTACGCTTTAAATCAAGTAAAATTGATAATAGGTTTTGAAAATCTCCCATTTCTGCTGTGACAGGCGTGTAAATATCAGATGAAAAACCGGTTGATAACCAACGGTCTCGAATCTGTTCATCTGTTTCAAAGTATATTCCGATGCGATCCGCTGTATTTATAAGATAAATATAGAATACGGGCCTGTCCAATTGTGAAGTAGCTGCACGAACTGTTTTCAGGACCTCTTTGCTTTCCCAACTTATATCCTCTGATGTAATACTTGAAGGAGAATGAATATATCGAAATGAAATATATGCTAAGATTCCTCTATCGCCGCCAAGAAACATATAATTGGGATACGCACACGATGATGGCACCCATGCCACGATATTAATTTTGTATTTCGTTTTCATGTACTGAATGAAATAGTCGATAATGCCAGTATCAGAAGTACAGATATCAGCATTATCCATAACCAAAGGAAGTTGCATAGTAGGAGAGCAACAGAAAGAAATGAATTCTTGACCACTCATATTAAACACCTCTCAATTAAAGTAAGGCACTTAATTCCGTAACAAAAGACTCAAAGTCTTTCATTTGCAGAAGTGGAGAATACATCTTTTTCAAATAGACAGCTTTAGCTGATTTCATTTCATCGCCTTCACGTTTTTCTCTTTCAAATGTTTCATGTTGTTCAGCAATGTATTGCTTAACCTGATCACTTGTCTCGTAGAATACACCTTTTAAGCATGGATATTCAATCCAATGAACATAGAATACCGGGGCCTCTAATCCTTCGATTATTCCAAGTTGTTTTTCTATTTTTTTATAATCCAGTGTGGCACTTCCTTCATAACAATACCTTCCGGTCTTTTGCAACGCGCAAACAAACGGGGCTCCATGAAACTTCACTTCAAAATAAGCAGCCACTGTGCCATCAGACTTTAATACTTTACAATCAGGCATACTGCGATCTTCAAGATCAGCACGGCATACTTCAGTATTAAGCTTCTGTGAAAGATATTTCATAAGAGCTTCTTCGTGCTGTTGTCCCATTATTACATCATATTTGGGAAGGCTCTTATTTCTTGCTGGAATGAAGAAGGAACCGCATTGCTTACACAAGTCTGTGAGTTCCGGAATTTTTGATTTCAATTCTTTTACGGTGGCAATACTATCTTCCAAATATTCAGAATACATCAATTGGTAGCAGGCATTATTATATTCATTCCACCTGAACTGATTATGAAAAATAGGTACGTTTTGAAAAAATTCATCAAAGCGATCACGACATGAATCTAATAATTCTTGATATAACATACATTTCCTCAATTCTCAAAAAGAGATAATTGTCTTACCCCTTCTTGTGCTAATCTCATTTCAATTTCGTCAACATACTTTGCATCCAATTCAAATCCTATTCCGTTTCTGTCAAGCAGTTTGGCCGCCACAAGTGAAGATCCACTGCCTAAAAAAGGATCGAGTATTGTATCCCCCGGATTGCTTGACATTTGCAGAATCCTCATGATCATTGGAAGCGGATATACAGTAGGATGCTGTAAGCCAAGCTTCTTTTTTGTCATGTTGTTTACACGGTCAAAATACCATACATCTGTAGGATTTCTGCCTTTTCCACCTTCAAGACGTTTATCGTTTTGGGTTATATATGGAATACGAATATCATCTAAATTGAAAACATAGTTACTCAGGTCTTTCACTCCCCATAGGATATTCTCATATCGACCTGATAATCTGTTTGTACAATTCTGCATATTGTTAAAAGTCCATGTTATCATGTTTCTCAGGTGTAATCCACACTCCTGCATGATTTCATACCCGATGAACGGCAAAGGCAGGATTTCTTTATCCTTTCCATATGGAACAGGAGAAAGGTTTAAAAAGAAGCTTCCATCTGGTGTCAATATTCTATACACTTCTTTTGTTACAGCTCTGATTAGTTCTTTCCATTCTTCAAGTGGCATCTTATCAGAATACTTTCCATAAGGCTTACCAATATTATATGGCGGTGATGTTACCACCAGTTTTACTGATTGACTTGGTACATCTTTCAAAAGCTCTCTACAATCACCAATCTTATAAAAGATCTCACTCATTATTATACTCTATCCTCCGAAACTCTTGATAAGCGCTCTTCAGCAATTTGGCAATATTCCGGAACAGTTTCATAGCCAAGATAATGTCTGCCGAGTTTTTTTGCCACAACTGCAGATGTGCCGCTTCCCATAAAAGGATCTAAAACAATATCACCTTTATTTGTTCCAGCAAGAACAATTCGTTCAATCAATTCTTCAGGATATTGAGCAGGATGAGATGTTCTTTCCTCAAAATTACCAGAAACCATGGAAATACGCCAAACATCCGTTGGGTTCTTTAATTGACTTTTATATCTATCCGGCCTATAGTTTAGAGCTGGAATTTTAATGTCATCAAGATTAAATGTATAATCATTCTTGTCTTTAACAAACCAAAATACAAATTCATATCTGGGTGCAAAGCGTTTGTTTGTTGAACCACCCCAGTCGAAATTCCAGACTATAAGGTTTTTCAGATACATATCTTGAAACATCTCAAGAAGCCAAAATGGAGGAATAACAATTCCGTTATCATATCTATTCTTTATGTTAACCCATGCTGATCCATTTTTCTTAATTACTCGTTTGCATTCGGAGAAAACGGATAGAAGCATTTTTCTATAATCTTCTTCATCCATTTTATCGGCATATTTTATTCCTTTGCTTTCAAGAATGCTGCCTTTTTCAGTTTTATTTCCGTATTGAATGTCGATGTTATATGGAGGTGATGTAACTACAAGATCAACAGATTCATCCGGGATATCGGACATATTCTCACTTGTAGAGTTAAAAATGTGGTCAAGTATCATTTACTTTTTATCACCTCTAACAATTATACTTTCTGTGTATTATTAACGGTTTCTTTGCTTTTACGAATTATGATTTCTTGTTTAAGAGTGTCAATATAAATATCTAACTCTTTACCAATAGTAATATTAAGATTGGTTAATATCTGCTTTGGCAGACGAATTCGTAAATCTTTTTGCAACATATTTCTTTCTAAAAGCACTTCGTTATTCTCCGTATAGTTCCTCCTGAATTCAGGCCAGATTCGGCCTGAATTATATTCATTATAGCATAATTACGTTATTTAGTCAAGGCAACTTCATTATTATCGTCAAACATTTTATTCTTAACACTTATATCTGCAATCGAAATATTGATTTTCCAGCATAATTATGTTATAATTAAAAAAACGCAAATAAAAAATCGCACGGAATAATAAAAAAACTGTATTCTATGGCAAAACTGAAGATTATCGACCGAGACACCTATAGTGCGATAAAGAAAATGAGTTGTGAGGAGCTTCAAGCCTTCCTGATGCGCTACACTGACGGATTGCTGGAGAAAGACGGCAAGTCCATCGATCTCCGGGAGGTTGAGAAAGATCTCCGTCAGATCAAGGGTATTTGCGATAAGCGTGTCGAAGAAATCATGGCAGTATTTGAAAAGCATCTGGGCGTATAAGAATCACCAATTGCCTTTCTCCCGTAAGCAGAGCGATTATTGAAATATTTCCACGCATATAAAATTCCGAAAAAACCAATCTCCTCACTCACGGAAACCACTATCGCCTACTCTGCCTTGACGGTTATCAATTCTTACGTCTCGGCGCACATCGAGTGCGTAGTATTGATGACACAGGCAAAGTGCTGACCACCGAAAAAGTGCCGCATTTCCGGGCTTTTCGGGCATTTTGGCCATCGGCGGCAGAGAACGAAAACGGTCAAAAAAGCACGGTGGAAACAAATCAAAGCGATTATTCGGAGAGTCAAGTGGCCGGTTTAGATGTTTTTGCGGCATGGGTGAAACTGTGATTTATATGCCAGTCAGATCGGAGAAAATATGCGGGCAGAAATAAGAGCAATAAGAAACAATGAAATCGCTATTTTAAGGGAGTTCCTTTACGAAGCTATATTTATACCAGAGGGTGTCACACCACCACCGAGAGAAATAGTCGATAAGCCAGAACTGAGGGTATATACAGATGATTTTGGAACTCGACGGGGAGACAACTGTCTTGTCGCAGTAATTGATAATAAAGTTGTCGGTGCGGTCTGGACGAGGATCATGGACGATTATGGCCATGTGGATGATGATACTCCGTCTTTCGCCATCTCACTTTACAAGGATTATCGTGCTCAGGGCATTGGCACAAGGCTTATGAAAGAGATGCTCCCGCTTCTGAAGACACAAGGCTTCAAGAAAGCATCACTTGCAGTACAGAAAGCAAACTATGCTGTGCGTATGTATGAGAAAGTCGGCTTTCATATAGCAGACGAGAACGAAGAAGAATACATAATGGTTTGTGAATTGTAGGAAGGTTTGGCTTTGCCTTTTGATCATAAAAAAGAGTATAAGGAATTCTATATGCCAAAAGATAAGCCGTTCATCCTGACGTCGAGTGTCTTGACTGCGGCATTGATACAGAAACCGGAGGGCGATCGTTAATATGGTAAACATTGATGAGATATATGAATTGTTTACATGGGACAGTATTTATACGGAAGAAGAATACAGCCTTCGTGAGCAGCAAGGTTTGGAACTGGCTAAAAGTGTGAAATACCTGTTTCCTTTTTTACAGCCGTATATTCCGAATGGCAAAAGCAAATCAGTATGGGAACCATGCGCAAAAGTCATTGCAGACAGATCAGATGAAGAATTGATACCTTATCTCAATTATTTGTTTGAATGGCTTCAGGATTTGAATTGGCCCGGAGCCGGGATAATAATCAACAGGCTTGCAAAAATGCCAAAAGCTCTGACTGATGAAGCGCTGAAATACAGCAAGTTAAGCGCAGAAAAGAATCAAGACGAACTATGGCTTGCATGGTTGAAAGAATTTGAAAACAGGCAAGCGGAATGATTGCAGATAGGGACAATCGCAAAACGGCACAGGCTTTTTAGGTGCCGTTACAGTAACACTGCACGCCCATTGTTCGTCAGACACGCATTCAGGTCTTTTGTAAGGTTTCCGGATACACATTCGGCAGTGTCTGCTTTAATGCGGCGGTGTTTTATGTGCTCGTGAGCAAGGACAAGGCAGATGTGACAGATGCAAGTCTTTCACCTTCGCATCAGCCCGCTGATATGCTTATGCTATAGTTTTTTATTGACAAAGACAAGGACCTTATGCTATAATGATCTGTAATAAAACACTAAAGCTATTCGCTGAGGGAGGAAGTATATTGGATAAAAAGTTATACTTTTTGCTGCCTGTAAGGTCTGTCGTTTTTGTGCTCGTTTTTATCATAGGTTCCGCATTGACCGGCAAGGAACTTAACGATATCAGCAACTGGTGGTCTGCTGTTGCTACGGCTGTCAATATCCTTACTATTGCCATGCTTATAATTGCTGCAAAAACAAACGGGCAGACCTACCGTGAACTAATCAATTATGAAAAAGGAAAAACAAAACTTCGTGAAATAATAACCATAACAATTATTATTCTATCTGTCGGTATGGGCGGAATGTATATCGCAGGGTTTTTGTTATACGGGAAGTTCCCATATATCCCGACTATAATGATAGCCCCCATACCTGCGGTATTAGCGATTATAAACATACCGCTGCTGCCGGTAACAACTGCGTTTGCTGAAGACGGTCTGTACCTCGGGTGCGGTGTGGGCAGGATAAAAAACAAATGGGCGGCAATTATTATCCCTGCTTTTTTCTTTGCGCTTCAGCACAGCTTTATTCCATTACTGCCCGACGTGAAATATATTATATACAGGTTTTTATCCTTTCTTCCATTAACAGTGATCCTTTGTATGTATTATTATAAAAAGCGTAACCCACTGCCGATAATGATAGGTCACGCCATTATCGACTGTGCTACGGTCTTTCAGATTCTCGCAACGTCTTTAATACCCGGCTTCTATGATAAGATGATACAGATGTGATATTCTGCCCCGAAGCAATAAAAAGCTTCGGGGCATTTTGTTTTTGAAACTGCTCACATAATGTCTGCGCACTGTATGTACCGCCGCTGAATGAATAAATAATAAAGAATAAACAATGTATCCGCCTCGCGGACAAATTAAAACTATTGACAAAGGCGATACCTTGATCATTATTTCTTATTTGTTCTTTCTTCTTTTAGCGGGGATTATTTTCCCTGTCAGGCAAAGGAAATTAATCAGGCTTATGAAAATTATACCATATTTCACATTTTAAAGGGAATTATTTGTGAAAAAATAAAACGTTTTGCTTATTGACAAAATATGTGTGCGGGTGTATAATGATTACGGGTTAGCTATAACTAACTATAAAAAACAAACGGGGTGTTTTAAATGGCAAAGACACAAGTAGAGTTTAAAGATGTAGTAAGGGTTTTCGGTAAAGGCGACGGCAGACAGGTGGCAGTTGACCATGTAAGCTTTACGATAGATGAAGGCGAATTTGTTGTTATACTCGGACGTTCGGGTGCGGGCAAATCAACTGTTCTCAATATGCTCGGCGGTATGGACACACCCGACGAAGGACAAGTGATAGTTGACGGCAAAGAGGTTTCCGCAATGAACGACAGTGAACTTTCATCATACAGAGCTGACACGATAGGGTTCATATTCCAGTTTTACAACCTTATCCCGGGGCTGACAGCTTTTGAAAACGTGGCGCTGGTAAAGGACATAAAGAAAAACTCGCTTGATGCAAACGAAATGCTTGAACGTGTAGGGCTTTCCGATCAGAAGAACAAATTCCCTTCACAGATGTCGGGCGGTCAGCAGCAGAGGGTTTCTATAGCAAGAGCACTTGCCAAAAACCCAAGGATAATCCTCGGGGACGAGCCAACAGGCGCACTTGATTCGGAAACAGGACTTATCGTACTTGAAATGCTGCAAAAGCTTTCTACCGAGGAAGGCAACACAGTTATACTTGTAACACACAATTCCGATATTGCAAAATGTGCAAACAAGGTGATACATATGCGCAACGGCAAAATAAGCTCTGTCAGAACAAATGAAGTGCCGCTTTCGGTGCGTGAGATAGAATGGTAAGGGGGCATTATTATGCTGAAGCGTAAAATGCTGCGTGACATAAAAAACAGCTTTGCGCAGTTTTTTTCGATATTCATTCTTGCGGCTGTTGCAATGTGGTGCTACACAGGGTTTCAGGCAAACGTCATTGGCGGCGGCGAAGCACGTAAGGATTTTGAAAGCAAGACAAACTTTGCCGACGGCTGGATATACGGCGCTTCCTTTTCACAGGAACAGGCACAGGCAGTCAGCGATATCAGTGATATAAAAGATGTTCAGTTAAGGACAGAAGTGCTTGGCAAGGCGGACGAAAAATACAACACAGCCGAACTCTACTGTTACTTTCAGAACACAATGAACGTAACAAAGCCCTACACTATGAAAGGGGCGGCTTATGATCCCGATGACACTGACGGCGTATGGCTTTTTTACCGGTTTGCTGATGCGTGGGGGCTTAAAGTCGGTGACAGCTTCACGGCGCACGTTCTCGGGCAGGATATAACAAAGACGATTCGCGGGTTTGTCGCAACACCTGAATATGAATTTGCCTGTGCTTCCACTGATGCGGATACTGATTACCACAATATCGGCTTTGCATATATGTCACTAAGTGTTCTTCCTGAACAATTACAGGGCTATAACGAGATAGTATTCACCTGCAACGGCAACCCGCTTAAACTTGAAAGCGAAATATCCAGAGCCCTTGACGGCAGCTACGCTTTTCTTGCAGACCGCAAGAGCATTGACGGCTACAACAGATTAAGCGATGAGCTTAATCAGCACGACGGGTTTTCATATGTGTTTTCGGCAGTATTTGTAGCAATAGCTCTGCTTGTCATCATAACGACCATGAAGCGTATGGTGGCAAAACAGCGCACACAGATAGGCACTTTAAATGCACTTGGTATGAAAAAGTACAAGATAATGCTGCATTATATGAGCTTCAGTGTAGTGATAACCGCTGTCGGATGCCTTACGGGTGTCGTTCTCGGTATATTCACATTCGGCAAAATGATGGTGGATATATTCAGCGATTTCTACTCTGTCCCCGACTGGCACCCGGGGTATGATGCAAAGAGCATTCTGCTGTCGCTTGTGATAGTTCTTGTATGCGGTCTGGCAGCGTTTTTAAGCTGTAGAATGATACTGAAGATCCATCCCTCTGAAGCACTTCGCCCCGCTGCGGGCAAGACTGCAAAGCCATGCCTTTTTGAAAAACTCCCCTTCTGGAATAAACTCAGCTTTACAGCCAAATATGACCTGCGTGATATATCACGTTCAAAGCTTCGTGCAGTTATGGGCGTATTCGGCACAATGGCCGGAATGGTGATAATGCTGCTCGGTATCGGCGCTTATGATACTGTTGACTTTGTCAAAGAATGGTATTTCAATGATATACAGAACTATGAAAGTCAAGTGCTCTTTACAGACAGCTGCACAACCGAGGAAGCGTTCAGCATTGCCGACAAATACGACGGTGAGCTTATATCGACCGAGCTTATATCAATAGCGGCGGAAAATCACCCGACATCTGACGATATTGTAAGCTGCAAACTTACTGTGACCGAGGGCAAGGGGCTTTTCTGTGTGTCAGATGAGGACCTGAACGTTACAAAGCTTGAAAAAGGTTCTGTCGCACTTACTATGAAGCAGGCAAAAAAACTCGGGCTGAAAAAAGGCGACACAGTATACTGGAAGCGTTCAGATGATAACAGCTGGAACGAAAGCAGGATAGGGTTTATCTCGCGCCACCCGTCAATAATGGGCATAACAATGCTAAGGGAGGATTACGAAAGCGAAGGGTTTAGTTTTAAACCCATGATGCTTGTGTCAAAGCAAAGCTGTGAAGGCGCGGAGGATCTGACTTATGTATCTGCTGTACACAGCCTTAAAGACCTTAAAGCTGCCTTTGACAAGAGCATGGAGATCATGGATCTGCTCGTAATCTTTATGGTATTCTTTGCTTGCCTGCTTATAATCGTCGTGCTTTACAATTCCGGCAACCTTTCTTTCAACGAAAGGGAAAAGGAATTTGCAACACTAAAGGTGCTCGGCTTTAAAAGCTCGGCTATCAGAAAGCTTATTTCCGTTCAGAACCTATGGCTTTCGGTAATAGGCGTTATACTCGGCATACCGCTTGGTCAGGGACCGCTTCAGGCTATGATGGATTCAAACGGCGATCAGATAGACTGGCCATGCCATGTAGCCCCGCTTACATATCTTTTAGCGGCAGCATTTGTAATGGCAGTATCGGTCATAGTGGGCTTTATGTTCCAAAAGCGCATAAAGAAGATAAATATGACAGAAGTCCTTAAAGGAATGGAATAAACAAAAACCCCGCACTGTTTTTGAGCAGTGCGGGGAAATGTTTTTGTCTTAGATCATATCGGATACAAGTGCAAGTGTATCCCTTGCGATAAGGAGTTCCTCATTTGTAGGAACCACCCATGCCTGTATCTTTGAAGCATCGGTCGTGATCTTCACGGTCTTGCCGCGGCAATCGTTTGCAGCCTCGTCAAGTTCGATACCGAAGAAGTCCATATCCTTCAATACAGCAGCCCTTACCTCGGGTGCATTCTCGCCGATACCGCCTGTGAATACGATAGCATCAACGCCGTTCATTGCAGCAGCATAGGAGCCTATATATTTCTTTATCTGGTAAACGAGCAGCTCTGAAACAGCCTGAGCCTTAGCATCGCCCTTAGCAGCGGCAGCCTGAATATCCCTGTTGTCGGAACTTATGCCCGAAACACCGAGAAAGCCCGACTTCTTGTTCATATAATCGGTCATTTCATCAGGTGTAAAGCCATGCTTCTTCATAACAAATGTTATAGCGGAAGGATCAACAGCGCCGCAGCGTGTACCCATTACAAGACCGTCAAGCGGGGTAAAGCCCATTGATGTATCAACAGATATACCGTCCTTTACAGCGGTTATAGAAGAACCGTTGCCGAGGTGGCAGGAAACTATCTTGAGATCCTTTACGTCCTTGCCGAGTATCTTTGCAAGTTCTGATGATACAAAACGGTGAGATGTACCGTGGAAGCCGTACTTTCTTACAGCGTACTTTTCATAGTCATCATAGGGCAGGCCGAAAAGGTATGCCTTTCTCGGCATATTTGAATGGAACGCAGTATCAAACACAACTGCCTGCGGTGTGCCCTCGGGAAGGACTTTCTTGCAGGCCCTAAGTGCGAGTGCGTGGGGGTGGTTATGTACAGGTGCAAGTTCTGCCAAAGAATCTATCCTGTCGATGACCTCATCTGTAACAAGGCAGGTCTCCTTGAAAACCTCTGCACCCTGTACTATCCTGTGGCCTACAGCGGAAACTTCCGCCATTGAGTCAATAACCTTAGTTTCGCCTGTGGTAAGGACTTCAACAAGCTTTTCAAACGCTTCGGTATGTGTGGGGAAGTCACAGTCTGCCTCAAGGCTTCTGCCGTCGCCTGTTTTGGCCGATACATGACCGCCGATACCTATCCTGTCACAATTACCCTTTGCAATGACTTCCTCGTTCTCCATATTAAGCAACTGATACTTGAGTGAAGAAGAACCTGCATTTACTACCAATATCTTCATTAAAAACTTCCTTTCCGCCCCGAAACACAAAAGATCAAAAAGCTTCACGTTACTTTTATGCTCTTGACATTTCGGAGAATTTATTATACTATTATATTATAGCAAAGACCATTGCTTTTTTCAAGGGGTTTTTGATATTTTTTCGCATTTTTATTGATCACAGCAGAGTTTTGCTGTATTTTGAGGTGTAGTATGCGTAATGTCGGCATTGTCTGTGAATTTGATCCATACCACAACGGGCATAGATATCTTACCGATACTGTAAGAGAGCGCGGCGCACGTTCGGTCATATGTGTTTTAAGCGGCGATTTTACTCAGCGGGGCGATGTTGCTGCATTTGACAAGCAGCTGCGCGCTAAGTGTGCTGTAAAACACGGCGCTGACCTTGTTATAGAGCTTCCCCCGCCGTTTTCCTGCGCCTGTTCGGAAGTCTTTGCAAAGGCTGCGGTAAAGCTCTTGGCGGCTGCAGGGGCTGATACTTTATCATTCGGAACTGAAATAAGCGATATAGGGCTTTTAAAGGAAGCCGCAGAGATATCCGAATCTATAAAGACCGACAAGCGCACAACAGAGTTTACAGCTCTCGGTTTAAGCTACCCCGCGGCTGTGAGCAGGTGCATTGAGTTATACTACGGGGGGCAGTACAGCAGGGTGTTTTCTTCGCCCAACGCAACACTTGCTGTAGAATACATAAAAGCCGCAAAGGAACACGGCATAGAGAATTTTCTGCCCATAAAGCGCAAAGGGGCTTCACATAACGGTGAGCCTGTCGGGAATATAGCTTGTGCAAGCTATATAAGGCAGCTTTTGCGTGAGAAAAGGGATGCTTCACGCTTTACCCCGTTTGACCTTGATTCGCAGCCGCCTGCATTTATAGAAAACATGGGGCGGCATATCGTCTATTCAGTATGCAATGCCACCCCCGAAATGCTGCGGGCCTGCCCCGACTGCACTATCAATTTAGCCGACAGGATAATCAAGCTCAGCCGTGAAAAGCCTGTAAACCTTGAAGATATGCTTAGTATGCTCAAAGGCAGGGATATAACGCTTGCAAGATTAAGGCGTGTGGTGCTTTTTATTGCGGCAGGGCTTGAAGATATGCAGCTAAGTGAACTTAATGCCGCCAGGGTTCTTGCTTTTGACAAAAAAGGGGCTGAACTTCTGAAAAAAGCAAAGGACAGCGAGGTGGCGCTGACAACATCACTTGCAAGAGCGGCGGAGTTATGCCCAAAAGCCGCACGCAATACCGAGCGTGCCTCATATTTCAGGCACCTTTGCACAGCACAGGACACCCCGGCACCAAATGAATACACAAGAAGAATAATAATTGAAAGGGAGTTTTGAAAATGATCAGATTTGATTACATCGATTACAATTATTTCGGCAAAGTATTAAGGGCAAGGAATGAAAGCATTGAAGCTCTTATCACCGTCGAGAAAGGTCCCCGTGTGATATCACTTAAATGCACCGGCTTTGAAAACATAATGTGTGAGGATATAAATGAACACTCGACAATGTCCGGCGGGAAGTTTGCGGAGGTTTTCGGCGATAAAAAATGGTATATCTACGGCGGGCACCGACTGTGGTTCAGCCCCGAGGACGATCCGAAAAGCTACTACCCCGACAATGATCCCGTTGATGTGAAGATAGACGGCAGCCGTGTGACACTCACACCGCCCGAACAGACTGAAACAGGCCTTGCTATGCAGATGATACTTGATTTTGACGAAACAAGCGGCAGCATTACCGTTACTCACAAGATAAAAAACATACAGGACGACAAAAAGAAAATAGCTGCATGGGCTATGACTGTGGTCGACAAGGAAAGCATTGCCATACTGCCGCAGACCGACAAGCCGACAGGATTATTGCCCAACCGCACCTACACTGTCTGGCCTTACAGCGATATGCAGGACGACAGGCTGTTCTTCGGCAACAAGGTGATAACTATAAAGCAGGATGAAAACTGCAAGGCAAACTTCAAACTCGGCTTCAATGACGAAAAGGGGTACCTTGCAATGTATAACAAAGGTCAGCTTTTTGTAAAGAAGTTTGACTGCACCGAAGGCGCCGAGTACCCAGACAACGGATGCAGCTGCGAATGCTTCACAAACTTCTTTATGATGGAGGTGGAATCACTAAGCCCGCTTAAAACGCTTTCAAAGGGTGACGATATAACCCACACCGAGCACTGGTACATCACCCCCTGCAATGACAGCTTTGACAGAAAAGACGAGCAGAGCATCATGGATTTTTTAAGCAGAAATATATAAGGCAAAACAGCGCCGTACTCTTGCAGGGTACGGCGTTTAGCATTTTTACGCTTTAGTGCATAGGATATAAAAACGGCGATAATATGTTTACGGGGATGGTTTTCCATTTGACAAAAGAAAGGGTGATAAAAATGCCGAAGTCATTGATAGCAATGACATCTATAACCTATGCTATGAAAGCTAAAAGAATGCTTAATAATAAAGGGCTTTACTGTGAGATAGTAAGAACACCGAAAAACCTCGGCTCAGGCTGCGGGTACTGCCTGAGTGTTACAAAAGAGCCTGCGGAAATTATCAGACTGCTTGAACAAAACGGTATACCGCACAAGAATATACTGTCACGCGCGCAGGATTAAGGCGGTGGTATGATGATAAATTTTGACAATTCCGCCACCACTTTTCCTAAGCCTGCTTCGGTCAGGAATGCGGTTTCGCTTGCTGTAGGACGCTTTGGCGGCAATCCCGGAAGGGGCGGGCACAAGCTTTCCCGAGAGGCTGCCGAGCAGGTATACATTACCCGTGAAAAAGCGGCCGCACTTTTTTCAGCAGATGTTGAAAACGTCGCATTTACCGCAAACTGCACCTATGCACTGAACATGGCGATAAAAGGGATACTGCAATACGGAGGGCATACGGTGATATCATCACTTGAACACAACTCCGCCGCAAGGCCTGTTGCAAACCTTGCACAGTACCGTGGTGTTACCTACAGCATTGCAAAGGCAGATGAGGACGACGACAAAACGATCGAAAACTTCAAAAGTCTTATAAAAGAAGATACAAAGTGCATTATCTGTACGGCAGGCTCGAATGTTACAGGGCAGATAACCCCGTATAAAAGGCTTGCAAAGCTATGTAATGAACGTGGTATAGCATTTATCTGTGACTGTGCACAGGCAAGCGGAGTTATAGATATCACACTTGATGATGGGATAGACTTTATCTGTACCTCGGGGCACAAAGGGCTTTACGGACCTGCGGGGACGGGACTTCTGATAACAAACGGGAAATTCCCGCTTTCAACTATAATCGAAGGCGGCACAGGTGCGACATCTGCCGAACTTGAACAGACACCCTTCCTCCCCGAGCGCCTTGAAAGCGGAACAGTAAACACCCCCGGTATCATGGGGCTTGGCCGGGGAATAGATTTTGTAAGGCAAAAAGGCACAAAACGCATACGCGAACACGAGCAGATGCTTTGCTCTGTGCTGACAAATGCACTGAAAAAGCACGGAAACATCACGGTGTACAGGAGTGAAAAAGCATCATACCTGCCGATAGTTTCGTTTAATATCGGAAGCTATCACTCCGCCGCTGTGACGGAGTACCTCGGCAGACGCGGGTTCGCGCTGAGGGGCGGGCTTCAATGCTCGGCGCTTGCTCATCATACACTCGGCACACTTGAAACGGGTGTCGTAAGGTTCTCGCCTTCCGCATTTAACACAGGTCAGCAGGTTAATATGCTTATAGCGGAAATAGACAAGATAGCTGCTGGCCGGGTAAGTCTGTAGTCAAATTGCAGGAAAGTTTTGTTTTCCTGCAATTTTTTTTGATTTTTTTATAAAAAACCCCTTGTATCTTTTTTAAAACTATGATAAAATAGTATTATCTGAAATTGCAGCCTGATGTGGGGAATAACCACATAGTAATAAAAGGAATGTGAAGCTATGCTTAGTTTAAGTGAGATAATACAGTCGATATGGAATGTGCTTGTGTCCATTCGCATTACCGATATAATAGATATGGCACTGCTTTCCTACCTTATCTATCATGGCATAAAGCTTGTGCGGGAAACAAGGGCACAGCAGCTTATAAAGGGTATAATCGTGCTTGTTGCCGCTTACCTTGTAGCGGTATTTGCAAATCTGCAAACTATGCGCTTTATACTTAAAAACTGCTTCCAGTGGGGGATACTTGCGATAATTATCCTGTTCCAGCCTGAGCTTAGAAGAATAATAGAAAAGATAGGCAGGACAAGAGTAACAGAACTCGGTTCGTTTTTCACCCCGAATGAAGACGACAAAATGCGTGAAAAGTGGGCTTTGGCTATTGATGCCATATGCGACGCCGCACAGGATCTTTCATCGACCTGTACAGGCGCTCTGATAATATGCGAGCAGAAAACAAGGCTCGGTGAACAGATAGCTACGGGAACGATACTCAACTGTACCCCTTCGGCGGCTGTGTTCGGGAATATTTTCTTTCCCAATACCCCGCTTCACGACGGTGCTGTTATAATGCGTGACGGCATGATACTTGCCGCAGGCTGTTTTCTGCCCAAGCCGCAGAAGGAGGAACTTATAGCAAAACAGCTCGGCTCACGCCACAGGGCGGCTATCGGTATGAGCGAAAACTCCGACGCCCTTGTAATAGTTGTATCGGAGGAAACCGGTACAATATCCGTAGCAGAAAACGGCGAGCTTACAAGGGGCTATACCAAAGATACCCTCAGACGGCTGTTAAAGTCACGCCTTATACCCGAGCACGAGCATACGGAACAGGGTGACCAGAAGACTTCATTTGCGGGGAGGGTGATATCCAAATGGAAAAAATAAAGACCAAAGGTCTTGCCGCAAAGCTTGGAAGTGACCTGGGGCTGAGGATACTTGCAGTTGTACTTGCAGTGATAATCTGGGTGATTCTTTCTATCACACAGTACCCGACTATAAATAAAACCATATCGGGCGTACCTGTAACCCTTAATCTTTCAGGCACTCTCGCCGAAGAAAAGGGGCTTTCCGCACTCGGCTTCAAGGATATGACGGTCGATGTCACAATAGAGGGTATGAACTACGAGATAGGGAGCTACTCCTCAAATGACCTGACTGCAACGGTCGATGTTTCGTCTGTTACCAAAAAGGGCACTTATAAGCTTGATATTGATGTCAGAAGTGCACATTCTGCTGACAAGGTTTCTATTCTTTCAATATCGCCTGAAACTGTCGAGGTACAGTTTGATTCGATAACGAGCAAGACATTCCCGATAACCGCATCTGCCCCGAATATCAGCGCAGATGAAGGGTATTCGCTCGGCAACCTTTCCTGCACACCTGCGGAGATAGAGATAACAGGCGCCGAAAATGACCTGAACGAGATCGCAAAGGTGTACGCAGTAGTCGATAAGACGGATAGTATTTCAGAAGAAACGACAATAACGGCAAACAAGATCGTACTGCTTGACAAAAACGACAACCAGCTTGACAATGAGCTTTATGAACTGCCTGATACTGAATTGTCGGTATTCTTCCAGATTTACAAAAAGAAAACGGGCAACCTTAAAGTTGAGTTCTCTGGTGTGCCAAGCGGATTTGACCTTGATACACTAAAATACGAACTTTCCGAAAACCCGATACCCATACTCACCTCTGACCTTGACGACAAGGCTGAGGAAGATATAACTGTAGGTACCATCTCACTTTCGGAAGTCGACCTTGCAAGGCAGTTTGTGTTTGATATACCGTTCAGTACGGGAGAGATATCGGCAGACAGCATAAACAGTGTGACTGTCAAATTTGACGAAAGCGGATTTGCCTCAAAAACATTTGATATACCGAAATCGCAGTTTAATGTCATTAATCAGCCTGTCGGCAAAAAGGTGACTTTTGACACCGCAAAGCTTACATCTGTTACCGTTTACGGACCTGAAGATATTATAGATAAGCTTACCGCCGACGATCTTACAGCACAGATAGACCTTTCCGACGTAGGTACAGGTACAGGCTCAATGATGAAAAGTGCCGTTGTATTCAGTGAAAAATATAACACGGTATGGGGGTTCGGAATAAACGAAATACAAGTCACTATATCAAACAGCTGATAAAAGTCAAAACAGCCCTGAAAGACTTCGGGGCTGTTTTTTAAAGGGGAAAAATATATGCCTATAATCATCAATCAGATAAAGACACAGCCCGGCACACCACACGGCGAAGTTATCGCAAAAGCACTAAAGATCGCACATATAAACAGGCAGGAAATAAAAAGTGCCGATATTTATAAGACATCCGTTGATGCAAGGGATAATAAGAATATAAGGCTCGTTCATTCTGTCAGCGTAGAGCTTAAAGACAAATCACGCGAACAGGCGCTTGCAGGCAGGAATAATAATCTGAGCATAACAGCACAGAGCAGTATCTCCCCTGTTTTTGGAAAAGTACACAAAAACGGACGGGTTGTAATCGCAGGCTTTGGCCCTGCGGGAATGTTCTGTGCGCTTATACTTGCAAGATACGGCTACCGCCCGCTTGTGTTGGAACGTGGTTCACGCATTGAAAGCCGTTTAGAAAAGGTAACGCGCTATATAAACGGCGGTGAGCTTGACGAAAACACAAATATCCAGTTCGGTGAGGGCGGCGCGGGAACTTTTTCCGACGGAAAGCTCACCTGCCGCAACAAGGATACGCTTTGCAGGCTCGTGCTTGAAGAATTTGTGCGTTTTGGCGCACCTGAGGAGATACTTCACAAAGCAAAACCGCATATCGGCACAGACAAGCTAAGGGGAATAGTCAGGGCTATACGTGAAGAAACAGAAAAACTCGGCGGTGAGATAAGATTTGACACAGCACTGTGCGATATACTAAAAACACCCGGCGGGGTGAAGATTTTCACCTCCGACGGCGGGCAGGAGGAATGCTCGGCACTTGTGCTTGCACTTGGTCATTCAGCAAGGGACACATTTGAAATGCTTTTACAAAAAGGTGTTTATTTAGAGCCAAAACCTTTTTCAGTCGGCGCACGCATTGAACATTTGCAGAAAGATATAGACGTTTCGCTTTACGGCGAAAATGCGGGCGATCCGCTTCTGCCAAAGGGGGAGTATCAGCTTTCCTTCCGAAACAGTCAGGGCAGAGGCGTGTATACCTTCTGTATGTGCCCCGGCGGTTACGTTATGCCATGTGCAAGCGAGCAGGCTACTACAGTCACAAACGGCATGAGCGAATTTTCCCGCGGCGGAAAAAACGCAAATGCCGCAGTTGTAGTATCAGTCACACCGGAAGATTACGGCAAAGGTGTGCTTGACGGCGTAAACTTTGCCCGTGAGATAGAAAAGCGTGCATATTCACTTACAGGCAACAAAGCACCAGCGTGCACCGTCGGCGGGTTCCTGAACGGAAAGCCATCACTTGACAGCAGGATAGAACCCACTTACTCCCGCGGTGTTGCCTGTGCGGATCTTGAAAAGCTGTTTCCCGGATTTGTAAGCGATATGCTTAAAACAGGGCTGCAAAATTTTTCCCAAAAAATGCAGGCATTCGGTCAGGAGGAGGCGATACTCACCGCACCCGAAACACGGACCTCCTCCCCCGTTCGCATAACAAGGAGCGAGGAAAGCAGGCAGTCGATAAACTTCGATGGCATCTACCCTTGCGGTGAGGGTGCAGGCTACGCAGGAGGAATAATGTCTGCCGCAGTTGACGGGATAAAAACAGCGCTTGCCGTGATGAAGAGCCAAGCGCCCGATTAAAAAACAGCCCGAGATGAAAAACCTCGGGCTTTATTGTTCACATCATTTCAAGAATTATCACTACAGCACCAAAGACAAGTATCGCTGCCCCCTGCACTGCTGCAAATATCATAAGTTTTTTCTGACTGTCACGCTTTTTAAGCTCCTTTTCCTTTTCGATATCGTCAAGAGTTTCGCCGTTTAGAAAGGCAAGATATTCACGGTAGGTCTGAATGTCTCTATCCTGCTTTATACTCTCGAGCTCTCGAAATGTCATAAAAATGCATACCGACAAAATGCCCGCCAGCAGGCAGCCGAGCACCTTGCCCACCTCGCCGCCGTACTCTACAAGCAGCGTGCAGCTAAACATCAGCGCAAGCATAAGTGTGACTCCACGCAGCTCATTACTTTTGAGCCTGCTCACATCATCTTTTTTTACAGTGTCCTTCATAGCTTCAACATCTCCTTTGATAAGCTCGTCAAGAGAAACACCAAATATCTCGCCAAACAAAGCAAGGCTGTGAATATCGGGATAGCTTTTTCCCGTTTCCCAGTTGGAAATAGTCTGCCTGCTGACAAATGCCTTCTCAGCCAGCGTTTCCTGCGACCAGCCCTTTTCCGCTCTTAAACGCTTTATGGTTTTACAAAGTTCCATAGTGCTTCTCCCCTTCCGCCGATTTTCCTCTCGGCCAAACTTATAATAGCACATCTTTGTCAGAATTTCAACCAAAAACCCTTTACATAGTGCACTTTTTAATGTCAAAGCCTTTTGACAAGCCGCTTGTAAGCTAAAAAAAGCCAAAGCACTCATTCAATGCTTTGGCTTTTAACCTTTATCAGATCATCGACTCTTCCCAGCAGTCGGGGGCTTCAAGGCCTAAGATCTTAGCAACTGTAGGTGCAACGTTTGCAAGGCCGTACTTGGTAGAATCAGCGTCCTTGATAACGTACTTATCCTTGCTCACGATATAGAAAGGAACACGGTTGAGCGAATGTGCAGTTCTGACCTGTATCTCGCCCTTCTTGTTCTTCTCAAGCATCTCGTCAGCGTTACCATGATCGGCTGTGATCAAAACTGTGCAGTCATACTCCTCAGCAACTTTCAGAAGCCTTGCAAGCTGAAGGTCAACAGCCTCAACACCGATAATCGTAGCGTCCATAGAACCTGTATGCCCTACCATATCACCGTTAGGGTAATTGCAGCGGATAAAGTCATACTTATCTTCCTTGATAGCTTCGATAAGGTCATCAGTTATCTCTGCTGACTTCATCCACGGTCTCTGGTCAAAGGATACCTTATCGGAGGGTATTTCCTTCCATGTTTCAAGCTCGTTATCAAATCTTTCAGAACGGTTGCCGTTCCAGAAATATGTAACGTGGCCGTACTTCTGTGTTTCGGAAACAGCATAGGAATAAAGGCCATGCTTAACAAGCAGTTCGGAAAGTGTATTCTTGATCTCGGGCGGGTTTACAAGGTACTTTTTCGGTATCTTGAGGTCGCCGTCGTATTCAAGCATACCTGCATAGATAACATCAGGGATCACACCCCTGTCAAAGTGTTTGAACTCGTCGCCGTCATCAAATGCCATAGATATCTCTATAGCCCTGTCACCGCGGAAGTTGAAAAGTATAACGCTGTCGCCGTCTTTCATAGCACCGACAGGCTTACCGTCCTGCGCGATAACAAATTCGGGGAGATCCTGATCTATAGCGCCTGTTTCGTTTCTTAATGTATCAACAGCCTCCTGAGCATTAGCAAAAGCCCTTGCGTTGCCGTGAACGTGTGTTTCCCAGCCTCTTGCTACCATGCCCCAGTCAGCCTGATATCTGTCCATTGTTATCTTCATTCTGCCGCCGCCCGAAGCTATCTTTGCATCAAAGCTGCCGTCATTAAGTGCTGCAATGCAGTCTTCAAGTTCCTTGATATAGACAGGTGCGCTTGTTGCAGGAACATCACGGCCGTCAAGAAGGATATGGCATCTTACAGTCTTTACACCATCCTCCTTAGCCTTTGCGAGCATCTTTTCAAGGTGATGAATGTTTGAATGTACATTACCGTCAGAAAGAAGCCCGAGGAAATGAAGTGTGCTGTTCTTTTCCTTGACATTCCCGATAAGTGCCTTCCATGTTTCAGAGGTGAACATCTTGCCGCTTTCAATGCTCTCGTTTACAAGCTTAGCGCCCTGAGAGTATATCTGCCCGCAGCCAAGGGCGTTATGACCAACTTCAGAGTTGCCCATATCGTCATCTGTCGGCAGGCCGACAGCGCTTCCGTGTGCCTTTAGTGTTGTATAAGGGCACGTTTCTTTAAGCCTGTCAAGTGTAGGTGTATTAGCTTCAGTAACAGCGTCGCCAAGACCTGTTACAGAAATCCCCACACCGTCCATTACTACTAAAATTACCGGTTTTTTCTTTGACATAAAAAACCAACCTTTCTATTTATAAAAACTAAAATTACTGACATTTTATTACCAGTATATCACACAAAGCCCGCTTTGCTCATTTATAAGGTATGTGGAGCAATGCTTTCCTGTTTTGCCGAAAAGGTATACCTCGCTGCCCTTACACTCAAGTCCCCTGCCCTCGCAGAAGGTGATAAGCTTCTTATACTCAAAGCTATCAGTCGCACAAAGCGTCCCGCCCTTATCAAGCGCCTGCTCTTTAAGCTGTGCGGTGCCTTTATTATCAGTATAAAAAGTGATATTTATATGCCCGTCAGCGTCCTGCCCTGCTGTCGGCGGGACAAAACGCATTTCAAGCTTGTCGGTCTTTTCAGGAAGGCTGTCGGGCATAAACTCAAAGCTGCTGCCGTCAGAAAAGTTTGCAAAGCTATACAGGGCTTTTCTTGCAGGGTATGCAAAACCAGCCCCGCTGCCCGCACCAAGTACGATAAACAGATCAAGCAAAAGCAATATAAGTGCAGTACATCTTATTATCATACAGGTACGTTTCTGCTTTTCATCCGGCTGTTTATCGGCATAGGTCTTAGGATCTTTATAGATAATACGCTGTGCTATCATAAAGACTGTCCCTATCCCCGCACCGATAAGGCTTATCTTGAAATACGCCCCCATTGTCACAAACGGCAAAATGATGAATATGACACCTATCAAAACATCAGCATGCCTGAGGATCCCCCTCGGCACACGCCTGTTGTTCATCATAGTTTCATAGCTTTCTATCACGAGTTTCTCGTTTCTTGCCATCTGGACCAGCCGCCTTTATCAAAAGCTTATCAGCCGTTTACAGCCGCCTGAACTATTGTATTGAAATCCTGTGCTTTAAGTGAAGCGCCGCCTATAAGGCCGCCGTCGATATCAGGCTTTGCAAGGAGTTCTGCTGCGTTGCCTGCATTCATAGAGCCGCCGTACTGGATAGTTACTGCATCAGCTGTAGCCTTGTCATATAGCTTAGCAAGCTGCGCTCTTATAAATGCGCAAACTTCCTGTGCCTGATCGGGTGTGGCTGTAAGGCCGGTGCCTATAGCCCATACAGGCTCATATGCGATAACTACGTTCTTTACCTGCTCAGCTGTTAAAGACCACAAGTCAAGCTTTATCTGGCGTGCGATAACTTCTTCTGTGATATTGCACTCACGTTCCCATTTAAGTTCGCCCACGCAAACGATAGGTTTAAGGCCTGCATTAAGTGCCGCGATAGTTCTCTTGTTTACAGTTTCATCTGTTTCGCCGAAATACTGTCTTCTTTCGCTATGACCGATGACAACATACTCCACGCCTACCTCAACGAGCATATCAGCGCTTATCTCTCCTGTGAAGGCGCCGCTTTTTTCAAAGTGCACGTTCTCAGCGCCGACCTTTACGTTAGATCCTGCTGTAGCCGCAACAGCTGTTTCAAGGTTTGTAAAAGGCACACAAGCTATTACCTCAACATTACCCTCTGCGTTAGCAACTAAAGGCTTTATTGCCTCTAAAAGTTCCTTAGCCTCAGGCCTTGTCTTGTTCATCTTCCAGTTGCCTGCGATTATTGCTTTTCTTAAAGACTTGTTCATTTTAAAAACTCCTTCTTAATAGATTTAAGGCAACACCGCTTGCACGTCATAAACTTGCATATTTTCCGTCATAGTAACCAAAAACTCCTTGACTTACGTCAGTAAACCTGCGTCGTTTTTAGTCACTCTGACGAAAAACCTGACTGCGTTTCTGACGTACAATAGTCGTGCGGTGTTGCCTTAATATAATATTACTCTTTAATTATACTACACACAAAGCCCATTGTCAATAATTTAACGGTTTTTTTACACATACTTGCCTCAAAAAAAACGGCACAGCCAAAACACAGCTATGCCGATATAAACTATTTTGATGCCTTTCTGTGAAGACTCCTGAACTCAGCGGGGGAAAGCATTTCGTGCCTTTTGAACACGGCGCAGAAGTAACTGCAATCGTTATACCCCACCATTGAAGCTATTTCGTTTATATTCCACTTGCCTTCAAGAAGAAGAAGCTTTGCCTGCTGAACACGCTTCCTTGCAAGGTATTCAAACGGGCGTATGCTAAGACATTCCTTAAAAAGCCTGCAAAGGTACTGCGGGGAAAGGTCAATAAGGTCTGCAAGTTCAACAAGTGTGATATCACGCTTATAGTTTTTGTCGATATATTCAAGTACAGGGGAAAGCTGATTGAGCTTCTGGCTTTCCTGCGTACCGTTTTGAAGGTTCACCACCCTGTGAAGTTCCATAAAAAACTGATAGAGCAGTACCGAACACTGTATACCGCAGTAGTAGTAATTTGTTTTCATCAGGTACAGCATTTTCTTGAATATAGCCTCTATCTGATTCAACTCGTGGATAGTGAACACCCTTGCTTTGTCAAGCTTTATAAACGAAAGGATATTATCGACTTCACTGCCCGCAAAGGTTATCCAGTGGGTTTCCCATATATCCTCAGTCGGGTAATACTCGTGCGGCTTGCCTATAGGCAGGAACATACCCGTTCCCGCACCTATCTCGTAAGTTTCGCCATCAAGCTTTAACACGCCGTGTCCCCTTACACAGTATATTATCTGATGGTTGGGGTAGCCGTCTTCTCTTATAAAATGAAATTCCTGATCCCTTGCACCTACACCAAGTACGTACATTGGGAGATCAGCCTCTTCACCAAGTACAGGGTAACAATAATCGGTCATTTTTATATCTCCTTTGCACAGTCATGGGGATGTTATACGTTTCATATTATCTTATTTTATAATAACACAACAGCATATAAATGTCAATAGATTTTGTTGTATTTTTATTATATGCAACAGAATTAAACTAATATTTTATGCAATTCATACAACACACCCTGTTCAGCTAATATGTTTTGACTATTTAATGCAAATCGCACAAAGTGCTTTGGTATATTAATATTTTATATGTTTAAACTTACAGATAACAGTTTACAAGTCAAAAAAAATATGCTATAATGAATGCAGGCATTCATTATACTTATGCCCGTGCAGATACGTCTCGCAGGCGGCACTCCCTGCATTTATGGGCAATTATAGCATAACGCTTCGCTTATACGCTATAATACTTTTAAGAAGGTGAACACTATGTACTTACACATTCACAGCATTCTGAGAAAAACCATCTGTGCGGTCACGGCATCTGTTATAGGGCTTGCGTTTTCGCTGACTGCGCTTGCTGATGATGCTCAATACGACATTTACGACTCCCCCGTCCCGCAGAATATGCTTGTACTCGGGGATTCTATCGCAACAGGCTTCGGGCTTGAAGGGTACAAGGACGGCAGGGAAAAGGTAGATTCATACGCCAATATGCTGTTAAAAAGCTATGAAAACGAACTCCCCGCAGGTAAGGAAACGCTTACAAACCTCGCCTACGACGGGCAGACTTCTGCCGAGCTGCTTGACGATACGCTCGGCGGCAAATACGACAGCTATTTTGAGACCTGCGATATCGTGCTTATCTCGATCGGCGGCAATGATCTTCTGCACACACTTTTCAGGTACTTTTCCAAAAACAGCGACAGCGGCCTGAATATGAAGGATTTCTTCGGTGATATGGATCTTGCTGACATATCTAAGCTGACCGCAGGACTTACGCGGGAACTTGACGAAAACATAGAAAAATTCGGCGATAATATCAGCGATCTTTATTCGTATATATCCCAAAGGACTGATGCAAGGATAATAATACAGACAGTTTATAACCCGTTTGACAACACAAATATCTCAAAAATATTCACCGCATTTGCAAACAGCAAGATAACTGCGCTCAACGAACAGATAAAGAGCCATGCGTTAAGTGATGACGGAAGCGAAAATTATACTGTTGCCGACATCTACACGGCGTTTTCGGGGCAGGGAAAGGAGCTTACCAATATATCAAAAATGGACATCCACCCGAACGTCTACGGGCACAAGATAATATTTGAAAACCTTGACAGGCTCATACACCAGACACGCTATCAGATACAAGTAGAAAAGCCTAAAACGGAAGAAGCCGCAGCAGCGGTGTCAGATAGTGATGAAAAAAGCAGCAGGACTTACCTTTTCATTATCGCAGGGGCTTCGGCAGCCGTTTTGACAGCTGTATGTACGGTAATTTATGTAAAGAAAAAAGGTGAAGGCAAATGAAGCTTTTTATAGCATCAGACATACACGGCTCGGCATACTACTGCAAAAAAATGCTTGAAAGCCTTGATGAAAGCGGGGCGCAGCAGCTTGTGCTGCTTGGGGACATACTCTACCACGGGCCGCGAAATGACCTGCCGAGGGATTATTCGCCCAAAGAGGTGATAAGCCTGCTTGAACCATACAGTGACAGGATAATATGTGTACGCGGCAACTGCGACACCGAGGTCGACCAGATGGTGCTTGATTTCCCGCTGCTTGCCGATTATGCGTGGATATTTGCAGACGGGGTGAGAATGCTGCTCACCCACGGGCACAAGTATAACCCCGATAACCCTCCCCCGCTTGCTGAAGGCGATGTACTTCTTTACGGCCACACACATATTCCCGAAAACGCTATGCATGGGCATTTTCGCGCTGTCAACCCCGGAAGTGTATCTATACCGAAAGCAGGTTCTTCTCACAGTGCCGTTATTTTTGATGGCGGTGAGTTCCGCTTTATCAACATAGCATAGGGAGAGCAAAAACATGATATTCACCTGCATAGTTGCGGGCGGTACGGGCAGCCGTATGGGACTTGACCGCCCCAAGCAGTTTGCCATTATAAAAGACAAGCCGCTTATTTTATACACGTTAGAAAAGTTTTTGTCGGTAAGCGATATCGACAATATATATATCGGCTGCCATAAGGACTGGATCTCATACCTTGAAGGGCAGCTTGAACTGTTTTCGCTTGACAGGTCACGCATTACCGTCACCGAAGGCGGCAGCGACAGAAACGAAACAGTATTGAATTGTGCTCAGCTTGCTGAAAGCGAACACCCCGGGGGCGGGCATATCCTTATAACACATGACGCAGTAAGGCCGTTTGTCAGCCGCGAAATAATACTTAAAAATATTGAAGCGTGCAAAGAACACAGGGCAGTCGGTACATACGTCCCTGTTACAGACACGGTCATCATATCAGGGAGCGGGCAGACTGTAGACAGCGTACCAAAAAGAAGTGAGCTTTATGCTGCGCAGACACCGCAGACATTTATGCTTGATGACCTTTTAGCCGCATACAAAAACCTTGATGACACCGGAAAACTTTCAATGACCGACACCTGTTCGGCAATTACACTTACAGGCGGCAAAATACACATGGTTATGGGCGATTACAAAAATATCAAGCTCACCACAGCAGGTGATCTTGATATAGCAAGAATATTATTATAAACTTTCCTTTTTACTTTGGTAGTTTTGTGTAAAATGCATATGCGAAGGGGGTTTGGGGGGCGACCGCAAAGCCCCCCAATGCTGCCGCAGGCAGCAAATACCCAGCCTGGCTTATTATTATTCTAAATATTATTCACAGGGAGAGGTTTAAGCCGCATTGCAGCGGCTTATTGGGGGCTTTGCCTGTCTACGCAATAGACAAGTGCCCCCAAACCCCTTCGCACTGCCGCCTTGCCCCACAAATTCTGATTTATCTAAGGAATACATCTGCAAAGAAGAAGTTATAAAGTACACAAAAACGGACTGCAACAAGTTTGCAGCCCGTTTGTTTTATATTTTTCTGAAATGCTGATAAACAAGTGTTATAATAAGCATTATCGCCTGATACGTGCACACGATAGATGCTGAAAGTTCCGACAGATTGCCGAAAACGAGCATTCCGGCAGTAAGCGCAAACCCTAAAACGAGTGCCGCATACTGGAATATCATGCCGTTTGCCGCAACGCCCATAAAGTTTCTTGACATAGTAGCAAGCCTTGCCACCGAGGTAAAGCGGCCTGATGTAAGGCAGCCTGCTTCGGTCTTTTCCTTATAGCCTGTTCTTGCTTCATAAGCCTTATGGAACCTGAAAGGCACCATTGTTATCATATTATCCGGCAAGTCAAACAAATCACATATAAGTGATGCACTTATAAAGCCGTCCGACGACCTGACCGATACCCTGATATCATCATATTCAAGTTCGGAAAGTACCTTCTTTATTTCATCATCAGCAGTTATCTTAACCACAAAAAGCGTAGATACTATCCCGGAAATCGAAAGGTAAAGCACAGTATTGTCCTTTGCATACTCTCTCTCCTTCGCAAGTGTGGGAAGTCCCTCGATGGAATGGTTTTCCATATGCTCTCTTGTACCGAGCAGGACACGCTTATTCTCGATCCACCCCGAGATCCCCTGCCCGTCCTCTATTATGTAGCTTTCAACAGGGTAGAGCATTTCCGTTTTGCCCTTGAGCATTCTGTAAAAAGTCGGCACAAGCACACTTTTCGCCGCAAAGGAAAGGCTTGCCGCCATAAGTATACATTCCTCTACCATTGTACGGCTTGTCACTTTAAGGTTCACAAGGTCTACAGTGCCCCTTGGGAAAAGCCTTGAAGCATCGGTAACTATACAGTCACCCGAAGCCATCTCCTTAGCCGCTTCATACCCGAGCACCACAGCGGATTCCTTTGTTGAACGCAGTGACATTCTGTAAAGCGGGAGGTTTACCACAAGCATGAGTGAAAGCGGACTTGCAATACACACGGCCCCCGAGAACACTGATGCCGCGAACAGAAGCTTATTCTGTGTATCAGATGCATTTTTATCGGTCAAGAACACAAGCACGCCTATAACAAGTGAAACAAGCAGGATTATCGGTGCAAGCCTTTTAGCGTGCTTGTCGGCGATATCAGAACAGCAGGAGTTTTTCATAAAGCCCTTTACAAATTCCGTTTTTCTTGCCGCTATAAGCTTAGGCTCACCTGCGGATATCTTAGGGGAAAGCTTTGAAGCTGTGTCTTTATTCTTTACCAGGCTCACCGCATACTTTTCGTTATCTGACGAAACAAAGCTGAAGTTTTCCTCAGTTCTCTTAGCTATCATAAGCTTGCCGGCCGAATTGAACAATAGCCCGAGTATTCCGGAGCATATATAAACGTGGTAGTAGTTTTCCCTTACTATATCCGCCCTGAACAGCGTTATGACACCGAGCACCGTTGTAGTGAACGCACCGAGTGCCGCCACACTGTCACAGTCGGGCTTTGCGCGAAGCAGGTTCCCAAGCCCTGATACAATAACATTATAGCACACAAATATCGAAATCAATGCCATAAGCGTATTTGTAAACAAAAATGCCGACGGGCTTAATCCCTTATCAAATATCGACACAAGTGACAGACCGAGGTCATTTGAACAGGTGATAAAAAGGCTTACCGCAGCACAGACAGCCGTTATCGCTGTCCTTAGCCCCAGGCTTTCTTTAAGGGCGGTAATATGCGCTTTTATCTTCTTTGTATCTTCAAAGCCTTCATATTCAAGCTTTACAGGCGAAGCTTCCTCCTGCCTGTCATCATCTGATACAGCTTCCTCGTCATCGGGGGTATCGGGCTTATCGTAGCTGTCAGTTTTAAGCCTGAAGCCCTCTACCTTATCCCTGCGCTTCTTTTCGAGCTGTCCGCTTTTTTCTTCATAGTCAGCCGACGATTCAAGCTTTTTCTCTATGACAGGATCTATCTGCGCTGTTTCGGGTATTATCTTACCTGTAAGCGCCATACTTATATCATTGATACTCGCCCTGTTCACAGGCGGCACATCGGAACTTTTATACAAAGTCCCCTGCTCACGCTTTATATCCATAAGCTCGTTTACCTTTTCAAGCTCGATATCAAGTCTTTTTTCCTTATCTGTATCGCTGATATCATTGGCACTGCCGTTTTCTTCATTCACATGAGCGGAATTCTTTACAGGCTCCTCCTCAGTCATTTTGTGACTCTTTGAGGAATACTCCTCTATTATATCATCAACGGAAAACTTATCCGACACTTTTCTTATCACTCCAATCCACAACGGGCAGGCTTATCTGCTTTCCCGCTGTCTTACTACTTCATACATGAATATCCCCGCCGCCACCGAAGCATTGAGCGACGTTATCTTCCCCTTCATAGGCAGTGAAACAAGGGCATCACACTTTTCCCTGACAAGTCTGCTTATCCCGAACCCTTCCGAACCTATCACGAGAGCTATCGGACCTGTCAGCGACATTTTAGTGTAATTCTCACCGCTGCCGTCTGTTCCGTATACCCATATACCTTCTTTTTTAAGGCTGTCTATAGTCTGTGCAATATTTGATACCCTTGCAACAGGCAGCCAGCTTGCCGCACCCGCAGAGGTCTTGAAAACCGTCTGATTGAGTGAAGCACTCCTGCGCTTTGGGATTATTATCCCATGTGCGCCCGCTGTTTCTGCCGTTCTTATTATCGCACCGAGGTTATGCGGATCTTCAATTTCATCACATATTATGATAAACGGATCCTCCCCGCGCTGCCTTGCGATATCAAGGATCTCGCCCGGTGTCTTATATTCAGCACAGGCACCCATAGCGACAACGCCCTGATGCGAAGCCCCGCCGCACATAGCACTAAGCTTCTGCTCGCTTACCTGCTTTATCGGTATGCCCTTTTCCTTTGCAAGGCGTATTATCACCTTAACAGAGCCCTCAGCCTCGGGATTTATAAAAACAAGGTCAATCAGCTTTTCTGCCCTGAGCGCTTCTATCACGGGGTTGCGCCCGACGATAAGCCCGCGCTCGTCAGCAGTATCATGCCTGACATTTTCTTTATCAAATCTGTTTTTCATATTTTCAATCCTTTATAAAAATACATCACCCTATATTATAACACATTTACGCCGCTTTGCCAATAGGCAAAAGCAAATTTTGTATAAATTTTTTTAAAGTTCCTGTTTTCGGGGCTGTTCTTCAAGCTTACGAAAACCGACGAAAACCTCAAACGGATTTAATAATCCTCAGGCACTTTGTCATAATAGTTTAATCTAATTTTAAACATATATTCATAATATTTGTATGATTTATTAATATTTTTGGCTCGGTTATTTTCCTTAAAAAACTTTATGTCCATAAAATAACCCGATTGTTTAAAACAGCCCTGTTTTGTTTAGAAATGTTGAAAAATTCTCACTTTTTGTTGAAAACCCGCCTGATTTTGGTTTTTCGGCTTCAAAAAGTGTTTAAAAGTCTGTTGAAACCGTTGAAAAATCATAGTTTTCGGGAGTTTGCGCCTTGTTGAAAAAAGTGTTCGATTTGTGAAAGTGATGGGACGATATTTCAAAATATAAAAATATTGTCTTTTCGCCGCCTTTAGTTTATGAATAGACTGTTAATAAAAAGCTTCGGATTTTTTTATGACTTCTTATCCCCCGAAACAGCTTTAATTCCCGTCAATATGAATTTGTTCGGCGAAAAATTTACATCAAAAGGTCTTGACAGCACTCAGCGTGTTGTCAGGAATTTTATCGCACGTTCTATCGAATCCTTTGAGTTCTTCCAGTCGCCGTCTTTGCCCGAATTGCGGTAGTCATACATATTACAGTAATGCGTAACGTCTTCGATAAGTGTATCAAGCTGTTTTTTCACAAGTTTATTACAGCTTTCAATAAAGGCGTTCCTGCTGCCCTTATCAACGCTTTCGGACATACCCACAAGCATATCGTAATGCGGCAGGCAGAGCATTTGCTGTTGATCAAAGAGTTTTCTGAATTCTGCCTGCTTTGAATAAAGCTCAAAGCAAGTCACCATAAGGCGTGACATTCCCCACTCTATCTTATTGCAGACAAAGCAGTCGTTATTAACGGCAGAAACCTTTTTCTGCTTGGCGGTCTTGCCCTCAAAAATGCTCTTGCGGGCAAAGATATCCTTATCAAGCGTCTGCAAATGCGTTTGCAGCATAAGCGCAAGGGAAAGTCTATTCTTGCAGGCACGCATCTGCTCTAAGTGTGTCTTGCAAAAGCCCTGCCTGTTGGTCTCTATCCTAACATCAGGTTCCATCATTGCGGCACCCATAATATAATCGACAGTCCTCTGTTCGAGCATATCCCGCATAGTGCAGATAGGGCAGCCGCATTTTGGCTCAAATATTTCGTTTACGGGTATGGTAAGTATGCTTTCTCTCAATTTAGTATTCCTCCTGTACAAGAGTAAAAATTTATTTATTTGTCACAAAAAAGCCTATGATATATAGTATAATATATTTTAAGGATTTTTGCAAGTATTTACGGAGGTCAGACTATGGATTACCGCAAAAAAGGCAGCGACATGATCATAAAGCTCCCCGACTTTGAGCTCTCGCAGACACTTGACTGCGGGCAGGCTTTCAGGTGGGAAATACAGGCGGACAGGTCCTTTATCGGGGCATATCTGAACCGCCCGCTGCATATAAGCACCTATAACTTGAAAGACAGCACCTTTATCCTGCATGACACCACCGAGGACGAACTTCTTGGCGTATGGTACGATTACTTTGATATGTCCGCCGATTATGGTGAGTTCAAGCGCATTTTAAGCGAGGACGAAACGCTTCACAAGGCGTGCACTTATGCATACGGAATACGTATACTGCGGCAGGACAGCTGGGAGGCATTATCCTCCTTTATAATATCGCAAAACAACAATATCCCGAGGATAAAGGGTATTATCGGGCGGCTTGTTGAGCATTACGGGCGTTACCCTTCCGTTTCAGACTTAGCGGATGAAACGGCGGAGAGCCTTGCTTTCCTGCGGGCAGGCTTCCGCGCAAAATATCTTATTGATGCAATAGACAAGCTGAACAGACAGGAAATAACTATCGATGGCATTAAAGCCGCCCCGCTTGAAGAAGCGCAGAAGAAGCTTATGGCGATAAAAGGCGTCGGGCCAAAAGTTGCAAGCTGTGCACTTCTTTTCGGGTTTTACAAGCTCGATGCATTCCCCGTTGACGTATGGGTAAAGCGGGTACTGGCTGAGTATTACCCGAACGGTCTGCCGTCCTGTACAAAGGGTATAGAGGGTGTCGCCCAGCAGTATCTGTTCCACTACATCAGAAACCAGTACGGCAAGGTATGAAAGCTTACATAAAAAAGGCTGCTGCTAAAAGAATAGATAATAAAGAAGAAAGAATAAAGAATAAACAAGGTGTCCGCTTTGCGGACAGGTATTAAAAAAATCGCCAAAGGGAAATGTTTTGCAGAGCAAAACTTTCTTCTTATCGGCTTTTGCCGATAAGACACGATACCGCCGTTTTTATTTCTTATTTATTCTTTCTTCTTTTTTCTTTTAGCAGGCGCTAAACTCAAGTAACAAAAAGACACTTCTGCAAGATATAGCAGAAGTGTCGGAAAAAACTTCTATATTGCGCCTGCGCTAACGCAGCAGCCCCTTTTTATTATTATCAGTTATCCTCAGCTATGTACTGCTCAATAGCCTTGTTAAGATTTGCAACTTCGGTATCAACTGTACCGGAGTATGTTTCTCTTACCTGTGTCCATGTCATCTGAACGCCCTCGTCGTCCTGTGTTGAAGCCGAGCCGTAGAGAGCGTCTGTAAGGCACTGGTTGCCGTCAAACTGTGTTCTGTCGCCAAGCTTGAAGGACACACCGAATGCGTAGTCAAATATCATAAAGTATTCATCAGATACTACAGACTGTGCAACGTCATACATCTCGTCAGTCCAGTAGGGGTTGTTCTCCATGAACTTATCCTTGTTGGTCTGCTTGTATTCTTCATCGGTCCTTGCAGATCTGTAGCATTCAAACCATGTTCTTACAGCGTCCTTCTTATCGCTGCCCCTTACCCACATGAAAGCGTTCATATCAGATGTTGTTATCTTCTGCGGATCCTTATCATAAGCGGGCATAGGAACAATACCCCAATTGTCTTCCTCGCCGGGTTTGATCGCCCATGCACCCATACCATAGAAGAAGCAGTTTTTCTGGAAGCACTCGGAAGCCGAACCTATCCAGCCGTCAAGCACAAGCCCCTCTTTCCTTAAATTGTAAAGGAAATTCTGTGCCGCTTCGATATCGGGATCATTAAGGTTGCTTGCAAACATTGATGTTGCAGGATCAAACGAAACGAGCGTCTTGCCTGTCTGCTGTGTGATATGCGGCTTAAAGAAGCCGTTTATGCCGTAGCGCGGGTTATCAGCATCGGCGCCCGAAACATAATCGTCCATTATCTCTTTGAACTCGCTCCATGTCCACTTGCCTTCCTGGTAAAGCTCATACGGATCTTCAAGGCCTTCGTCCTCAACTGTCTGCTTATTGTATGTGATAAGTGCGGATGCATCATATGCAAGCGGTGCAACATAATGCTTATTGTTAAGCACGAACTGGTCAGCAGTTGCCTTTGTACCCGACCACAGCGGCGACTCAAAATCAACTATCTCGTCAATAGGCTGGAACATCTTATTAACGACCTGTGCAGGGAACGAGAGCCATTCATACTTGAAGATATCGGGAACGTTCTGGTTTGCAGCTATTGCCTTTGCAAGTGCATCAAATCTGTCCTGATTGGTGCAGCGTGTCCATTCGATAGCGCCGCCCTTGTTCTGGAAAAGCTTCAGCTCTGTCGATATCTCGGGGTTTGCCTTCGTGGGGTTTAAGTCATTTTCACCGAGGTAACGGATAGTGCCGTCAACACCCTCTGGGATATCAGCAATAGTTGCCTTGTCAGCCACCTCAACATTATCGGTAGGTGTAAATGATTCGTCCTCTGTCGAAGATGTAGAACTGCTGCTATTTCCGCAGGCTGCAATACCAAGCGACATAACAAGTGCCGCAGTGCCCGCCATTACTCTTTTAAAGCTTATCATAAGTTTTCCCTCCTGTAAGTTTGGAAAAGTTAATATTCTTGTCTGTATGCCGATTATTTTACAGACACAACCTTACAAGTTAATTATAACCCCTTAAAAAGCCGTTGTCAATAAGCTGTTTTAATAGAAAAGAAGCGCCCGATTTGTTACTGTTGCACAAAAACGCGGCTGTAATTTAGTGAAAATATGAATATTCTAATCAAAGGATAAAATTTTCATATTATATTGTTTCATATTGTCCTATAAATAATTTTGCTGCAAAGCGTATTGATTTATTTTTATAAATGTTGTATAATAGACTTTGCAGCTTATAGACCGCAGCGGTATTTTGCCAAAGGAGTAATAATATGAAACACGTTGATATATTCACAGACGGTGCCTGCTCGGGCAACCCGGGGCCGGGGGGATTCGGTGCGATACTCCGCTTCGGGAGTAATGAAAAGGAACTTTCGGGCGGTGAAGCGCTTACCACCAACAACCGAATGGAAATGATGGCTGTCATCACAGCACTTTCGGCGCTTAAAGAGCCTTGCGAGGTAACGCTGTACTCCGATTCAAAATATGTTATCGACAGCATAACGCTCGGCTGGGCGGAAGGGTGGAAAAAACGCGGCTGGGTAAAAGCCGACAAAAAGCCCGCTTTAAACGCAGACCTCTGGGAAAAGCTGCTTGAACTTTTAAAAGTGCACAAGGTGAGCTTTATATGGGTAAAAGGTCACGCAGGGCACCCCGAAAACGAAAGATGCGACGCACTTGCAGTTGCGCAGTCAAGGAAGTTTTAGTATGGAAAAGCGTTTTGTATATGCTGATAATGCTGCAACCACAAGGGTAAGTGATGCGGCGTTTGAAGCGGCTCTCCCCTATCTGAGGGAAAACTTTGGGAACCCGTCAAGTATCCATTCCAAAGGAATGGCGGCATCACGCGCAGTGCTTGAAGCAAGACAGCGCATAGCAGATGCCATAGGCGCTAAGGTAAACGAGGTTTATTTTACCTCAGGCGGCTCGGAAGCCGACAACTGGGCTTTGCTTTCAGCTGCACAGGCGGGGGCAAGGAAGCATAAAAAGCACATCATCACGACCTCCATTGAGCACCATGCAGTGCTAAATACCTGCAAATACCTTGAAACGCTCGGCTTTGAAGTGACATACCTGCCTGTCAGCAGTGAGGGTATAGTAAATGTGCAGGATCTAAAAAAAGCTTTGCGCGATGACACCTGCCTTGTATCAGTTATGCTTGCAAATAATGAGATAGGCACTTTGCAGCCTGTTTCCGAAATATCGGTGCTGTGCCGTGAAAAGGGGGTACTTCTTCACACAGATGCCGTTGCAGCTATCGGGCATGACGAGATAGACGTAAAAACTCTTGGTGCGGATATGCTGAGCGTTTCCGGACATAAGATACACGCCCCAAAGGGCATAGGGTTCCTGTACGCAAAACGCGGCACACCGCTTTGCAGCATGATAAACGGCGGCGGTCAGGAAAAGGGGCTTCGTGCAGGAACGGAAAATGTCCCCGCTATAGCGGCGCTCGGCACAGCAGTATGTGAGGCGTGCAGTGATATCAAAGCCAAAAACGAATACATAACCCCGCTTCGTGATATGCTCATAGACGGGCTTTTGAAAACAGAGGGTGCATATTTAAACGGCTCACGCACAATGCGCACAGACGGGAACGTGAACATATCCTTTTCAGGAGTCGAGGGTGAGAGCATGATACTTATGCTTGATATGAACGGGATATGTGCTTCATCGGGTTCTGCCTGTACAAGCGGGGCGCTTGAGCCTTCACACGTTCTTACGGCTATTGGCTGCGAAAGAAGCCTGGCAAGGGGTTCGCTGCGCCTTACCATCAACGAAGAAAACACGGCTGAGGATATAAGGTATATGCTAAAGGTGATACCTGAAGTTATAACACGGCTGAGAACACTGAGATAATAAGGAGATAATGCAGAAATGGGTTTTTTAAAAAAGCTTTTCGGGCTGCCCGACGAAAATGATTTTGACGCCATGTATGAAGTAAAATATGTGGCAGAAAACGGCACAGCCCGCAAGGAAGACGATGCCGCCTACACCACAGCACACGAGGGGAATTTCATGTTCACAGTGGCTGATACATTTACTGTAAAGGGGCGCGGGACTGTCGTAACAGGCGTGATAGAAAGCGGCACGATAAATATAAACGACAAAGTCACACTAAACGGTGCGAAGTGTCAGGGAGAATATGTCGTAGGTGGTATAGAGAGCTTCAGGAAACTCCTTGACAGCGCAGGCATGGGTGACAATGTAGGGCTTTTGCTTTTAGAAGCTTCAAAGGAAGACATATGCAGGGGAGATAAGCTTTATATGTAGCCCGCTTCTAAAAATCACGCAAATATGGGTATCACTGCGCTGAGTTCATTTATATGCACCGCAGGCGATACCTTTTTTATTGCTTTTTCGGGGTAGTATAATTCAGGCAATATCCACCTGTAAACATTTTGTATATTTTGGGTATATTTTCTTGAAGTAATACAAAAACTGTGATAAAATAATTAAGTGCGTATCTGCATAAAATATATCAGTGCGGCAATTTAAAAACATAAAGATAGGCGGAAAAGAAATGTCATTTAATGACCTTATTGCAAGAATTGACGATATTATATGGGGCTTGCCCCTTGTTATACTGATAATGGGATGCGGGCTGCTGCTCACTGTCAGGCTGCACTTTGTGCAGATAAGGCACCTGCCGCTTGCACTTAAATATATGATAAAGTCCGAGGAGGAAGGCGACGGCGATATTTCAAGCTTTGCTGCACTCTGTACGGCACTTTCGGCGACTATCGGCACAGGCAATATCGTAGGCGTTGCCACAGCTATGGCAGTAGGCGGCCCGGGGGCACTTTTCTGGATGGAGATCGCCGCGCTGCTCGGTATGGCTACAAAATACGCCGAGGGGTTTCTTTCAATAAAATACCGCATCACTGACAAAAGAGGTGAAAAGCTCGGCGGGCCGTTTTACTATATCGAAAACGGCATGGGCAGAAAATTCCACCCGCTTGCTAAAATGTTTGCACTGTTCGGGGTGCTTGCAGGGCTTCTCGGCATTGGTACGATAACGCAGATAAACGGCATAACCTCCGCCGCAAACAGCTTCTTTAAGGGCGAGCAGGGCAGGCAGATATCCCTTTTCGGGCAGGAATACTCACTTGTGACAGTTATTGCGGGTATAATCATAACGCTCTTTGCCGCGCTTGTCATTATCGGCGGTATAAAGAATATCTCAAAGGTATCGCAGATAATCGTTCCGTTTATGGCGCTCACTTATATTCTTTGTGTTATAATCATACTTATAACAAATTACGAAAAGATACCCTCAGCCATATCGCAGATAATTAGCGGCGCATTCGGTTTAAGACCTGTCGGCGGCGCTGCTGTCGGAACGGCTATGCTGACCGCTATGCAGAAAGGTGTTGCCCGCGGGATATTTTCAAACGAAGCAGGGCTTGGCTCTGCACCTATCGCCGCAGCTGCCGCAAAGACAAAGGACACAGTCCGTCAGGGGCTTGTTACTATGACAGGTACATTTATTGACACTATCTGCATCTGCACAATGACAGGGCTTTCTATCGTTATAGCAGGCACATGGGAACAAAAGGATCTCGAAGGTGTCGAAATAACATCAGCTGCTTTCCGCAGCGGCCTGCCATTTCCGGAGAGGCTTTCGGAGGGTATACTGATGGTATGCCTTGTATTCTTTGCTTTTACTACGATACTCGGGTGGAGTTATTATTCCGAGCGCTGCCTTGCATACCTTCTCGGCGGCAGAGCAACACCGACAGCCGCAAAGGCATTCCGTATCCTTTACATCTGCGCTGTTTTTATAGGGCCTTACCTTACCGTTTCGGCAGTGTGGGGAATTGCGGATATCTTCAACGCTCTGATGGCAATACCGAACGTAACAGCGCTTATCGCCCTTTCAAAAGTCACGGCAAAGGAAACGCTTGAATACAAAACGCAGTGATCTCAATAGCGAATAAACCGGCCCCGAAGTGTTCGATCAAAGAACCGCTTCGGGGCGTTATTATTATTCTATTACTGCATTTGCAAGCATAAGCTTGATGCGGTTTTCCTGATTTACCCTTGTGGCACCGGGATCATAATCGATAGCCACGATGTTTGCATCAGGGTATGCCTGCTTTATAACACGGGACATTCCCTTTGCAACTATATGGTTAGGCAGACACCCGAACGGCTGTGTGCAGATGATATTCTTTGCACCTGTTTCGGCAAGCGCAGCCATTTCGGCGGTTATAAGCCAGCCCTCACCCATTTTGACACCCTGATTTATATACTTGTCAGCGCATTTTCTCAAGTGTTCAAAATCATGCGGCGGCTTGAAAACGCCGTGGTCTTTTATAACCTTTATCTGCTGCTTCTGGTACTTGTAGAGAACATCATATCCTATCTTGTACAAAAGCGAAGATTTGTCCTTTTTATCGTACAGTTTAGCATCATTCACCGAATCAGATGCACAGTAGAGCACAAAGTCAAGAAGCCCGGGGACGTTCGACTCACACCCTTCGGAAAGGAGAAATTCATTCAAGTGGTTATTCGCAAGCGGCGAGTATTTAACGTATATCTCCCCCACTATTCCGACGACGGGCTTTTTTTCCTTACTTCTCGGTATAGCCGCAAAATCATTTAGCATTGCCTTGTAGATAGGCTTGGGCAGCAGGTAATCATTGCTGTCCATCAGTTTTACAAGCCTGTGCTGCCAGCGGGCAACAAGCTCGTCTGTCATTCCTGCATTGAGTTCATACGGCTTACACTGGTTGTACAAAAGCATAAGCATATCACCGTAAAGAACAGCATAAATAAGCCTTAGTGCTATCGCCGGCGTCATAGGGAACGCGGGGTTCTTTTCAAGCCCGCTGAAATTCAAGGATATAACAGGGACCTGCGGGTACTTTGCGCCTATCGCCTTTCTTATCAGGTGGATATAGTTTGATGCCCTGCACCCGCCGCCTGTCTGCGACATTATTAGGGCGGTCTTGTTCACATCATACTTGCCGCTGTCAAGGGCATCCATAAACTGTCCAATTACGAGCAGCGCGGGGTAGCAGGCATCATTATGTGTATTCTGCAAGCCCTGATTTATTACGTTTTGCGAGTCGTTTTCAAGCAGTTCCATATGATAGCCGTATTTTTCGTATATCTTTATTATAAGTTTGAAATGCATAGGCAGCATATCAGGCACAAGGATAGTGTAATCCTTCTTCATATCCTCGGTAAAGATAGTCCTCTGCACCCTGCCCGACGGGCTTAAATTATCTGACATTGTTAAAGCTTCCTCCTTACATTCACGCAAGCTTCTTCTGGGCTTCCTTTTCTTCAAGTGCGGCAGCAAGCGACCTTAGTCTTATCTTTGCAGCACCTAAGTTTGTTATCTCGTCGATTTTAAGCTGTGTATAAAGCTTGCCCTTCTGTTCAAGTATCGCCCTTACCTCGTCCGTGGTAACAGCGTCTATGCCGCAGCCGAAGCTTACAAGCTGTACAAGCTGCATATCATCGTTTTCACAGACATACTCAGCAGCCCTGTAGAGTCTTGAATGATACGTCCACTGGTTTAATACATCAACAGCGGGAACATCAACAAGTCCCGCCACGCTGTCCTCTGTCACGACTGCAAAGCCAAGCGACGCTATAAGCTTATGTATGCCGTGGTTTATTTCGGGATCAATATGGTAAGGCCGCCCTGCAAGCACGATTATCTTTTCGCCCTTTTCCCTTGCCTTTGCGATTATTTCAAGCGCCTTAGCTTCATTTGCCTTTTTGAACCTTACCTGCTCGGAATAAGCGTGGTTAAGATGTGCATATACCTCTTTTTTGCTGACGCCGAACCTTTCAAGGCTTTGCGAAAGCACCTTTGCAACGTGCTTTTTATTATTAAGGTCGAGGTAAGGCATAACGAAATTATCGTCATTAAGCGCAGTATTATTTGCCTTTAAAAGCTCAGGATAATACGCAACGACAGGGCAGTTATAATGATTATCCGAGCCGCCTTCGTCTATATTATAGGACATACACGGATAGAAAATGAAGTCAACGCCCTTTTCAAGCAGACTCTCAATATGGCCGTGAGCTAACTTAGCGGGGTAGCACACCGTATCGGAGGGTATCGTCTGCTGTCCTTTATAATATGTAGCCCTTGTTGATTCTTCCGAAAGCACTATCTCAAACCCGAGGTCATAAAACAGTGTATGCCAGAACGGCAGAAGGTCGTAATAGCTTAGCGCAAGCGGTATGCCCACCCTGCCCTTAGGGGCTGAAGGTTTTTTATTTTCAAGTTCCAAAAGCTTTTTATACTTATATTCTATCATATTTTCGGTCCTGTCGGCAAGCTTGATGCCCGCACCCTTTTCACACCTGTTGCCTGATGTAAAACGGTGGCCGTCGTTGAACCTTATGATAGTAAGCGAGCAGTGTGCCGTACACCCGCCGCACTGAACAGCGGAAGACTTATAGCTGAAATCTTCAAGCCTGTCCTTTGTAATAAGCCTTGAACGGAAGAAATCATCATTCTTTGTACGCTCCATAGCAAACAGGGCGCACCCGAAAGCACCCATAAGCCCTGCTATTGCGGGGCGGATAACGTTCCTGCCAAGTTCCTTTTCAAAGCTTCTGAGCACCGCATCATTTAAGAAAGTACCGCCCTGAACGACGATATTCTCACCAAGTTCATCAATGCTCTTTGCCCTTATTACCTTATATATAGCGTTTTTGATTATTGATGACGAAAGCCCTGCCGATATATCCTCAACAGGTGCGCCGTCCTTCTGCGCCTGCTTTACTGATGAATTCATAAATACAGTACAGCGCGAGCCAAGCTCTACAGGTGCCTTTGCAAACAACCCGAGCCTTGCAAATTCAGCGATATCATACCCCATTGCGCCCGCAAAAGTCTGTATGAACGAGCCGCACCCCGAAGAACAGGCTTCATTTAGCATTATGCTGTCTATAGCCTTCTGCTTTATCTTGAAACACTTGATATCCTGCCCGCCGATATCGATAATAAAGTCAACATCAGGGCAGAAATATGCCGCCGCCTTATAGTGTGCAACAGTTTCAACTATACCGAAATCTATCCCGAGGCCCGCTTTTATAAGTTCCTCACCATAGCCTGTTACCGCAGAGGCCCTTATCCTCAGCTTAGGGTTTGCAAGGCGGTATATCTCTTTGAGCTTTTCTGTTATCACATCAAGCGGCTGACCTTTATTTGAGCAGTAGTGCTGATACAAAAGCCCGCCGTCGGGGGTAATAAGCACAAGCTTGGTAGTCGTCGAGCCTGCATCAACGCCTAAGTAGGCATCACCCTCATAGGTCTTGATATCAGCATATTTAAGGTCTGATTTTCTGTGCCTGTCTATAAAGTCGTTATATTCCTTTTTGTCAGCAAAAAGCGGTTCTGTAACGGCGATAGTGTCGCGTGCCTTTGCGTGGGATATCTTATCCATTGCTTCTTCAAGCGTCACAGGCTCAGACATCTTCTTTGCATGAAGTGCCGAACCGTATGCCATAAAGCACGAAGCAAGCTCAGGCAGTGTAGCCCTGTCGCCGAGGTCAAGTGTATCGACAAAAGCCTTCCTCAAAGCAGAAAGGAATGAAAGCGGCCCGCCTAAAAACAGGACGTTGCCTTCTATCTTTCTTCCCTGGGCAAGCCCCGAAACAGTCTGGTCAACTACTGCCTGAAAGATCGATGCCGAAATATCCTCCTTCTTAGCGCCCTGGTTAAGAAGCGGCTGTATATCAGATTTGGCGAAAACGCCGCACCTTGAAGCTATGGGGTAAATCTTTTCATGCTTTAATGCAAGCTCGTTCATTTCATCCGGCGTAACGCCGAGAAGCCCCGCCATCTGGTCAATAAACGCACCCGTACCGCCCGCGCAGGAACCGTTCATTCTCTGCTCAACGCCGCCGGTAAGGAAGATTATCTTTGCATCTTCACCGCCAAGCTCTACCACGACATCAGTTTCGGGGTAGCTTACATTTACAGCGGTAAATGCCGCAAAAACTTCCTGCACGAAGGTTATATCCGCACTCTGCGCTATACCGAGCCCTGCCGAGCCTGTTATGGCTATTTTAAAGCTGTCATCAGGGTAGATCTCCCTTATAGCTTTGAGCTGTTCAAGCACAGTTTCGCCGACTTTGGAAAAGTGGCGCTCATATTTTGTGTAAATAATATCCTCCCCGTCAAGGATACAGGTCTTGACAGTGGTTGAACCTACGTCTATTCCAAGACAATAAACTTTACTCATAATCATATCACCCATAATAACATTTTGACAATACAATACTTAGTTTTAAGTATATCACATAATAATAAAAAAATAAAGTCTTTTTGTGAATTTTGGGTAAAATTACATTAAATGTTAATTATTTTCTATTCCAAATTCAGCAAATTGATTTGACAAGCGGCGGAATATGGTGTATAATAGAGAATGATGTTACATTTCGGTGACATTGATTAATAAAGAATGACAAAAATGGAGGTACTGTTTTGTTAGAGAAAAATAACAAAGGAAAGCTTATCATAAGTGCGATAATAACCCTGCTTTCGGCTGTGGTCTTTGGTATAGGCAGTGTACGGGCAAGCGCCCTTGTACACAACTCACGCTTTGATGACTGCGAAGTGCTTGACGGTATAGACGTTTCAGTATGGCAGGGCGATATAGATTTCAATAAAGTAAAGAATGCGGGCATTGATTATGTTATAATCAGGCTCGGCTACAGTGATACCGCTTACGGTGAGCATTATACCGATACCAAATATGCCATAAACCTTAAAAACGCAAAGGCGGCAGGGCTGAAGGTCGGCGTTTACTACTTCTCAACCGCTGTAACAACAGCGGAAGCCAAATCCGAAGCGAAGTATTGCCTTAGCGTTCTCGGCAATACAAAGCTTGACCTACCTGTTTACTTTGACCAGGAATGCAGTGACGGCAGGGTGAACCTTTCAAGTATCAGCCAGAGCTATATGACAAAGATAGCAGAAGCGTTCTGCGATACAGTCAAGGCAGGCGGGTACCAGCCGGGCTTCTACTCCTACATAAGCTGGCTCAATTATACTGTAGACCGCACCGAGCTTGAAACACGCTACCCTATCTGGATGGCAAACGTCACAAACCAGACCTTTTATGACGGTGTTTACCATATGTGGCAGTATTCCTTCACAGGCAAGGTAAGCGGTATAAGCACAGCAGTAGACAGGGACGTTATGTATGTGACACCCTCCCCCGCAAAGGTATCAAAGATATCCGCTGCAACAAGCGGGACGACTTCAACTATCAGCTGGAGTAAGGTAACAGGTGCCGCAGGGTACAAGCTTTATAAGGTCGACAGCAAAAACGGTGATAAGCTTATAGCTGACCTTGCAGCTGATGTGACATCTTACAAAGTAGCTGCTACTACAACAAACACACAGTATTACGTATGTTCGTATAACCTCGCTTTTGGCGTTTATGAACAGCAGAGTACGGCTTCATCAAAGGTTTCTGTAGTTATCAATGCGCCGTATTCGCTTTCTTCAAAAAGCTCACTTTCTGCTATAAAGCTCAGCTGGAAGCCGCTTTCAGGCGTAACAGGTTATGTTGTATATGAGATCGACAGCAAGAACAAGATGACACAGGTGGCGGCTGTCACAGAAACTTCCGCTATGATAAAAGGTCTTGGTGCAAACGAAAAACATAATTACTGTGTTGCAGCATATACCAATTCTGACAAGACAACAGAATTCAAATCCGGCACAAGCAAGCTTTCGCCTTTAAGCGAGACCTTCCATACAGGTACATACAACACTAAAGTAACCGACATTACACTTACAGCAAGGACATCAAAATCACTTACACTCAGCTGGAAGGCGCCAAATAAGAACTATAATGCATTCCGTATCTATACATATGACCAGAAGGCAAAGACATACAAGGGTATGGCAACGGTCAAGGGTACAACAGCCGAGATAACAGGGCTTGAATCAAACAAGGAATATACCTTTATGATAAGGTCACAGTATTCTACGGCTGATGCCACCATACTTTCCGAGTATTCCGATTTTGCGGTGTTCACTACCGAATACGCAACACCGGAGGAGATAACTGCCACAGCACACGGCACAAACTCCATAGCTCTTTCGTGGAAGGGCGATTCCCTTGCGACTGAATACAGGGTATACTTGTATGATCCCGAAACAAAGACATACAAGGGCGCTGCAAAGACAAAGGCACAGAACACTAAGATAACAGGGCTTAAACCGGGCACAGAATACACCTTTATGTTAAGAGCCGGATATATTGATGCCGACGGAAAGGCGTTCCTGTCAAAGTATTCCGAACATTTCACAACAGGTACAGCGGCAGGCGCTGTAAGCGCTCTGAAGGTATCCGCAAACAGCAAGAATTACCAGACATTAAAATGGACAAAGCCCGACGGTCAGAAAGCAGACGGCTACAGAGTCTACTCCTACGATCCTTCGACAAAGAAATACAAGGGGCTTGGTATCGTTACGGAAAACAGCCTCAAAGTAACCGGGCTCAAACAGGCGACAAACACTTACTATATGGTAAGGAGTTACTACAAGGTCGGTGAAACGACTATACTTTCAGCTTATTCGGAAATTCTTCACGCATTTACCTGCTACCCGTCCGTCGGTGATGTAAAGACAAGCGGGCTTACAAGCAGTTCTGTAAAACTCAGCTTCTCAAAAATAAAGGGTGCTGACGGCTATGCCATCTATCAGATAGACACAAACGGCAAGTATAAACAGCTGCTTGATACAACATCAAACACCCCGACAGTAAAAGGCCTTGATAAGAAAACAAGCTACAGGATAGTAGTAAGGGCTTACAAGAAAATAAACTCGGTAAGATACTTAGGGTATAACTCAAATGAAGTAAACATAACGACCAAGAGCTGATAAAAAGCCTTTTCCACATCGGGAAAGGCTTTTTTGTTTGTTTTTTACAAAAATACGCTGCTGTAATCCTTGACATTATATAGGTTATATGATATAATTTAATATATTATTAATGTTTTGAGGGATCATATGAAAACAATTACCGAAGACATCAAACGCCCTTATCTTAAAATCTTTATCACGGCGTTTGTTATTTTTATGATCAGTACACTGCCTGTGCTGATAATGTCAAAGGGTGTGTATATATACATTTCCGATTACAATGCACAGACTATACCATTCCTTGACCATGCAAGCGATCTCCTTCACAGCGAAGGCGGTATACCTGTGTTTGACTGGCAGTCAGGGCTTGGTATGGATTATATGCTTGACTACAGCGGCTTTGTTTTTTCACCGTTTGCACTTTTGCTTATAATCATGCCGCCTTCTCTTGTGCCTTATCTTCACGGGGTGTTTGTCGGTGTAAAGTTCGGCGTTGCAGCCGTTACCTCAATGCTGTGGTTCAGGCAATACCTGAAAAAGAGTTCAAGTGCATATATCTGTGGTCTGCTTTATGCATTCTCGGGCTTTCAGCTTTTCAACCTTGTGTTCCAGTTTGCTGATTCTATTGCGCTGTTCCCTCTGCTTATATATGCGTTTGACAAGCTTGTGAGTGAAAAACGCCCGTTTGGTTTTGCATTAATGCTCGCGGTATTCGGGCTTATGAATATAATGTTCCTATGGTCTGAATGTGTATTTTTACTGATATACTATATTGTCAGGACTGCAACAGGCTCCTTCCCGCGGGTTACGGTCAAGGGCTTTTTGCAGCTTGCCGTAGAAACACTGTTCGGAGTATTCATGGCAGGTATAACGATAATTCCTTATGCCATAAACCTTCTTGACAACCCAAGAGCAACAAATACTATTTTCTCAAATGACCTGCTTGCTTACAACGATCACGGAACGGTATTAAAGCTGATAGAGTCATTATTCCTTTTCCCCGAAGTGGCAAGCAGGGCGTGGTACTTCAACGAAAGGGCGCTTTCATTCTCGTCAGCGGGGCTTTATATACCGCTCTTTACGATGATCGGCGTTCTGTGCGTTATGAAAAAGGAAAAAAAGAGCTGGTACAGCATTATGCTTTACGTAAGCGCTGTATTTGCCTGCGTGCCTGTATTAAACAGTATGTTTACCGCATTCAACGCAACATACTATGCCCGCTGGACAGTTATGCCGCTTATCATAATGATACTTATGACGGGTATGTTCCTTGATGATTATGAAAGCTTTGATATGAAATCGGGCATCAGGGTGAATTTTATCGTTCTTTGCATACTTATCCCCATAGGCCTTTACAATATGCTTGTGCGTGACTATTTTACCAATGACCTGCAAAAGCAGTCATGGATATATACAGTCGCACTTTGTGCTTTCGGGCTTTTGTATATGTTCCTGCTTTCAAAACCGCAGCTGAATATAAGATTTGCCCGCAAAGAATATCTGACAAAAGCTGTGGCTGTATTCTGCTGCCTTATGTTTTTTACAAGATACTTTGAGGTAACGCAGCATGAAACACATATGCAGATAACCAATTACAGATCATTCATTTATAATGATTTCCATAATATTGACTTAAATGATGACGGGTTTTACAGGGTAACGGGTTCTGATTTTGATTACAATACAGGGATAACGATGGGCTATGATGATATAAGACACTTTACCTCAATGACTTCTGGCAGTGAAACAGATTTCTATTCACTGGTAGGAATATACAGAACATCAGGGCTGCATATTGACAGTAAGGACTACCCTCTGTATTCTTTCCTTTCCGCAAAGTATAATTTCTTCTTTAATAAAGACCTCCTGGGTGGTGTTCCTGTTGAACCGAAGGATGCACTTGTAATATATGAAATGACCGGATATTCAGAGCCGACGCAGTATAACAAGTTTATCGTACTGAAAAATAATGCCTATATCCCCATGGGTTTTACATATGACCATTACATAAACCAAAACGAATTTACCCCTATCCTAGAAGAAGAAGCCGACACTGAAAACGAAAACCGACTTGATAAAGCTGCAAGCGAAAAAGAAAGCCAATTGAATAATCAGAATAAGCCATCAGAAGAACATTCGGAAGATGTATTATCGGCAGACGATCCCAGCCATATGACCAAAGCCTATGACAACGAAAAGCTTCTGCTCAAAGCTATATGGCTTGATGATGAACAGATAGAAAAGTACGGTGATATACTTACAGAGCTTCCTAAGGAGGAAAGAGAGGATCTCTCCCTTGCGGCGTATTATGCCGACTGCAAGAAGCGCGCGGATTCAGCTTGCTATGAATTCAACACAAACTCAAATGGTTTTACCGCAAAGACAAAGCTTGAAAAGGATAATCTTGTGTTCTTCTCTGTCCCGTACAGTGATGGCTTTACAGCTTTCGTTGACGGCAAAGAAACCGAGATAGAAAAAGTATTCGGCGGGCTGATGGCAGTTTATGTCCCTGAGGGGGATCACGATATCAAGTTTGAATATGTCACCCCGGGGCTGAAGCTCGGCATGATAATAAGCGGGATTTCGGCAGCGGTGATCGCTGTTTACGGGACTTGTTTTATTCTTATCAGGAAAAGAACTATAAAGAAAAACAAAACAGTTTAGCATAAGTAACATCACTCAAAGGAGCGACTAAAATGATATTTTCACAGCCGAATATCGGTGAACTTGAAAAGAAATATGTACTTGATGCACTTGAGCGCAAAATGCTTTCCGGTGACAGGGAGTACACTCACAGGGTATACAAAGAATTTGAAAGACGATTCGGTATAAAGAATATGCTGCTCACCGTTTCGGGAACTGCTGCCCTTGAAATGGCAGGGCTGCTTATAGACCTTAAAGAGGGTGACGAGGTAATTGCACCTTCCTTCACCTTCTCGTCAACGATCAACTCCTTCCTGTTAAGGGGTGCCAAGGTGAAATTCTGTGATATAAGAAAGGACACCTACAACATTGACGAAAACCTTATCGAACAGCTTATAACCGACAGGACAAAGGCTATATACTGCGTTGACTACGCGGGCGTCCCCTGCGATATAGACAGAATAAATGAAATTGCAGACAGACACGGGCTTTTCGTTATAGAAGATGCGGCGCAGGCAGTTGGCTCGACTTACAAGGGTAAATACTGCGGAACACTTACAGAGTTTGGCTGCTACAGCTTCCATGAAACCAAGAACTATGTCATGGGCGAAGGCGGGGCTATCATCCTCAATGAAGAAAAATACCTTGAACGTGCCGAAATAATAAGGGAAAAGGGCACTAACCGCGCAAACCTTTTAAGGGGGATCGTTGATAAATATACATGGCATGATATCGGTTCTTCATATTTGCCGTCAGATGTGCTTGCGGCGATACTTTTAGCGCAGACAGAGCGTTTTGACGAGCTGACAAGGATAAGAATGGAAATATATGATTTTTATCAGGAGGCTTTCAGGGAAGCTGAGGAAAAGGGCTGGCTCAGGCGTCCTGTAGTACCCGGATATGCAACACATAATGCACATATGTATAACATACTTATGCCTGATGACAATACAAGGACATGGCTTAGCGACGAGCTTAAAAAGGACAGTATCCCTGCATACATATGCTATGTACCGCTTCACTCCTCCCCTATGGGCAGACGGCTCGGGTATAAAGCTGAAGACTGCCCCGTGACCGAAGAATACGGAAACAGGCTTCTTCGCCTGCCGCTTTCCTCATGCCTGACAATGCAGGAAGCTGAAATGACAGTGCAGAAGATATATGAACTGCTCAAAAACAGGTAAAGGGATGAAAAAACAAAAACTATTGCCATACCTTTTCCTGCACATATTACTATTTGTGTTCTCCTGCGGGGGGATATTCTCAAAAAAGGCTGCGGGGGAAGATCTTCTGTCGCTGAAATGGATACTGCTATACGGCTGCCTTATTGCTGTGCTTGGTATTTATGCTGTAGGCTGGCAGCAGCTTTTAAAGCACATACCGCTTAATATAGCATATGTCAATAAATCGGTCACACTTATCTGGGCTATGATATTCGGGGCTGTCATATTCGATGAAAAAATAACACCGCTTAAACTTGCGGGTGCGGCACTTGTTGTTGCAGGTTCCCTGCTTATCACCATAAAACGTGATGATAAGGAGGGTAAGCCGTGAGCAGACTTGCGATTTATTCCGTCATTTATGTAACAGGCGTTCTGATATCTGCATTTTCACAGATAATGCTCAAAGCGTCAGCAGGCAGAAAATACAAAAGCAGGATAAAAGAATACCTGAACCCGCTTGTGATAACTGCATATGCCATATTCTTCGGGTGCACACTGATCAGTATGTATGCACTTAAAGTAGTGCCGCTTTCAATGTCGCCTGTACTTGAAGGTACAGGGTACATTTTTGTAACAGTTCTGAGCTTTTTATTTTTCAAAGAGCGTCTGACCATTCGTCAGCTTGCAGGCATGGCACTTGTCCTTGGCGGCATAGTTATATTCGCACTCGGGTGAAACAGATCTTATGATAATAACTAAACGGCAGGGGGTTCCTGCCGTTTTTTGTTATAAAAAAACTATTTTACACTTACCTTTATCCGATCGTTATAATCTGATATCTCACTGTTCATCTGTTCCATATTATCATAGTGAAAATATATATGGGCGATCTTTTCAGTCATACAATTGTTTATTCTTTCACCGCTTTGGATATTGACCGTCGTTTTGAAAGTTCTTGCCATAATATCATCGGGGACTGACCAGCTGTCAAGAACACCGTTGCTGTCTGCCATAACACCGTAATGCCCGCAGAAACTGTATGTCGGCTCTGCACAAGAAATACCGCTGACATCTTCACCGAGAGATGCTCTGACATACGCTTCCTCCCACGGGAAGCCTGTCATAACATCAGCAAGCAGCAGAGTTTCATTTCCAAAGCATCTGCGCATCATATCAATTACATAAGGCACACCGTCCTTAACAATATACTGGAATGAGAATATACCGTCACAAAGGCCAAGATCATCAGCCATTGTATGCATTATATCATGAAGCTGCTGCCTGACAAGAGAAAAGTTTTCAGCCGGGTATGTTTCTGCCTGGACAAGATACGGGTTTTTCATACAATAAATATTACTTGATGAAGTAACAGCTATCCTTTTGTTTACAAGGAATACTACGATAGACTGCTGCACGCCTTCAAGGTACTGTTCAACAACAATATGCTTACTGCGTGATGCGCCAAAAGCATAATCTACTGCCTCTAATGCCTCCTGCCTGGTAAAGGCTTTTTTTATACCCTTGCCGCCTGTCATATCCGATGCTTTAACGATTACGGGGTATTCACAGCCGCTGCAATAGTCTTTTGCCTTCTGAACATCATCAAAATCCTCAAAAAAAGGCGCAGGAAAGCCCATTCTTTTAAAATAGTGACGGAATTCATTCTTATGGTGCATAAGCTTTGCATTTTGATAGGTATCATGGCCTTTCCAGCCCATTTGCTGTGCCACATAAGCAGATGTGATGACACCAAAATCGTTGGCACAGCTTACAATACCCTCAATATTGTTTTTGCGTACAAGTTCAAGAACAGCTTCCTTATCGGAATAGTCCTCGGGTATATATTCATCCGCCACCTTATGCCCCGGCAGATCCGGCATATTTCCGCTTGTCACAACATAATGCCCCATTGACTGGGCAGCTTTTATTATCGGTATCTCACTTATTGTACCGTTTAGAATTAGGACCTTTTTCATGATATAGTTATTAGCTCCTTATATTGCATAGATTACAGCTTCTATGCTTTGTGAATGATAGTTTCTGAAATAAAGCTTGTACGAACTATCGAGAGATTGTATGTACTGAGGAATGGTAAGGATATCCTCAAGTCTGTGATATACACAGATTGCTAAACGAGGTCTGCATCGAAGAATTGTCTTTTCTGCACCCATAAGTGCTTTTAACTCAGAGCCTTCAATATCCATTTTTATAAAGGTGACGTTTTCATCTCCAATTGTCTGGTCAATGGAAACCATTTCGACCTTGACACCAGTATCGGAGATGTGGGAACTCATTCTTCCATCGTTTGAAAAGTAGACAGTTTCCGCCTTGTCTGAAACACCATTATTGAAAAAAATAACGTCATGCATACCATCCAGTTCAGTTTTCATTTTTTTATAATTATACTCATCTGCTTCATATGCAATGATTCTTTTATACTCGTTGTTGCAAAATTCGGCAAACTGTTTTATTGTATCGCCATCAAAGGCACCACAGTCGATAAAGACTTCGTCATGGACAGGTGAAATAATCTCTCTTTCAAATTATTGGGGAGCACAGGAAAAGCTTTTCCTGTAATGTCCATATTTGCGCTGATTGATAAATGCATCTAACTGTTCCTTTGAAGCATCATCAGATAAAGCATTGCGGAGCTCTAAGATCGTTTCACGGTTACTTTCCAAGAACTCGTTTGTGAACTTGCAATCCTGTTCTATGCCTAAAGGGAACCTTCCCGAATAGTCTGCTGTGAACAGGTGGCATTTTTTGTATTTAGAAAAAGTTTCTTCCTTTTCCTCTGAAAAGTACATTATACCGATAACCAAATTGCAGTTAGTTTCCGGAAGAATATCTTCGGCTGCATAAACAGGAAGGCCGTTTTGGGAATGGCTCTTTCCTTGCCAGTATTCTTTATCTACAACATATCCATTGATGTGAATACCGTTCATTTTCAGATGGTCATAAACGCGCGACGAAAGCTCACCAGCGCCATAAATAAATGTTGGCAGACCATTTTGTTTTATCTCTGCTATCATTTCTTCAAACATATTTTACACTCCTTATAAACGGACTGCTGTAAGATACTCCACAAATTCCCTCACAGCGCCACAGCCGCCGCGTGCCTTACATACATAATCGGCTGCTTTGATCACCTCACTCACTGCGTCGCTCGGGCAAGCTGACAATCCAACCGCCTTAATACATTCAAGGTCGTTTATATCATCGCCGATATATGCACATTCTTCAAGCGTAAGACCATGTTCTTCAAGCACTGCTTTAAGTGCCGGCAGCTTATCGCCGCAGCCCTGAATGACCTCACTTATATCAAGTTCCCTGCATCTGATATCAACAAGCGGCGAGCTTCTTCCCGTGATAACAACCGGCATTATGCCATACTCAGGCAGTATATGCTTGATCGCAAGGCCGTCACGCACATAAAATCTTTTCAGTTCCTCACCGTTATTCCCGATATAAATACCGCCGTCAGTAAGTGTTCCGTCTACGTCAATTACAAGCGCACGGACTTTTTCTTTCATATCATTCATTTCTTTTCCCTGTAGTATTTATAGATCACCTGAGCAAGTTCCCAGTCCTTTTCGGTATCAATATCAACTGTCGGGTTATATGCATCATACCAGAACGGCTGTTCACCTATCATATACCCCACTCGCTCAATACTTTCACGTGTCAGTATATTATTTGCCCAGCTGACCTGGTACACCGGCGGTATATACTGCGAATACTTATGCCAGTGCCCGAACCCGAAACCTATAGGCTGATGTTTTTCATCAAGGTAATACTTCTTCATAGGATATATAACATTAAGCGAATCGTGGCTGTCCTTTACCTCGTCCCATATCCTGAGCATATTCTTGTAGTCATCAAAAAGCGGATCCATACACGAGCAGTAAAGGATATCATCATCACCGGGAACGTCCTTGCATACACCCCTTACTACATCAACGGTATTCGTTTCAAGCATTGTATATTTTACATCACGCTTAATAAAGCAAATTCCCCATTTTTTTGATACATATTCAAATTTTTCATCCTCACAGCTTAGAAAGATATCGCTTCTGTCAAAATATCTGACCAACTTTTCAAGCAGTATATCCGTAAGCGAAAGGTCATTATAAAAAGGCTTATAGTTTTTACACTCTATTCTTCTTGAATTGGATTTTCCGAGGATAACAGCTTTCACTTTACATTGATCCTCCTTGTCAGGTCATCATACATTTTAGCTCTGGTAAGTATCTGCTCAGCGTATTCAAGCTTGATCTGGCTCGGTCCGTCGGATACTGCATGGTCAGGATCGGGGTGGATCTCTGCAAAGATACCGTCAACGCCCACTGCAAGACCTGCATTCATCATATACGGTGCAAACTCCCTGTTTCCCGAAGTAAACTCATGGCCGCTTCCCGGCTGCTGAACAGAATGTGTAGCATCAAGGAACACAGGATATCCAAGCTTACGCATATCAAGGAGTCCCTGCATATCAACGACAAGTCTGTTATAGCCGAAAGTCGTTCCCCTTTCACAAAGGATTATCTTTTCGTTGTTTTCTGACAGCATTTTTTCTATAACATTATCCATATTCCACGGTGCCATAAACTGACCTTTTTTGATATTCACCGCCTTACCTGTTGCGGCGCTTTCAACAATAAGGTCTGTCTGCCTGCAAAGATATGCAGGTATCTGCAATATATCACAGACCTCTGCCACACGAGCGCACTGATAGGTTTCATGAACATCAGTGGTTACAGGAATACCGTATTTTTCTTTGATATCAGCGAGTATTTCAAGTCCTTTATCAATACCCACACCGCGCCCTGCATGAAGATTGGAACGGTTAGCCTTATCAAAGGAACCCTTGAATATATAATTGATATCAAGCTTTTTACATATCCTTACAAGTTCCCCTGCCACCTCGTCGCACATTTCATACCCCTCAATAGAGCATGGACCTGCAATAAGCGTCATTTTATCTTTTCCTATCGTTATATCAAAGCCTTCGATATCAAACGGTTTTACATCAAGCATTGTCGATTATCTCCTTCCATTGCTGAGCAGTAAGCGTCGTTCTTCGCTGTGAATAGCTTGTATCTGCTATTTTTTCGTCAGTATATACCGAATCGTTAGGTACATACATAGTTGATATTTCTTCAAACACAGCCCCGCCGTCAGTATAAAACGAATGATCCTGACCGCGCTCTATATGCAGGAGCTCACCGGGCAGTGCTGTATAGACTGTGCCGTCAATAACCACCTTCAGTTCACCTACAAGCACATAGAAAGACTCTGTTTTGATACGGTGATAGTGGTTAGGGTAAGCCTGTCCTGCTGTCATAACCACCATACTTTTGCAATAATCCCGGTTGACAATATTAATGAACATAGCACCTGTTCTCAAAAGTTCGTCCCTGCCGCAGTGGTGATAGATGTTCACATTAGCGTTTTTAGGCAGAACGATATGTGAAGCCTTCAGAATACCTATACACTTATCCACATAAGCTTTTACTGTATCAGGGGGTGTTGTCTGCATATTTATCACTTCTTTCAGATAGCATAGAGAGTAATATCATATGTTCCGATAAAGCTGTTGTTTACCCTTAAAAAGAACCTATAGGGAACATCACCGCCAAGTGATGCTATAAACTGCGGGATAGTAATAAGGTCATCCCACTTATGATAGACTCTTACAGCAAGCAGCGGGTGATCCCTTTTTATGATCTTTTGTGCACCTTTAAGAGTTGAAAGTTCGCTTCCTTCAATGTCCATAACGATAACTGCGGCAGTTTCATTTTCAAAGCTTTCATCAAGTGTGATGATATCTATCTTCTCGCCCAGTCTGTCGTTTCCGAATTCTACTGAAGCTGTGCTGTCACCGCCGTTTATATATGCTGTCCCGCTTTTATCAGAAGTGCCTTTTTTAGCCGGGATTATCATTTTTCGCCCCTGTGTGTTTTTACAAAGCTTAGCGAATGTATCGCTGACAGGTTCCAGCGCAAATATCTTTCTTTCCCCTGCAAAGCAGTCATCTATCTCTAAAGCGCTTGTCCCGTCAAATGCACCGCATTCTATTATCACACCGTCATGACAGTTTTCCTTTATCACAGACAGTTCATAATCGTTTTTACTGTCTGTATTAAACATGATAAGCTTTCTTGCATCACCCGATATCTTAGCGTTGAGATATTCAACCATAATACGCCTTGAAAGTGCATCATCAAGCATATTATATGTCTGTTCAAAAGCATCGATACTGCCTATTATATATTCATACGGAAGCCAGTCAAGCTCGTTTAAGAAATATGTTCCGAGCGTTATCACTTCTGTTTCCGGAGTGAATTTGAAGGTTTCATTGCGTATGATCGACCATTCATTTTCATATTTATACCTGTAAGCCACAATAAGATAAGCGTCACAATAACGCCGTGAGCATTCATCGGGTGTGATAACAGGCAGCCCGTAGAGTTCACTTGCCGTGTTTTTGATATAGACTTCGTCCAGAACTATAAATTCCGGCTTTACTCCGTAACGGGGAAGTGCTTCGCTTAAAATCCTTGCATACACACCGCCGCCTATAAGTCCCACAGGGCGTGAAGAACCGGAAAGGGTATCAAGAATGTCAAGTATTCGGTTGCTTTTATATACAAGCTTACTTTTAAGGTCAAACATCAGCAGTCATTCCTTTTCTTGTTTATTACTGATCTAACAACATACTGGGGCGAATTGTTGATACAAAGGTACATCTTGCCGATATACTCACCAAGAAGCCCGAGCATCAGAAAAACCACACCAAACATAAACAGCATTACAGCCATTATAGAACTGTATCCGAGCATAATAGACGGGTTAAGGAGTTTTCTTACAACTACAACTATACAAGCGACAAACCCCACCAATGCAAGCAGGCCGCCCGTTATAGATGCGATTCTCAAAGGCTTTTCCGAAAATGCCGTAAAGCCGTTGAGCCAGAGTCCTATAAGCTTGGGAAGTGTATACCCCGATCTGCCTTCTTCCCTGTCCCTATGGTTGACTTCAACATCTGCGATATTCTTTGTGACACGTATCTCAAGTCCCTGAACATACGGGAATGCGTTTTTATATTTTATCGTTTCATCAACCACTGCCCTTGTAGCCGCACAATAGCTGTTTATCTGAACATTTTTGGGCTTTCCTATAAGCTTTATAGCCATTATCTCAGCGGTCCACGAGCCAAAACGTCTGAAAAGGGATTCTTTCTTTACCGGATACCTTGCCGAAACGAAATCGTAGCCTTCATTTATCTTGTCAACAAGCTTGAAGACTTCCGAGGGAGGAGTCTGCCCGTCGTCATCAAGGGTTATTACTATATCGCCCGAAACATAATTGAAACCTGCCATTATCGCCGAGTGCTGTCCGAAATTGCGCATAAGGTCGATCACTATTACCCTTTTGTTTTTTTCAGCGATATCATTGAGCACACCTATCGTATTATCGGGGGAAGCATCATTGACACAGATTATTTCATAATCATAACGGCCGTCAGCCTCTACCGTTTTTATAATTTCATCTATTACACCGCTGATAGTCCTTTCAGACCTGTAGCAGGGTATAACAAAAGATAGCATCCGCATTTTATTCACCTTTTTATTTTCATTATATATGAATCTATCAGGTCATAGATCCAGTCTTTATGTCTGAGTGGTACAAAACCGATACCCTGTGCCTTATCGGTATTCCACGTTGCATCTGTTTCAAAGCCGTTGTAAGGGGCTATATCGCCATTTATATCTATCACAGCTTTTTTGCCAAGCTTTTCTTCGGCATACTTTATAATATCACCTGTTGTTATAATATCGCGTGAACTTAAATTTACAGCGCCGTATAGTTCACTCTCTGCAAGTTTACAGAAAAAATCGCCCGCATCATTTTCATATAAAAAGCTAAGTTTATTATTAGGGTTATTTACATACATTGGTGTTTCTGCGGCAATATGTTCAATATAGAACATAAGCCGTTTTGTATAATCATTTTCCCCCATTACAACAGGGAACCTTACCATAACTGCTTTTTCAGGCTCTAAGAGCCTCGCCGCAGCACATTCCGCCTGACGTTTGCCTTCATCATAATCAAAACTTCCGCCGTTTGCGTCACGTTCACCCCATATAAGGCCATAGGAATACGGATCGAATTCTTCTTCCCTTACATCGATATGATACCTGCCGTTATATACGCCGCAGGTAGACATAAGTACATATTTATCAAAGCTTACATTACTGACAACACGTCTTACGTCGTTTGAAGAAAAAGCTATTTTGTCTATTATGATATCATAATCATCCCCCGAAAAAGCATTGCGTATGCTTTCCTCATCGCGGTGATCGAAGATAACTTTTTTTATCTTCCCCTCTAACGGAAATGGCAGGTTGCCGCGTGTTGCAACCGTGACATCATGCCCGTTTTTCACAAGCCCGTCAACAGTTCTTATTCCAAAAAAACGTGTGCCGCCCATTACGAGTATTTTCATCATTATCCCCCAGGTTGTTATAATAGCCCAAAACACATCCATGCCCTACAGCACTAATATGCATAATGATTTAACATATAGCATTATATCACATTTCAACAAAAAAGTCAATACGGCAAGCAATGCTTTTTATTCAAATTGTTTAGTCGGCGGTAGAAAATGTAAAAAGAATAATACTTGCGTGTTATGTTACAATAGATCATAGACACCAAAAATAGAAAAACAACTCTCAATATGATATAATGTTAAGTGCTAACAAACAAAAATATCATGAAAAGAGA